>CANROD010000007.1 GCA_947632105.1 uncultured Oligella sp. | reverse complement strand
GGCTATTTTGAAAACTAGTCTATAAACTCACAAGCAGCCGCCGGCAACAAGGTCGCTGCTTTTTTATCAATAATAAACAACACATTAGGATGATTTTTAAGCATCGATGCAGGCATCTGCTCATCAACCTCACTCTCGTACAAATCACGCATCACCTGAGCCTTTTTATCACCAGTCGCGATAAAAACGATCTGCTTGGCCTCGGCAATATCCTGCATACCCATCGTAATCGCATGTGTTGGCACCTCATCCAATGAATCGAAGAAGCGACCATTATCAATACGCGTATTCTCACACAACACCACCACATGAGTGCGACTTTTAAATGAGGTTCCTGGCTCATTAAAACCAATATGACCATTACTACCCACACCGAGCAACTGCAGATCAATCCCACCATAATCTGCTATTTTCTGTGAGTACTGCTGACAATGCAGCTCAACATTTTCAGGCACGCCATCTGGTAAAAATATGTTCTCTCTAGAAAAATTTAAATGATCAAATAAATAATGATTCATATAGTAGTGATAGCTTTGCGGATGCTCGTACGACAAGCCAACGTACTCATCTAAATTAAAAGACGTAAGCTGCGACACATCAAGGCCCTGCTCCTTGGCGTCAGCACAAAACTGTTGATATACCGGTTCCATCGTACTACCGGTCGCCAAACCTAACACCGCCTGAGGCTTACTTTTAATTAGATTAACTAAACGCTCACTAACATACTGAGCAATGGCCTGTGGATCTTGAAGAACTAAAAACATAATAGTATCAATATAAAGATAGGTGGGAATATTAATTATAAATTAATATCGTGTTTTAAAAAAGCATTACAACAATAGTCAAAAACATGACAGTTATTCTGTAAAAAAACTGCTCAAATTGTTAGTTAGAAGAAGTTTAACCTAAAAGGATAATCACTGTGAGACACCAAATTACCATTATTTTCAGTCAAAACCAGAGCCTAGAGTTCATTTTACATGACTTAGATCTAAGCGATGGATCAGTCGAGTCTGCACAACAATGGCTTTACAACAAATGGGAAGAGTTAGAGTGCGAGCCCTTCCGTCCTAGCGGCAAGGTATTATTACTGGATCGCATCCTTGGTATTACACAGGAAGTCGGCTACCACCAGTTAAGTGAACTAGGAGAAGTAGCTGATAACTTTGCTAAAAACATTGCCATTGCGCTAGAGTCAAAAAATGTCGTTATTGACATCCCTGCACTGACCGTGGGCTCTTAATTTTGTTACTTCTCTAAGATCGCCTACCAGTTTAATTACATCAATAGACTTTTTACCAACAATAAATCAGCTATTTACACAGCATCTCTTTAAAAGAGGGATGCTTTTTGTTAAACTATGCGGCTATTAACAGGATACGTGACCTACATATGGTATGTGAGGTTGGCGACCCAATCAAAAAAATACGGATTTATCATGAAAGAAGGTATTCACCCTGATTACCGTGACGTGGCTTTCTTAGACCAACAAACCGGCAATCATGTAATCATTCGCTCTACAGCACCTACTCGTGAAACCATCGAAATCGACGGTGAGACTTACCCTCTATACAAATGTGATGTGACCTCTGAGTCTCATCCTTTCTATACTGGCGCACAGACTCGTGTCGTTGAAGCTGGTCGCGTTGAGCGCTTCCGCAATCGTTATGCTAGAACAGCTGGCGCAATTAAAAAGTAAGCAATTAAGTATCATCAACTTTGATGACGCTTTGAGAAGCTTCTCTTGTCTTAAGAGAAGCTTTTTTTATGGGTGCTTATAAATCCCCTTTAGGATAAAATACTTTCATTATTACATTCACCAGATTTTTTAGGTTTTCAGTGGTTTTAGAAAATACAAAAACACCCGCCCGTTTGACCGCCCCCACCGCCAGTAAGCTGCCAAGACAGACTTTGCTTTGGGTCGGCTTAGCCTACGTCTTTTTCGGTCTATTCTTTAGAGATGCATGGAAAACTGATGACGCAACTGGGCTCGCGACCATACTAACGGCCCTCACTGAGGGAGGTCGCGCACTACTTACGCCTTATATTGGCGCTACGCCTTTTGTTGAGCATGGCCCATTACTAATCTGGGTTGCTTATATTTTTGAGCTAATTTTCACTCCAATCTTCGGACTTTGGATGAGTCCATTAGATGCTCAAATCACGGCAGCAAGACTACCAAATTTACTGTATTTTTATATTATTTTGTACGGAGCTTGGTATGGTTGCTATTTGTTAGCACGCCGCACCGAGTGCCAGCCTCTCCCATTACCATTTGGTGGTGAGCCTGATCCACGTGACTATGGGCGCATGTTGGCGGATTGTGCCTTTTTATTTACTGTCGCGTGCTTCGGCATCATCATGCGCATGCATGAAACCACCTTTATTCCACTACTAATGGCTTGTCACTCACTTGTTTTCTATGGTTTAGTTCGTATTTTTGAGCTACCTAGACAGGGCTTTTTCTTTCTGATTGCAGGCTTGGCTGGCAGCTTTTTTGCAGCAGGCCTTATTGGTATTTTTCCACCCCTAGTGGCTACCCTATTATTACTAACTTATCGTTTCTATGACCGCACTCGCAAACAAGCTATTTTATTTGCTCTTGCGGTTAGCGCTATTCTCTGCCTAGCATGGCTACTTAGCATCAAAAGCACTCAACCTGAATGGTACGCTACTTGGTTAACCTATAATCAGATCGCTTTTAGTGGTTACGGCAGCAGTTTTTTAAATGCCCTGCGCGAGCTAAGCTGGTTTCTATTACCGCTTTGGCCTTTTGCCCTCTATGCACTATGGCAATGGCGTAATTGGTTGATGGCACCTCATATTTTTATTCCAAGTATTTTTATCATTGCCAATCTACTTCTACTATTTATCTTAAAAAATAGCTTTGAACCGGAGTATGCCACCTTAGTTATGCCAACTGCTGTCTTAGCAGCCATGTCAATCCCCACCTTACGTCGCAACCTGATTAATGCGCTCGATTGGTATTCAATTATGATTAACAGCTTGGCCATCATTGTGATTTGGCTAGGGTGGATCGCTTTATATCTAGGTTGGCCAACAACAATTCATAGTAATATTGCACGCCTAGTGCCTGAGTTCGAACTGAAAATCCACTGGCTAGCTCTACTACTTGCCACGGCTATTAGTGTCTTATGGGTGATGGCGATTAACTGGCGTTTACGCCTCAAACCCGAATCGTTATGGCGAGGCATTGTCCTATTTGCGATTGGTATTACATTATCTTGGCTACTTATCGTTACGCTCTGGATGCCAGCGGTAAACTATAACCGTAGTTACAATTCAGTGGCTTATGAACTATCACAAGCAGTCAAAGATAACGTCCAGGACGGTGAGTGTATACGAGCTCTCGGCTTGGGTGATGGCCAGCAGGCGTTATTCTATATCTATGGTAAAACATCTTTATCATCTAACCATGATTGCCACTGGCTACTGACTCAAACCAATAAAAAGCGTGAGGTAGACTTAACCGACCTATCCTCTCGCCTACCCGAGGTTGATCTAATAAGCAATGGCGTAACGATTTGGCAAGGCAGTCGTGAAAGTGATCGACACGGCGAGATTTTCCGATTAATATCCCTGCCAGACCACTTCCAATAAGATAATATAAAGCTACACCATGCAAAAACCTCAAAAGACGGGACAAGACCTGTCTACTACCCGAGCTGCAGCGCTCACTAAAAAGATTTTGCTGCAGGTCTGGCCCATTCTAATCGGTCAGTGGGTTGGCGTTTCTTTTGCCATTATCGATAGCATCATGCTGGGTAACTTCAGTGTACAAGCCTTGCAGACTATTTCTTTAGCTGCCTCAATTTATGTGACCATTGTGATTAGCTTGATGGGAGTGATACATGCCCTTATCCCTATTTTTTCTCAAACAATTGGAGCAGATAAAAATGATGAGGTAGGAGAGCTTTTTGGTCAAGGTGTTTGGGTCTCTCTTATCATTACAATCATTGGGGCGATTGGATTACTTAACCCGAACTTTTTAATTAATTTAGCAGGCGATTTATCCCCCGAAGTGAGAGCTGACGTTACTAGCTACCTGCGATACACATTTTATGGCATGGCGCCCGCTTTAATATTCCGTGTAATCTACTCCCTATGTACTGCTAGCCAACGAGCTAGCACCGTTATGTATGTTAGCGTTGCAAGCATCCCCTTAAAGTTATTTATTAACTGGTTACTAATTTTCGGCAATTTCGGCTTTACTGAAATGGGTAGCGATGGTGCCGGCATTTCAACTGCCGTTGTATCCTGGTTTCAACTAATTGTCGGTTGTGCTGTTTTATACGTAGACCCTTTTTATAAGCGCTACAACCTACGCATGTCGCGACCTAAGTTAAATCGTATCGCTGAAATTTTGCGTCTTGGCTTACCTATGGGGGCCTCTTATTTAGTGGAAATTTGCTCGTTTACTTTTATCACACTCTTTGTAGCAAGAGAAGGGGCTTACGTATCAGGAGGACACCAGATCTTATCTAATCTGATTTCCTTTACCTACATGATCCCTATGTCCATTGGCATTGCGACAGCAGCGATTGCCGCACGTTTTTTGGGCGCAAGGGACTGGCAAACTGCGCATCGCAGCATTATGTGTGGCTTTGGCATAGCACTAGCAACAGCATTTATTACCATTATTGTGGTACTTTTAACCAAGCAGAAAATTATTGGACTCTACACCAATGACTTAGAAATCAATATTATCGCTACTGGCTTATTAACCTTCTTCCCAGTTATCCATGTTTGGGACTCCATGCAATGCTTAAACACCTATGTACTACGTGCCCATAAAATCGCTACTGTACCCTTTATTTTACAAACAATCTGCCTACTAGGCTTAGGCATTGGTATTGGTTATTATTTTGGCTTTGGCCCAGCCGCTGGCGGCTTAACGTTTATCACCGATATACTTATCCCTAACTCAACCACTGGCCTTGCTAGCTTATGGTTGATGAATGCAGTAAGCTTAATGGTTTGTTCTCTTGTTCTTTTTAACTGGTATTGGCATGTCTACAAAAAAAGTAAAGTTTAATATTCCCTTGTGGCTGTTAATAATGGCAGTATTAGCCATTGTTGGTCCAGCCACAATTGACATGTATCTATCAACCTTCCCTGTGATTGCTGAGGATTTTCAAGTACCTCAACCACGTGTTGAACTAACCGTATCAGCCTTTTTATTTGGTTTATCTTTTTCACAACTAGTGGTCGGGCCCATCACTGACCGCTACGGTCGCAAAGGCCCTCTCCTAATTGGCGCCCTGCTATATATGGTCGCCAGCCTAATTTGTGCCTATGCGCCTGACTTTAATTTTTTAATGCTAGGCCGAGCACTACAAGCCTTTGGTGCAGCCTACTTTATGACTATTTCCAGAGCAGTTATACGTGATCATTACAACACCCAAGAAGCGGCTAACGCCATGACTGTTCTAATGCTGTTAACTGGCTTAGCGCCTGTAGTGGCACCAATTATAGGTGCGATACTAGCAGACTATGCCGGCTGGCGTGGTATATTTTTGATCCTAGCTATTTACGGTTTAATTTCTTTTTTCCTCATAGCCTTTTTTTTCAAAGAATCACTAGCAACTGATAAACGCCTACCCATCAGCCCCAAAAGCATTCTCAGCAATTATATCGACTTACTGTTTGATCGTGGTTTTATAGGTTTTGCCTTAGCTGGCGGCTTTACGATGGCGGCGATGTTTGCTTTTATTGCATCCTCATCCACCGTTTTAATGGAAACTTACGGCCTTAGTCCTCAAGGATTTGCCCGCAGCTTTGCTGTAATCGCCTTTGGGCTGATGATTGGTTCACAACTTTGTGGATTTTTGCTACGTCGCGGTGCACGCGTCCTCACACTCTATCGATTTGCGGCATATTGGGTTGTCGCCGTATTAATGCTTGGTATTATTCTGTCACTTAGCGGTGTCATGAATTTATTTATCTTTATGTCAGTTATGGTAGCCTTTACCATTGGTTTAGGTTTGATTAACCCCACCGCCCCAGTCTTGGCACTAAATAAACAAGGCCACCGCTTGGGCATGGCATCTGCACTAGCCGGTGCAACACTTTTTATCTTTGGTACACTATCAAGTGCTATCGTCAGTCACTGGCACAATGGTACCGAATTACCACTATTAGTCACGATGCTTTTATTTCTGTGCATTGCTCTATTCTTTGGTCGCGTGGTTGCTAAGCTACACTAAGATGTTGTTGAAACACCGCCTTAGGGTATGATGAACTTTTTTTTAATAGTAATAACGCCTTAAGTGATTGATTTACCCTGAAATTCGGGTTATTATTATCGATTGCCCACGACTCATCATCTGGGCATTAAAGAAGGCTGGCTTGGGCCAACAACCAAGTCTTTAAATCAACGATGTAATTAACGAGGTACAACCATGGCTAAAGTCTGCCAAGTAACCGGTAAGCGCCCAATGACCGGTAATAAAGTTTCACACGCGCAAAACAAGACAAAGCGTCGCTTCCTACCTAACCTACAGTCTCGCCGTTTCTGGGTTGAGAGTGAAAACCGTTGGGTTCGCCTACGTATTTCTACTAACGCTTTACGCACGATTGACAAGAAAGGTATTGATGCCGTTTTAGCCGAAATGCGTGCTAATGGCCAGAGCGTTTAATCGCTGGTCCTGCATCTTTTATTAGCATTTTTAAATTTATAGGAATATATCATGGCTAAGGGTATTCGCGAGAAAATCAAATTAGAGTCAACTGCTGGCACTGGTCACTTCTACACAACCACTAAAAACAAGCGTAACACGCCTGACAAGATGGTTTTCAAAAAGTACGATCCTGTTGTTCGCAAGCACGTTGAGTACAAAGAAATCAAACTTAAGTAGTTTGATTTAATATCAAAAAAAAGCTTCTCTTTATAGAGAAGCTTTTTTTATGGGTACTAAAAAGGAACTAAATAGCCTTTGTACGCCGCAACAACCATGCTTTAGCGTCACCAACCACTCGCGGCAATAAGCGCTCGCGCACTTCTTCATGATAGCTATTGAGCCATTGCCTTTCATCCTCACGCAGCAACTCCAAGGCCACACAACGCGTATCGATAGGACATAAGGTCAAGGTTTCAAAGCGCAGAAAATCACCAAATTCAGTTTTAAAAGCAGGTTGATTTAATACAAGATTCTCAATGCGAATCCCCCACTGGCCAGCACGATACAACCCTGGTTCATTTGAAGTAATCATGCCCTCTTTCATCTCTGTATTAGGACGACCGTAGCCATAGTGAGAAATACTCTGTGGCCCCTCATGAACATTCAGAAAATATCCTACACCATGACCGGTACCGTGACCAAAATCCAGACCCACCTGCCACAAAGGTAAGCGAGCAATGGCATCAAGGTTTGGCGCCGGTTCATCAACAGGAAAGACCGCCATAGATAAATTAATCATGCCCTTTAACACCAAGGTGTAGTCTTTTTTATGCTCGGCACTAATCTCGCCTATCGGCACCACACGGGTAATATCCGTCGTGCCGTCAAGGTACTGAGCTCCCGAATCAATTAACAGTAAACCATCACCCTCAAGCATTGAATATGACTTCGGCAAGGCACGATAATGCGGTAATGCACCATTCGCATTAAATCCTGCAATGGTTGCGAAGCTTGGTGAAACAAAACCCTCTTGACGTGCTCGTGCAGCTATGAGCATCTCATCAACATCAAGCTCAGATAGCCGTTCTCCAACCGCTAAACGGGCTTCAAAAGCAGCAAAAAACTCACATAATGCCGCACCATCTTTTTCCATCGCATGACGAACATGAGCAATTTCCTTAGCATTTTTAGCTGCCTTAAGGCGTTGCGAGGGATTTAATGCCAATACCGTCTGCTCTGTATAAGGCTCACAAATAGTCCATGCCGTGCGTGCAGGATCAATCAACAGTGTATTCTGTTCATCCTCCAGCAACACAGCCAGCTCGGTTGTGAGCTCAGCATAAGGATGCAAGGCCACACCATCACTAGCTAAGCGTTGCACTAATGGCTCTGCAAGCTTGGCTGAGTCTACAAATAGCATGGCTTGCTTCGCCGTTAAAATCAAATGCGATAAAAAAACGGGGTTGTATTCGACGTCACTACCACGCAGATTTAAAATCCAAGCAATATCATCTAAAGCTGAAATCAAATGCACATCACTCGCTAAATCAGCCATCGCTGAACGCACTTGAGCCAATTTTTGCTGACGCGGCAAACCTACGTACAGTGCCTCATGCTCATAAATAGGCGCTTGTGGAAGCGTTGGACGCTCCTCCCAAAAAGCATCCAGCAACTCATGCTCAACGACCAACTCAAGCTCCGCCTCACCAAGACTCTCTTCCAGACTTAAAGCCTGCGCCACACTGAGCGCAAATCCATTAACACCGACTGCTTGACCTGCAGAAAGCTGTTCCTTGAGCCAATCCTCCAAGCTCGGTGTTGCCGACGCACCCTGCTTCATGAGCTCGATACCTGAACCGTTAAGCTGCGCCTCTGCTTGTACCCAATAGCGACTATCCGTCCACAACACAGCCTTATCCTGCGTCACTACCATATAAGCCGCAGAGCCAGTAAATCCGCTTAAATACTCACGCTGCGACCAATGCGCCGGTAAATACTCGGACAAATGCGGATCAGCGCTATAAACTAACCATGCGTCTAAGCCGTGAATCTGCATTTGCTCACGCAATGCCTGAATTCGTTGAGGAACAGTTAAAATCTTCATATCGTTTTGGGTGGTAAAATTGTTAAACTCTAAACACACTATTGTATAGGATCAAATTATCGTGCGTTCATTCATTGTTTTAGCGGGAATTTTAGGATTTTTAGCAGTGGCATTGGGTGCCTTTGGCGCTCACGGCTTAGCAAAAGTGGTCGAACCTAGACTATTAGAAGTCTGGCACACGGGTGTACAGTACCAGATGTACCATAGCTTAGCCCTTCTAGCCGTCGCCCTATTGGCAGTAAGCTATATCAAACCAGCGATTGCTAAGTGGGCTGGTTGGGCCTTTGTGATAGGTATCTTACTATTTTCCGGCAGCCTCTATGCCATTGTTCTACTGGACGTTAGAAACTTGGGCTTAATTACACCCATCGGTGGTTTCTTTTTCCTCATTGGCTGGGTACTGATCCTAGTCGCTGCGCTTAAAAAGTAGCGAGCAACAAAAAGGCGGTAATCGTTTACACCACTACCGCCTTTAACCTATCAGCTCAAGCTAGCAATTAAGCCTGGATTAATGTCACGCCGGTTTTTTCTTGAATCTCTTCAAAAGTCACCTCAGGTGCCAATTCGATTACCTTGAGGCCGTCATCAGTGACCTTGAGCACACCAAGATCAGTCACAATCAGATCAACTACACCAACGGCAGTTAATGGTAAGTCACACTCGGGCAGAATCTTGAGAGAAATCGAACCGTCTTTGCTCTTGGCAACGTGGTCCATTACCACCACAACACGCTGTACACCTGCCACCAAGTCCATTGCGCCGCCCATCCCCTTGACCATCTTGCCAGGAATCATCCAGTTGGCTAAATCGCCGTTTTCAGAGACCTGCATGGCACCTAAAATAGCGAGGTTAATCTTGCCACCACGAATCATCGCAAACGAGTCAGCAGATGAGAAGAAAGAAGAACCAGGAATAGTAGTAACAGTTTGCTTACCAGCGTTGATCAGATCAGCATCGACCTCATCCTCTGTTGGGAAAGGACCAATACCTAGCAGACCATTTTCTGATTGCAACCACACAGTAATATCACTAGGGACGTAGTTAGAAACCAAGGTCGGGATACCGATACCTAAGTTTACATAGAAGCCATCTTCTAATTCCTGAGCTGCACGCGCAGCCATTTGATCACGAGACCATGCCATTATAAATCCTCCCTATCTTAAGCTTGACGCAAAGTGCGCTGTTCAATACGTTTTTCCGGATTATTGTTAACCACAATGCGGTGCACATAAATACCCGGCAAATGGATATGGTCAGGGTCTAACTCACCAATCTCAACCACCTCCTCAACCTCAACCACGGTAATTTTTCCTGCAGTAGCAACGTTAGGGTTGAAGTTACGCGCAGTTTTATTAAAGATTAGATTACCGCTACGGTCAGCTACTTTCGCTTTTACCAACGACACATCAGGCACAATACCCGTTTCCATGATGTAACGCTTACCATTAAACTCACGCTCCTCTTTGCCCTCGGCAACAAGAGTACCTACTCCTGCTGGTGTAAAGAAAGCGGGAATACCGGCACCGCCAGCACGCAAACGCTCAGCTAAGGTACCTTGAGGATTAAACTCAAGCTCTAATTCACCTGATAAGTACTGACGCTCGAACTCTTTATTTTCACCCACATATGAGGCGATCATTTTTTTTATTTGACGAGTGGCTAGTAACAAACCTAGACCAAAACCATCTACACCAGCGTTGTTACTAACGCAGGTAAGATCCTTAACGCCGCTATCGCGTAGTGCCGATATCAACGCCTCCGGGATACCACATAAGCCGAAACCGCCCACACCGATCGTTTGACCATCTGCTACAACACCCTCTAAAGCAGCGGTAGCACTTTCGTATACCTTATCCATACTTCTCCTAATTAACCCAGTCATTGGGAATGATAATGGTGAAAATTTAATAGCGAAAATTGTACCGAAAGTAAATGACATTTAAAATGCGCATTAGCCCTATACTCTCGATTATCTAAAGACTTACTTCCAGAGATATTAACCTAGCAAGCATTTGAACAGTGTCCTTTATAAGATAGATCATAGTAAAATGACAGTTCAACTTTAAATTCAATATTAAAATTTTAAAGCCTTGTTTGGCTATTAAGCCTTGATTAAGAACAACTTTACCAAGATGAATAAATTATACATCTCAAACAAGTCTATCTATAAAAACTGATGACAGGAGCAGAGGAATGAGTGAACGTGAATCAATGGAATTTGACGTAGTGATTGTCGGCGGCGGCCCCGCAGGCCTCGCAACAGCAATACGCCTAAAACAACTTGCGGCAGAGAGCGATCTAGAAATTGAAATCGGTTTGGTCGACAAAGGCGGCGAAATTGGCGCTCACATTCTTTCCGGCGCCATTATGGATCCTATTGCTCTTAATGAATTGATTCCAGATTGGAAGGAACGCGGCGCCCCCGTCAATATTGAGGTAACCGAGGACCAGTTCCTTTTCCTTAGTGAAAAAAATGCAAAAAAAACACCCGAGTTTTTCTTACCAGACAATTTCAAAAACCATGGTAACTACATTGTTCGTCTCGGTGACGTAACTAAATGGTTAGGTGAGCAAGCAGAAGAGCTTGGAGTTAATATTTTCCCGGGTTTTGCTGCGACTGAGATTCTTTATGATAGCAACGGTGCTGTTAAAGGCGTTGTGACAGGCGACATGGGTATCAACCGTGACGGTACACAATCAGACAACTACACCCCTGGATACGAGCTGATTGGTAAGTACACTGTATTTGCTGAGGGTTCACGCGGACAATTAGGTCGTGAGTTAATTGCCAAATTTGATCTTGCCAAAAACTCGGACCCACAAAGCTATGGCATCGGCATCAAGGAAATGTGGGAGGTTAGTCCGGAGCAATCAAAGCCCGGCCTAGCAATTCACACCTCTGGCTGGCCTTTAGACAATAAAACCTACGGTGGTACGTTCTTGTATCACCTAGATAACAATATCGTTGTGGTCGGTATGGTTGTTGGTTTAGATTACTCCAACCCATACTTATCACCTTTTGAAGAGTTCCAACGCTTTAAAACTCACCCAAACATTCGTCCAGTATTTGAGGGAGGCAAGCGTATTTCCTACGGTGCCCGCGCAATCACGGCAGGTGGCTTATTATCATTGCCTGAGCTAGTATTCCCTGGTGGTGCTTTAGTGGGCTGTGAAGCTGGTTTCCTTAACGCTTCTCGGATTAAGGGCAGCCATGCTGCACTTAAGAGTGGCAAGATGTGTGCTGAGGCAATTTTTGATGCTTTGCAAACCGTTGATGCAGAGGCTGACAATGCAGTCTATCCGCTTCTTGAAGCCTATCCTAAGGCCTTCAAAGAGTCTTGGTTGCACGAAGAGCTCAATAAAGCGCGTAACTTCAAGCAATGGTTTAAAAAGGGGCTATACATAGGTGCCTTGATGACAGGCATTGAGCAGTGGCTCTTTAAGGGCAAAATGCCTTGGACCATTCACCGCACGAAGGCTGATCACGAGTACTTAAAACCGGCTGCTGAATGCACTAAGATCGAGTACCCTAAGCCTGATGGCAAGCTGACTTTCGACCGGCTCAGCTCTGTCTTCTTATCAAGCACTCACCATGATGACAATCAACCGATTCATCTAACACTCAAAGACGCTTCAATACCAGTTAAGGTAAACTTAAGTAAATATGCTGGTCCTGAGCAGCGTTACTGCCCTGCTGGTGTGTATGAGTTTATCAAAGATGATAATGGCGAGGACCAACTACAAATTAATGCCGAGAACTGCGTACACTGCAAAACCTGTGACATCAAGGACCCAACACAAAATATCGTCTGGGTTGCTCCACAAGGTGGCGAAGGACCTGTTTACTCTGGCATGTAGTAAGACAGATTTCAGTCAGTTAATTTAAACTACAAATAAAGCCGTCTATTTTAAGAATAGACGGCTTTTTGATAACGTATTGTTAGCGATGCAGAACAAAAAATTTGTTTATATAAACAAACACTTAAAAAGTAGTCTTGATAAATAATTTAACTATTTGACAAATATCAAAAAAGATATTATTTGATATTTTTAAGTTGAATTTTCTACTTCTCGCTTATCTCAATATCTCTTAATAATTTAATAAAACTCTTTCCAAGCCCATAAAATAAGGCTATCAAGAATAAAGAAAAAAACTATCACGATAATTAGAGTCAAAGAGGTTTAAGTTGCTATTTAAAATTACTTACATATTCCATCAAAGCAAGCTAATAGCTTACAAAATAAACAACTAAAGTGCAGCCACAAGCCTTGTAAGTAACGGTTTATTTATATAGAATCAATATACTTGCTTGCAAGTGAAAACCTTACTATTCTAATTATATTGTTACCTTTTTTGTGATATGTCGATATTAAACTTTGCAAAATCACGTGGGTTTCAGGTTTTCTGCCAAAATTTACTGGTTCCGACTGGACTAATTGCAGGACTGACATTTAGCGGTGTCAGCTTGGCAGATAATCAAAGAGACGCCATCGGTGAGTTGATTATACAATCAGACCCTATTCATACTATTTCACTCAATAACACGCCTGCCTCCAATGAATGGCAGGCTGATCTCATCGACCCTATTGGTCAACTACTTAGTCAGACCCAAGCAGAGTTAGGTGGCCAAGGTGCTACTCTTCAACTAACTACCCCAACAACAGCTTCCAGCGAGCTAGCTCAAGCAGCTTTAAACTATCTAGGTGTACGTTATCGCTTTGGTGGCACCTCTCCAAGCAATGGTTTTGATTGTAGCGGTTTAATACACTATATTGCTGATAAACATTTAGGCCTCAACATCCCTCGTGTTGCAGCATCTCAGGCCAAAATTGGCACAAAAGTTGATCGTAGCGAATTACGTCCTGGTGATTTAGTATTTTTTAATACTCGTGGTGCACGTAACTCTCACGTTGGTGTGTACTTGGGTAACAATGAGTTTGTCCATGCTCCCCGCACTGGCGCTGTTGTTCGCGTAGAGAAGATCAGTTCTTACTGGGACAAACGCTGGAACGGTGCCCGCCGTCTTAACGATACTGATAAAGTTATCCACTTCTAGTATCTGAACAGTTATTCTGCAGTATCATCACTTAACGTAAAAGAGCTTCTAGATCAAACCTAGAAGCTCTTTTTTGTACATAGTACGTAATATCACTCCCTACCTAAACTCAGTATAAATAAGCTTTAAGCTAGGGGTTTCCTTGAAAAACAAGCTCACGCTACCTTGAGAACTTGGCACGTCGGGATTAACCGTATAGCGTAATCCCACACAATTCCAAATCACGAATAAGATAATCAGCCTGCTAAACCACTTTTGAAAGACCAACGCACCACTCATAATCAAGCTCCTTAATTGGTAAGCCAGGATAGATTAATGAACCTGCTGATGGCTTAACTTTTGATTAAGCTTGTTATTAGGACAAGCCGCACATACGCTATCAAAACCGCACTGCGCCAATGCCTGCTGCATGCTACCCTTGGATCGACGGCAACACATGATCTGAACTCCCGCTTTCTGAGCAGCACAACGATAAGACTTCATCACATTATGACCTAAAAAATCAGTCAATAAAATAACTAACGAAGTGCCGTTTGGTAGGTGCTCAACGCGCTTTTGGTGCGCAGTCTCGCGACCTGTAATATGGTGTCTAACTTTAATATTATGTGATTTGAGCAGATCCAACAAATTACCTAAACGATCCGCGCCCACTACGAGTGCCTCAGTCATTACTATCTCCTAAATTATTAATAGATTAATTTAATAACCTAGAGAAATTATACTGATAATCATTCTCATTTGCAATTATATTTAATAAATTATCCTTATATCAATATAATAAAAAAATATAATTGAAAATCAATGACTTAAACTAACATAAAATCCAAATCCTCACGCATCAGACCATCTGCCGTACACATTTTCACAAACTCATAGAGGTAATCCCTAACAAAAACCCCCTTCCTCAATGCTAAACGTGTCGTGTGTCTACCAAATAGATGCCCCACAGGAATATGAATTAAACCTGAATCACGTCTAGGGTCAAACGCCATACCCGCAATGATGCCTAGACCCATATCAAGATCAACATAGGTTTTAATCACATCCGCATCAACCGCCTCTAGCACAATATCTGGCGTTAAACCTTGTTTAGCAAAGGCCTTATCAATGGCAGTACGTCCAGAAAAAGCAGGGTCATAGGTAATGATAGGGTACTTTTGAATTTGCTCTAAACTAATATTTTTCGCCTCACTGGTTGTTAGCTGGCTCAAAGGATGATCTTGATCCATCACTAAGACATGCTCCCACTCATAGCAATCTAATGCGACTAGGCCGCTAACGGTTGATAAGGTTTCAGTTGCAAAAGCGATATCCACCTCATCATGTAAAAGTCGTTTAGCTAACTCTGGCGGATCACCTTCACTTAAACTAACACGCACTTTAGGGAATTTCTTTTTAAATTCCATCAAAATTTTAGGTAAAAAATAGCGTGCTTGAGCGTGAGTACAACCAATCATCAGACTACCCTCTTCTTTTTCTGCTAAATCATCACTTAATCTTTTGAGATTATCAACCTGACGCATAATGTCATCAATAATGACACTGACCGCCTCACCAGCTCTAGTAAGACCTCTCAGACGCTTACCATGGCGTTCGAAAATAGTGATACCCAACTCATCTTCTAATTCGATAATCGCTTTAGAAACACCGGGCTGCGAACTGTAAAGCTGTCTAGCAGCCTCAGTAAGATTAAAGTTTTGACGAATCGTCTCACGGACAAAACGAAATTGCTGTAGGTTCATATAAAAGAATGGCCTAATTATATTAATATAAATAAAACGTCTATATTAATATAATTTATTCTTATAATAAACCTTAAGCTTATTTCAAAAAGAAATATTAATTAAATCCAATCTCTTTTTTCTCAAGTGGTGGTTTAGGTTTTTTTATCCTAATTTGCAACCAGAAAAAATATACACAAAGTAACGTAGCAAGCAGATTCAAGCCTATGGTTCCCTCAAAAAAACCAATGGTGCCATTACCAATCCAGCTACGCATTAAGTTGAGTAAATTCATATAAAGCAAAGCAATTAGACCTGCGATCACTAAATTAATTGAACGCCCCGCTCGTGGATTAACCGCACCGAGCGGTATCGCTAAAAGCGCCAAATTAAGAGCTGCGATTGGCATTGAAATACGCCACATAATTTGACCATCACTTTTAGGCTCTCCATCATTAATTAACGACAGCATTGGGCGTGCTTTTAGCCTTGACTGCACCGCTTGCCTGATAGCATCCTCGCTACCTGCATCGGCTCCCTTAATTTGTATTGTGAAGGAATCAAATCGAGTCACGCGAAACTCAGTCGAATTATTACGCATATCATGACGATTACCTGGCCCTAAATCAATATAACGACGTCCCTCCGCATCAACCCGATAATCAGCATGATCGGACGTAATGGTGCTAGTCCAACCATCATCCTCACTGACGCGTAAAAAAACGCGGCCTAAACCGCTAGCCTGTTCATCATCCTGTTGAATAAAGAAGACCCTTTCGCCATTTTGAGTTTCAATGAACTGGCCGGTAGCTATTTTAAAAATATCAGAACGCTGCTCAAAACGTTGTCGATTTTCCTCAATCTCAGCATAAGCCCAAGGTGATATTTGAATTGTCAATAGAGCAATCAAGGCGCAAATGGGTAACGCTATACGTAGCACCGGTTTAAGCCAAGTCATTAAGGAGATACCACTAGTAAACCAAACCACCATCTCATTCTCTCTATAACTACGAGAAACGGTAACAATAACAGCAATAAATAAAGTGACTGTTAGAATAGTAGGCAGCGCAGTGACACTGGAAAAAGCAGCAATGCCCAAAACTAACTCAGCACCAATCAAGCCCTCAGCAGCCTGTCCTAATAACCTTACTAGTAATACGCTTAACCAGACCACCATAAGAGTGGACATGACAACACCAGCGTGACTAGTTATTTCGGTGACTACCGAGCGTTTGAATAGCGACATAAAGATTCTTAAGCGATAATGGATAACACAGTAATGTTAATTATAAGGAAATAAGGATATACAAATGGAATTTAAAGTACAAGCTACTAAGTCATTTGAAGACATCAAAACGCCTGCATTGATTATTGGTGTTTATTTAGATCAAATACTTGGTGTTGCCACCGAAGCTATCGAAACAGTATCTAAAAATGCCATTATCCCATTATTAGATAAGGAATTTAAAGCAAACTTAGGTTCACACCTAGTTCTACGTGGCCTTGATGGTCTTACTGCTAAGCGCATTATTCTCATTGGTCTTGGTAACAAGAATGATTATAACGCGAAGGCTGTCTTAAAAGCACACGAAGCAGCAGCTAAAGTTTGCAACGAATTAAGTCTAACAGAGGCTGTTAATACGTTACTACTTGAGTCTATTGACGGGGTTTCAGTAGTCGAACAGGCTCGATTCGCAGCACGTGCTCTAGAAAACGCACAATACATCTACACTGCTACTTTAGGCAAAGAGGCTCAAAAAAAGGTAGAGCCACCTAGTCTAGCAACGATAACTTTTATCCATGATGAGGATAAAGAAAAACCAATTAAAACAGCTATTGCCGAGGGTAAAGCTATCGCCCAAGGTATGGCATTAACCCGTCACCTCGGTAACCTCCCTGGTAACTTCGCCACACCGACTTACTTAGGTAAACAAGCCAAAGCTTTAGCTAAAGAGTATGAGACACTAGAGGTACAGGTACTAGAGAAAAAGCAGATTGAAGCGCTTAAAATGGGTTCTTTCTTATCGGTTGCTGCTGGCTCAGAAGAGCCACCACGCTTCATTGTGTTACACCACAAACCCGAAAACGTTAAAAATCCTGAAGCCCCTATCGTTTTTGTCGGTAAGGGAGTAACGTTTGATACTGGTGGCATTTCTCTAAAACCGGGCGCTGGTATGGATGAAATGAAATGGGATATGGGCGGTGCGGCAACAGTTCTAGGTCTCTTTAAATTTATCGCTGAGGTAAATCTTGATAAAGAGATCATTGGCTTAATTCCAGCCACTGAAAATATGCCTAGCGGCCGTGCAACCAAACCTGGTGATGTCGTGACCAGTATGTCAGGTCAAACCATTGAAATTCTTAATACAGATGCCGAGGGTCGTCTCATCCTATGTGATGCCCTAACCTACGCGGAGCGCTTTGAACCTAAAGCGGTGATTGATATTGCCACCTTAACTGGCGCTTGTGTAATTGCACTAGGTAAAATCAATAGCGGCTTATTCAGTAACAATGACGAACTCAGTGCGGCATTACATGAGGCAGGTCAGCACTCTTGCGATCAAGCTTGGCCAATGCCACTTGATGAAGAGTATCAGGATCAACTCAAGAGCGACTTTGCCGATATGCAAAACATCGGTGGTCGTGATGCCGGCGCAATTACGGCTGCAGCATTTTTAGCTCGTTTTACTAAAAAGTATGCTTGGGCACACTTGGATGTAGCAGGAACGGCTTGGGACAAATCAGGTGCCAGCAAGGGCTCTACTGGTCGTCCAGTTCCTCTATTAGCTCAATATTTATTAAGCTCTAAGTAACACAAAGGAAATAGGATAAGGCAATGAGCATTAAGGTTTTTTTTGCTTTTGGGGTTGATCACCGCATTCGACAGGCTGTGAATTCAGCCGCTAAAAATTATCGTTCAGCCAAAAAAATTTTGGTGTTTAGTTCTGAGCAAAAACGATTGGATATGTTTAGTCGCATGCTTTGGGACCTAGCTCCAGATGCCTTTATTCCTCAAGAAGCTATTCGATCTAGTGAACACGTAACTGAGCTAATGGCTAATGAATGGGCTGCAGATAACAAAGCTCAGCCCATTTTTTTAATACAAAGTGCCGAACTACTTGCTAATCAAGAGCTACTTTCTAACGCCGCCAATATTTGGCTTCTTAATTTAGATCTAGCTTGTCCACCAAACTATCAGCAATTTGCCTGTATATTGGAAATTGTTTCCGATCATGATGCCGATAAGCAATACGCCCGCAGACGATGGAAGCAATACCGCGCAGAGGGTGCTGAGCTGGTTTCACACCAAATGGGTAAAACCAAGGAAGACTAATGAGCACATTTTTTCGAAAACGCCCACCCTACTCTCCTCGAACCGAGCACGCTCAAGCACGTGAAGAAGATTTTCCCGTCATTGGGCCAGCCGCAGAGAGTATGCTTGAAGAGAATAATGATTATCCTGTACTTGAACCCGAAGTAGATGATGTGCCAGTTGTAGCACCCACTGACCTCATCGACTCAACACACTTAGCAAGCGCTCTTGAAGCCATTATCAAAGAGGAAATGACCCTCGCAGAAAAAAGAATTAGGCAAAGAATACTTACAGAACTAAAAAAATACATTGAAAATTAAAGTTCATCAAAATTTGGGAACATTATTATACGTAGCACTGTCTATTGACATAGAGTTCAGTTTTTTGTAAGCTTCTTTACTACATTCGGTTTTAAATTAAAAAGATATTTTTCTCTATTCAGACCGCTATACACTTATTTTTGGAGTATCCATGAATCAATATCAACGACCTACACAGTACCAAGACCACAGCACTGCTAGTGCCGTGGTTCGCAATCGCGTACTGCGTAATACCTATATACTCTTGGCTATATCCATGATTCCAACCGTCTTGGGCGCATGGTTATCCCTTCAGTTAGGCCTTAACCAAATTTTAAGTCCAGGCATATCAATGATTGTCTTCTTTGCTGGCGCTTTTGGTTTGATGTTTTTAATTGAGCGTAACAAAAATAGCTCAGCCGGTATTGGCTTTTTACTACTATTTACCTTCTTTATGGGTATCATGCTGTCACGCATGTTGGGCTACGTGCTTAGCCTTGGTGATGGCGCCAACCTCATTATGCTGGCTTTTGGTGGTACTGCAGCAATTTTTGCTACGATGGCTGCGATTGCGACCACGACTAAACGTGACTTCACACACCTACACAAAACCTTAATCATCGGTGCTGTGTTGATTATTGTTGCCGCTATCGCTAATGTATTTTTACAAATACCTGCTTTAACGCTAACTATTTCTCTACTAGCTATTGTCATCTTCTCAGCCTTCATGCTGATTGATTTACAACGTATCGTACAAGGTGGTGAGACTAACTATATTTCAGCTACTTTATCGCTTTACCTAAGCATTTATAACGTATTTATAAGCCTATTAAGTATCCTAGGCATCACTAGCAGCAACGAGTAATTTATCACTAGTTTGACTTAGGCTTATAAGCTATATTGATAGCTTATAAGCCTTTTTTAATTAAAAGAAGTAGTGTTGGGCCAAGGTCCCCACGCCTAACAATATAAACAAGACACAAGCGCCTCGGCGGATCTTTCTAAACGATAAGCGATCCAGTAACCAACAGCCTAGAAAAACCACAGGCACATTTGCTAACATCATGCCCACAGTGGTACCAATAAGCACAGGGTAAAAGTCATTAAATTTTGCTGCAAGCAAAACAGTAGCAATTTGAGTTTTATCACCGATCTCAGCAAAGAAAAACAATACCGTTGTAGCAACAAAAGCACCATACTTAACATACTTCTCATCCACTTCGTCTTTTGTATCAGGTATCAGTAGCCAGACCCCCATCACTAGAAAGCTAATCGCCACTATCCAAGCGAGCAATTCGTGACTAACATTGTGCGATATCCAAACACCAAACCAAGCCGATACGGCGTGATTCAATATAGTAGCAACTAAGATGCCTAGAATGATAGGTGCTTTGCGAGCAAACATAGCAGCTAGAAAGAGTGCTAATAACTGAGTTTTATCACCAACCTCAGCTAACGCAACCGCTAAAACAGATGCGATAAAAGCTTCCAACTCAAACTCCATAGCGGTGGGCGAACATGACAAAGACAAGTATAACGGCCCACCAAGGCGATTGATACCTGTCTTAAGTCTCGTTAGTCTACCCGCTGGAAAGCTGATAAGCCCTCATACGGTAGATGCTGACACCATGCAAAAGCAAATATGTTGATGCCAGCTTCGTAGGGATATACGAACAACTACTCCCTCAAGAACATGGAGATTATAGCTGAATATTGCTTACTATTGAAATAAAGTCGTAATAAATATGAGGTCTTAGCTCAGTATTCTGGATAAGCTATGCAAAGACTGAATAACATCACGGGTTTTTAATCCACGTTGCTCTAATTGCTGATCTAAACGTTGCCGCAAGTGGTGCCGCCAGTGACGCTGTTGTGATGGATCTGAAAAATCTGGCATGGACTCCTCTGCACCATAACCCGTCTCCTCTAATAAATGCCATTCAAAAGACCGGAGCACTATATTTTCATTATATCCATCAGCTAATTGCTGTAGACAGTTCGCATAGATAGCAAATAGATCAGCATGAGGATCTTCTGCCGCCATGAACTTTAAGAGCAGTTCATTCATATACCAAGCCGGCATGAGAGCACGACCTTGGATAGGACAAAAACCGTTATTCTCAACACGAATAAGGGTTTTAACATCGCCCTGACCACTCCAACTTAATAATAAAGGATGAAAGTGACTAAGGATAGGACGCATCACAGAGTACGGTCGTTTGGCTCCCTTAGCCATACCAACAATGATGCCATGGTCCTTTGTAAAGACATGAGCAATGACCGACGTCTCACTCCACGCGTAGGCATTAAGTAGGTAAGCGTCAACATCAAGAATACGCGTTTTACGCTTACTCATAACCTAAGTCACGCAAAGCACTTTCTTGCTCTGACCAACCCTTACGGACTTTAATAAAAACCTCAAGAAATACCGGTTTACCAACCATTTCGGTTATCTCTTGACGAGCCTCACTGGCAATACGCTTCATATGCTGTCCACCCGCACCTAAAAGTATAGGTTTGTGGCTATCACGTTCAACGACTACGCAAGCATTAATATGAACGCCTTTGTCCTCCTCATTCCACTCCTCAATGACCACAGTAGAAGCATAGGGAAGCTCATCACCAACTAAGCGGAAGATCTTTTCACGTAATATCTCAGCAGAAATAAAGCGCATTGAACGATCGGTGAGGGTGTCCTCATCAAACATAAACTCACCATCTGGTAAGCGCTGAGCGATCTCATCGAGAAGAATATCTAATTGATTATGCTTAACTGCACTGACCGGAATCACGGCACCGTATTGATACTTTGCCATGATGCGAGTTGTAAACTCAAATAGCTCAGCTTTGTTTTTAATTGCATCGATTTTTGACAGCACTAAAATTACATGTTGTTTACCTGGTTTAGGCAGTAACGGTAAAACGTTTTCATCACCCTCAGACCACTTGCCAGCCTCTACCACATGCACCACCACATCGACCTCAGATAGTGTTTGTGTCACCACTCGGTTCATCATACGATTCATGGCGCCGCCATGGCGTGTTTGGAACCCAGGTGTATCAATAAAAACAAACTGTGCGTTATCACGAGTCAACACACCTTGTATCGGATGACGTGTCGTTTGCGACTTACGAGAAACAATCGAAATTTTGGCACCGATTAATGCATTAGTCAGAGTAGATTTACCCACATTAGGTCGGCCAATAATTGCAACAAAACCACAACGCTGATTCTTATTTTCTATCATTTGACTGTTCCTGTTCTGTAGCCACCGGTAGACTAAGTTGTGTGGCTTGACTCTCCAAATACTTTTCTTTTTTGAAATTGGGCTTAGATAAAATTGGTTTAAGCAGATCCAATGCTAGAACAGCAGCGCTCTGCTCTGCCTGACGACGACTATGACCAACCGCCTCAGTCACTATCGCCAACTCCTCAACACGACACTCAACCACAAATTCCTGACTATGTGCGGCTCCCCGCGTATCGACAACAACGTACTTAGGGAGTGCCAAGCGCTTACCCTGAAGCATTTCCTGCAATAACGTTTTGCTATCTTTACCTGCTGTTTTAAAATCTGCACTTTCAATTAGAGGTTCATAAAGACGGGAAATCACGCGTTGAGCTGATTCAATATCAGAATCCAAATAAACTGCCCCAAAAATCGCCTCCAGTGCATCCGCTAAAATTGATGGCCGTCTGAAACCACCACTTTTAAGTTCGCCCTCACCTAAGCGCAAGACCTCTGACAACTCTAACTTGATTGATAGGTCAGCTAATGTTTGCTGGTTAACTAAACTAGCTCTGATGCGTGATAAGTCACCCTCGTCCTCTTGCTTGAGCCCATCAAACAGGAGGGAAGCAATAGTAAAATTGAGGATAGAATCACCTAAAAACTCTAGGCGTTCGTTATTAGACTGGCCATGACTACGGTGCGTTAAAGCCCGTGTTAAAAAAGCCTCGTTATTAAATTGATAATCGAGTTTTTTTTGAAGTTGTTTCAAGTTCATAGGCTATTTACTTAATTGTACCGATACGATCAAAATTAAAGCCTAAATTCATCCAGATGAAAAATGCCTTACCAACAATATTTTCCTCAGGCACAAACCCCCAGAAACGGCTATCCACACTATTGTCGCGATTATCACCTAAAGCAAAATAATGAGCATTAGGCACAGTGCAGCTTAACTGCTCGACAGTGTAGTCGCAATAATCTAAGAAAGGAAAACGAGTTTCTGGGCGAGCTATATTTTGATAGGGAAGCTTTAAAATATTATACGTTTTTGTGTCAGTAATCTCTGCATATTGCTGTGGGTTGCCGCCTTGCTGCTCAGGATTGATATACGGGCCCAAATCCATTTGGGCATATACCTGACCATTAACCTGCAATGTCTTCTGAATATTGTCATAGACGATAGTATCGCCAGGTAATGCCACAATACGCTTAATATAGTCTATTTCCGGTTTTGGTGGAAAACGGAAAACAACCACATCACCACGCTCAGGACTACCTACAGGAATAATTTTTTTATTAAAGACTGGGAACACCACGCCATAGGAAAACTTATTAGCTAGAATCATGTCCTTAGCTTCAAGTGTCGGCAACATCGATCCAGAAGGAATACGGAATGGCTCAACAATAAAGCTGCGCAGCACAAAAACAGCCAAGATTACTGGAAAGAAGCTATGTACAATATCGATAAACCAACCTCTGTGTTTAGCTTCCTCTTCACCATACTGCGCAACTCTTCGAGGCTTTAAAACCAAGCGATCGAGTATCTTTACAACAATCGCAATCATCAATAAGAGTAATAATATTAAGGCATAATCCATGATTATTTAATTGCTCCAGACATTAATCATCCACTTGTAAGATCGCTAAGAAGGCCTCTTGTGGAATTTCCACACTACCAACCTGCTTCATACGTTTCTTACCTTCTTTTTGTTTTTCAAGTAACTTCTTCTTCCGTGAAATATCACCGCCATAACACTTGGCAAGCACATTTTTACGCAATGCCTTAACATTTTCGCGAGCAACCACTTCTGCACCAATAGCACACTGAATTGCTACATCATACATCTGACGAGGAATCAGACCACGCATCTTGGTAACTACCTCACGACCACGATGACGAGCATGCTGACGATGGACAATCATGGATAAGGCATCAACCCTATCACCATTTATCAGCAAATCAACACGTACTACGTCAGAACTACGGAACTCGATGAAGTTATAATCCATCGAAGCATAACCGCGAGATACCGATTTCAAGCGGTCAAAAAAGTCCAAAACAATCTCAGCCAATGGCATTTCATATACTAAATTGACCTGTCGACCATGATAGACCATATTTTTTTGGATACCACGCTTTTGATTGCATAAGGTCATTACCGGACCTACATAATCCTGTGGCATTAAAATACTGACCTCAACAATTGGCTCTCTAATATCAGCAATCTCACCAACGCTAGGCATACGTGATGGTGTTTCAACCATAATGACCGTTCCATCATTAAGCTCCACCTCATACACAACCGATGGCGCTGTGGTAATGATGTCCATATCAAACTCACGTTCCAAGCGCTCCTGCACAATTTCCATGTGCAGGAGGCCTAGAAAACCACAACGAAAACCGAAACCCAAGGCCTCAGAAACCTCTGGTTCAAACATCAATGATGCATCGTTTAGTTTAAGTTTTTCAAGCGAATCTCGTAATTGATCGTACTCACTACTTTCAACGGGGTATAAGCCTGCAAAAACCTGTGGCTTAACCTCTTTGAATCCAGGTAATGGCTCTGTCGCCTCTTTACCAACAACGGTAATGGTATCGCCGACCTTAGCATGCTCCAATTCCTTGATGCCAGAAATAATAAAACCCACCTCACCAGCACTTAACTGCTTACGTTGCACTGATTTAGGAGTAAATACGCCCACCTGTTCACAAAGATGAGTTTGATTAGTCGACATAAAGCGCATACGGTCTTTAGGCTTAAGAACACCATTAACAATACGCACTAACATTACGACACCAACATAGTTGTCAAACCATGAGTCAATGATCAGTGCCTGTAAAGGATTATCCGGATCACCTACAGGTGGCTCAACCTTAGCCACAATCGCTTCTAGAATATCATCAATCCCCATGCCAACTTTGGCACTGGCTGGTATCGCTTCAGAGGCATCAATACCGATAACCTCCTCAATTTCCTCCTTGGCGGCTTCTGGATCGGCTGAATTTAAATCCATTTTATTAAGCACCGGAATAACTTCTACATCCTGCTCAAGTGCGGTATAACAAGTAGCTACGGTCTGAGCCTCTACTCCTTGAGAAGCATCAACAACTAGTAGCGCTCCCTCACAAGCAGATAAAGAACGACTAACCTCATAGGCAAAATCCACGTGCCCTGGGGTATCGATAAGGTTTAAATTATAAATTTTGCCATCTTGAGCTTTATACTCAAGCGCAGCGGTTTGCGCCTTAATGGTAATACCACGCTCACGCTCAATGTCCATGGAGTCTAATACCTGAGTCGACATCTCGCGATCTGATAGGCCACCACAACGCTGAATTAAGCGATCGGCCAAGGTAGATTTACCATGGTCAATATGGGCAATAATAGAAAAATTGCGTATATGCTGCATGAATTCCGAAAATAAGACAATAGATAACTAAAAAGGCGCAAATATTGCGCCTTTTTTGGGTTCAATAACAGTGTATTGTACTTTATTTTTCAGGTTGAACTGCGACCCACTGAGTTAAATCATTACGTCGTATTAATAAAGCCGCATTTTTGTCTTTGGGAAGCGCTTCAACCAGCTCCTGATAATGCTCGATATCCTTTACGTCTTGGTTATTAAGTACCAAAATAACATCATCCACCATCAGTCCTGATTCTACACCTACGCCTTCAACAGTAGAAACAATCACGCCACCATCAACACCTAGCAATTCTTTTTGAGCTGCTGATAAGTTAGATACAACTAAACCTAATCTATCTACCTCTTTCGCACTATCAGCCTTGGAATCGCTGTCGGGATCTTTAGCTGCCAACGCCTCATCACCGTTAAGGCTTTCAACTACGATGTCTAATTCAACTGCCTTACCGCGACGCCATACCTCAATGGTGGACTCAGTATCAGGACGAGTTTGACCTACCATGCGCGGCAAGTCAGACCACTTATTAATATCCTTGCCGTCAAACTTGATAATCACATCCCCAGGACGAATACCTGATTTTTGTGCTGGACTACCTAGCTCAACATTGCTAACTAGAGCACCCTCAGCACCATCTAAACCAAGTGCTTCAGCCACATCCTCTTCCACTTCTGAGATTGTCACACCAATACGTCCACGTACAACTTTACCTGTTTCCTTAAGCTGCTCAACTACCTTCATCGCTTCATCAATAGGAATCGATAATGAAATCCCCATGAAGCCTCCAGAGCGAGAAACAATTTGAGAATTCACACCAACCACTTCACCTGATAAGTCAATTAGAGGACCACCTGAATTACCTGGATTAACGGCAACATCTGTTTGAATAAATGGTAAATAGTCACCCGTATCACGATTGATTGCACTAACAATACCAGCGGTCACTGTCGAATCCAAACCAAATGGTGAACCAATCGCCACAACCCATTGACCTTTTTTCAAGTCATCAGAATCACCGATTGCTAACGGCTTTAAGTCATTTGCTTCAACCTTGATTAAAGCAAGATCAGTACGTGCATCAGTTCCTATTACCTCTCCGACTAACTCTTTACCATCATTTAAAGTAACAATAATTTTAGAGGCTTTATCAATCACGTGGTTATTAGTAATAATGTAACCATCCTCGGAAATAATGAAACCGGAACCTACGCCTCTCGGTACTTCTCGCTCAGCACGCTCTCCAGACTGTGGACCACGATCACGTGGCTGCACCTGACCAGGAAACCCGAAATCAGGACCAAAGAAGAAACGAAAAAGATCATCCATCTCACGATCAGCACCAAAACCACCAGCACCGCCACCATGACTTCGGAGTGTTTCCATAGTGCGGATATTAACGACACCTGCCTCTGTTTCAGCCACAATTTGCGTAAAATCAGGCAATGCAACTAATTTGTTATCTTGAGGATTAATGGTTGGGGTGACTTGGTTGGTCTTATTGCCCTCTTGCTTAACAACAGGTGAAGGCAACAATTTAGCTTCTTCTGCCATTGCGTTTGGCGCTAAAGTACTTAAAGCTAATAACGTGGCGATGAAAGTTTTTTTTATTAACATACTAAATATCCTTAAATGCTAATAAGAACTGATACTTTTTGATCTTATAGAAGGATTAAAGCACCTAGTTCTCGATTGAACTATGCTCAGCAGACTCAGCTACTGATTCTAGCGTAGGTAATGGCATAGCACCCAAAACGGTAAGCCAATAGTCACCTAAACGCTTGCTGTAAATATTAACTGGTCCCTCAACACGATCTGAAAGACCATACTTACCTTTATCCTCTTCCTCAAGCTCTTGAATAAAAATAGAGAATGAAGATAGGCCATCAGATAATGTTAGTTGTCTTACCTCTTTTTTGGTTCCCGTAATTAACTTAAAACTTGTAATTTTTTTAAAACCACCCGGTAAAGAAAAACGCCAACCCTCTGCATCAAGATCAACCTCATTAGATCGTGGCTTAAAGTGACTCCATGTCACGTAATCGTGCTCAGTATGTATAGATGCAGAATCTATTTGATCCTCAAAAAGCAAATGAGTAAAAGTTGTTTGACTAACAATCTGCTGTTTAGCATTCACTGTTTCAATCTGAAGCAATAAGCGCTTAATTGGTTCTACGCAAAGCCTAAAACCATAACGATCGTCATCTAGCGGCGATAAGACGATCGTTTTACAATAAATACCGGCAACACGTGATGGAATATCCAATTCTTCAGCTGTATAATAGTTTGAAATTCCATCTACCTCTGCCAATAATATCCCAGGGAAATCATGCTCTCTGATTGGCATAGTGACAACAACTCGTTGCTCAGGAAAAAGCTGAATTTGCTGTTCATCCGTCCGCATTACCTCAATAGGACTATCATCCAGAGATTCGATTCGACGTGACAACGCCCCATTACTGAAGAGATTAGTAATTTTGGATGTAATTAAGTTTTGGTTAGCCCAGTGTGAAACAAAGATGCCTTGATAATTAACCTGAGCAGAGGCTAATTGAATTTGCCTAAGCAATTGCTCAAGACTCAACAACTCAACCTCTTGTTCTTGCACCACATCAACTTGAGGTAATTGTGTAGTATCTGTAACAACGGGGTTGGCTAATGGTTGCGCATAACTCAAAGCAGATATCGTCAATGCCAGCATGGCGATACTCAATCCTACAAATGATTTGTGCAACAAACTGTTCATTGATCAACACCTACGCCCTGATAATTGACCTGCATAAATGGTGTATGAGCTGACATATCACTATGCGAACGCAAGTATTCGGGATAAGTACGGCGACTTTCCTCAGTAGACACTCGGGAATTCGACACCGCAGATCTAACTGCCATTGTAGGCGTTCTATTAAAGCTCTGCATAGTGCCTATTTCGCTATTGTTAGCACTCGCCACAAGTACTGGCGATTCAACAACTTGCGGCGATACTGCCTGAACCTCAGTAGAGGCTAATACAGGAGCGGTATCGGCACTTAATTGTATTTGATCACTTTGAAAAATATGATAAGTAACGATGGTGGCAAAGGCTGCCGCTATCCCACCTGCTACGAAAGCATAGCGTGTTTTAGGTCTACTCGGCAGATGATGGACTTGAGTTGTTCGAGTCTTGGGAGAGATACCATGTGTACCTGTAGCCCGTGATTCCTCTTGCCATTCTTCAAGTGAGTGCGCAGGCTCAGCTTCTAGTGCTTTCGCCAGACGAACTGAAAAGAGATCCGATGTTCTGATAGCTAAACTACTGTCACGTATAACATCACCGATAATCTGATAGCTCCTAAGCTGAACACAGCAAGGACCATCTAAATCATCCAACACAGCTTCAAACTCAGACTCACTTAATTCACCATCTAAGAAAGCGCTTAGACGGTCCAACTGATCTGATGTTGATAAATCGTTAATGTTACTCATTTAAAAGACTTCCTTTTACTAGACCACTACTTGAGCAGTACTACCATGGCCTACCATCACCGCCTAATAACGGCTTAAGTTGCTCAGCGATAGCCTCACGTGCTCTAAAAATGCGTGATCTCACCGTACCTACTGGACAATCCATAGCCGTTGAAATTTCTTCATAACTCAACCCCTCTAACTCTCGCAAGACAATCGCTTGACGTAATTGTTCAGGCAACTCATCAAGAGCAATTTGCAATGCCTCAATGATTTCGCGATTATGCATATGAGTTTCTGGGGTCTCTCCATCAGTTAGATTATCAAGTAATGAAAAAGTTTCACCATCCTGACTTTCTATTTGGTCTGATACAAAAACTTGATTATGTTTTGATGAGATATGATTTCGTGCCGTATTAACGGCAATGCGATAGAGCCATGTATAAAATGCACTTTCATTGCGAAACTTTGGTAAGGCTCGATAGGCCTTTAGAAAAGTATCTTGAGCAACATCCTCTACATCACTTTGATTGTGCAGGATACGCCCTAATAGACGCAAAATACGTCGTTGGTACTTAGTGACCAACATTTCAAAAGCTCGCTTATCGCCAGCTTGTGCTCTTTTGACTAGCACTGCATCTATTTCTCGCTCTGTACTCATGTCAATACCTCCTGAGACCAATTATGACACAAAGCACTAAAGCGTCGTCTTTGCTGAGGACTTAAACTACTTAACCAAAGTACTAACCGATGAGATTTTCCATCCTCAGACTGTAATACTAAATAACACCAAAATAACGCGTGACGTGCTGACACTAGCCGGCAACTAACCGAATTAGCATTTATCGAGGGATAATACTGACAATCACCCTCAGGATTTATCGCTAAGCCCCAAGTAGATTGTGTTTTTTGAGTTTTAAAAAATACAAAAAATAGAGATGCCAATAAACAAGAAATAGTAAAACCGAAGAACAGCATAAAAGTCAGCCAAATCAAGCTGCTCTTATAAAAAATCTCATAAGAGCTAGGCTTGATCCAAATCATTTGGTGCCAAACTCGGTTTAATACTGGTGAGCGCATGAAAAACTAAATTTTCTTAACAACCATTGAACCGTTAGTACCACCAAAACCGAAGGAATTAGACAACGCATACTCAATAGCTAGATCTCGTGCCTCATTAGCACAATAATCTAAGTCACATGCCGGATCTTGGTTGAAAATATTAATGGTCGGCGGTGATTTTTGATGATAAACCGCTAGCGTTGCAAATACCCCCTCAATACCACCGGCCGCGCCCAACAAGTGACCTGTCATTGATTTAGTGGAGTTAACAACAACTTTTTTTGCATGATCACCTAAAGCCAATTTAAGTGCTTTGGTCTCATTGAGGTCACCTAGAGGTGTTGATGTACCATGAGCGTTAACATAGTCAACTTGCTCAGAATTAATGCCGGCATTTTTAATTGCATTGACCATGCCGCGACGTGGACCGTCTTCGTTAGGAGCGGTAATATGATGAGCATCAGAGCTCATACCGTATCCCACTAGCTCACCATAGATCTTAGCTCCGCGCTTTTTGGCATGTTCATACTCTTCAAGTACCATGACACCGGCACCTTCGCCCAATACAAAACCATCACGATCAACATCCCATGGACGTGAAGCTGCGGTTGGATCATCATTACGCGTGGACAAGGCTCGCATTGCGGCAAAGCCACCAATACCCAATGGAGAAACCGTAGACTCAGCACCACCTGCCACCATCACATCAGCATCACCGTACTCAATCAAACGACCGGCATCACCGATAGAGTGCAAACCTGTAGTACAAGCTGATACGACACCATAACTAGGCCCCTTAAGACCTAACATAATAGTCAAGTGACCTGAAATTAAGTTAATTAATGATGAAGGTACAAAAAATGGGTTGATGCGGCGTGGACCCTTTTCCAAAAAGGCAGTTTGGGTTTCCTCAATGCGAGGTAAACCACCAATGCCTGAGCCGACAATCACACCGGCTCGCTCTGGGTTAATCTGGTTAATATCCAAACCAGAGTCACGCCAAGCGTCTATACTTGCGGCTAAACCATAATGGATAAAAGTATCCATCTGCTTAGCTTCTTTGGAATTCAGGTAATTGCTGATATCAAAGTCTTTGACCTCACCAGCAATTTGGGAGTTAAACTCACTCGCATCAAAACGGGTAATTGGACCGATACCTGAACGGCCATTGATCAAATTATCCCATGCGGATTCAATGGTATTTCCAACAGGTGACACAATGCCCAAGCCTGTTATGACGACTCGTCTTTTCACTAAAGACTCCTTAAATGAGCTATTAAGTATAATTAGAAGTTTAAAACAAAAACCGCCTAAGCCTGACTCTTTGCACTAAAAATAGTTAGTAACAAATGACGGTTTAGGCGGCTCTACAAAAATCACCCAAGCAATTACTTCTTGTTAGCAGTGATAAAATCAATAGCTTGTTGAACAGTAGTGATTTTTTCTGCTTCTTCGTCAGGGATTTCGGTTTCGAACTCGTCTTCTAAGCACATAACTAACTCAACCATGTCAAGTGAGTCAGCACCTAAGTCATCCAAGAAAGATGATTCGTTTTTTACCTCTGCCTCATCCTTAATCGCTAATTGTTCAGCAATAATGCCCTTGACGCGTTGTTCGATGCTATCCATGTATTTCTCCAAATGGGCTAAGCCCTTACTAGTTAAAAACTAATGGCCACTAAAAATATGACCCATACTGTGATTAATTGTTTTGAATTACTCAAGTCTAAGCAAAAATTAAACCAAATTCAAGTAGCTCAAAACACCCAAAATTGCAATGCGCAGTGTTTAACAACTGCATTTTAGACAAAAAACACTGCAATGTTTATTAAATAAGCCGCTTAAAGAAATATTTCCTTCCTTTAAACGACAATTTTTTACTACTGCTCCAGCTCCTTACTAGCAACAAACAAGGTTGACTTATTAATAAATTCAAAAGGATACTGAAACATTGATAAAACCTATAACAATTACTGCATAAACATCCCGCCATTGACGTGCAAGGTGGTGCCTGTAATATACGAAGCCTGTGGGCCAGCCAAGAATACAACTGCATTAGCGATATCCTCTGGTTGACCAAAGCGTGACAGAGGGATACGTGACAGTAGACTATCAGTTACCTCTTCGCTTAATGAACGAGTCATATCAGTATCAATAAAGCCTGGAGCTACACAATTGACAGTGATATTACGGCTACCTAATTCACTCGCTAAGCTACGGCTCATACCCGCGACAGCAGCTTTAGCTGCCGCATAGTTTGATTGACCTGGATTACCGACAGAGGCGATAACCGAAGTTAGATTAATAATACGACCCTCTCTTGCTTTCATCATTGGACGCATAACACCGCGACATAAACGGAAAACCGCATTAAGGTTTGTGTGGATCACATCTAACCACTCCTCATCCTTCATACGCATAGCCAAGCCATCACGGGTGATACCCGCATTATTTACTAAGATATGAGGACCTCCCTCAGATGCCAACTCAGCTAATAACGCATCACAAGCCGCGTCATCAGTCACGTTTAAAACGACACCACGACCACCAAATTCCTGCAGCTCTGCGGTAACACCCTCCGCGCCTTGTTCGGTCGTTGCTGTACCGACAACGATGGCGCCTTGCTCTGCAAGTGCCTTAGCAACCGCCTTGCCGATTCCTCTTGAAGCACCGGTAACAAGAGCAATTTTATCTTTTAAAACTTGTTCTGACATAATTCTTTTAATCCTGAAAAGCGCTTTTCAAAGCAATTAATCATTTAAAGTGAAGACGCCATACTAAGCGTGGTTAGCTTGATCATCTAAAGCCTGTAAAGTTGACTCTAATGAAGCAGGGTCGTTAATATTGAGCACGACCAAATCTCGCTCAATACGCTTAACCAAACCACTTAACACCTTACCTGGGCCACACTCAACAATATGAGTGACTCCCTCTTCTTTCATCTTGCGGATAGTCTCTACCCAACGCACTGGATGCCAAGCTTGACGCACTAAGGCATCAATGATTTCTTCTGGTGCATCAGCTACGTTAACATCAACGTTATTAATGACAAGCATCGCAGGACGTTGCAACTCAACTTCAGCTAAAGCACTTGCTAATGCCTGAGCTGCTGGCTTCAATAAACGGGAATGAAAAGGAGCAGATACTGCTAAAGCTAAGGCTCGCTTTGCACCGGCCTCCTTGGCTAAGTCACAAACACGATCAATTGCTTCCTTGTGTCCCGCTACAACTACTTGAGCAGGTGCGTTAAAATTGACTGCTTCTACAAAATTATCCTCAGTACTAGCGGCCTGACATACCGCTAAGACTGAATCATCATCTAGGCCTAAAATGGCAGCCATACCACCCTGACCAACAGGCACTGCTGACTGCATAGCGTCAGCACGTACACGTACCAAACGCACTGCGTCGCTAAGAGTTAAGGTACCAGCAGCAGTCAAGGCCGTATACTCACCCAAACTATGACCGGCAAGCACCTCTGGCGACTTACCTCCGGCTGACAAATAAGCCTGATACATTGCATAGCTTGCAGCCAACATAACTGGCTGAGTGTTAGTGGTTAAATTTAAGTCTTCAGCAGGCCCCTCTGCTGTAAGCAGAGTTAAATCCTGATCCAAGGCTTGGCTAGCCTCATCCATTACTGCCTTAACCGCAGCATTATCAGCCCAGCTATCAAGCATTCCAACGCTCTGAGAGCCCTGCCCTGGAAAAACAAATGCTAATTTAGTCATATGCAACCACCCTAATTAATCACTTAAATTCTAATAACAGCTAAATGAGAGAGACCCACTGATTAAACCCTAACCAGTACTGAGCCCCATGTAAAGCCACCACCAACACCCTGTAAAAGCACGAGTTGGCCATCCTTAATACGACCATCACGACGAGCTTCATCAAAGGCTAAAGGTACACTTGCAGCGGAGGTATTAGCATGCTTATCAACAGTAACCACAACATTATTTGCCGATAAGCCGAGCTTACGACCCAATGCATTAATAATGCGTAAATTGGCCTGATGAGGTACAAACCAATCAATGTCCTCGTGGCTAATACCTGCTTTCTCACAAACATCCAGGGCTGAGCGTTCCAATAAACTCACTGCCTTTTTAAACACTGCCTGACCGTCCATACGCATAAAAGGATCGCCTAACACCGCGCCATGCGATACTCGCGCCGGCACGTGTAGAATTTTTTCGAACTCACCATCAGCATTAAGTTGAGTAGCTAAAATACCCGGTTGCTCTGAAACTTCTAAAATAACAGCACCAGCACCATCCCCGAACAGCACACAAGTACCACGATCCTGCCAATCAAGAATATGGGTAAATGTCTCTGCGCCTATTACTAGCGCTCGTTTAGCATTACCACCGCGAATCAAGCTATCAGCAACTGTCAACGCATAGACAAAACCGCTACACACCGCCTGTACATCAAAAGCCATGGCATGATTAGTCATGCCTAATTTGGCTTGTAAAATACAAGCCGTGCTTGGAAAAATCATATCTGGGGTAGTTGTTGCCACAATAATCAGATCGATATCATTAGCCACTAGGCCCGCTGACTCAAGCGCTTTTTGCGCCGCTTCTAATGCTAAATCACTGGTTTTTACCGCCTCATCGGCAATATGGCGCTGACGAATCCCCGTACGAGTCTGAATCCACTCATCTGATGTTTCAACACCCTGCTTAGCTAATTTCTCAGCAAGCTCATGATTAGATATTGCGGACTTGGGTAAAGCGCTTCCATGACCAACAATTTTGGCGTATTGACTCACTGCGAACTCCTGTATGGTGTAACAACTCAGAATGAATTAAGGACGAGACGCTGTAGAACTCTGCTCTGCGTCAACCGATGGCGCTGAGCTCTGCTGCTCATTCTCGACCATAATCTGTGATTTTAAAGCATTACTCTTTTCTACGCTATGGATAATTTTGCTTAGTAAATTGCTCTCTACCGCCCCCCTTGCTCGTTCTACTGCACAAGCAAAGGCAAAGCTATCTGCTGAACCATGACTTTTAAAGACAACCCCACGCAACCCTAGTAAGGCGGCACCATTGTAGCGACGATTATCCAATCGTTTACGTAATCTACCAAATACAGGAATAGAAAGCACTGCAGCTAACTTACTGAATAGGCTACGCTTGAACTCGCCTTTAATTTGGCTGAAGATCATCTTAGCTGTACCCTCAATAGCCTTGAGAACTGCATTGCCTACAAAGCCATCACAGACGATAACATCCGTTGTACCCTTGAAGATATCATCACCTTCTACGTTGCCATAGAAGTTCAAATGACTGGCTTTAAGTAATTGAGCAGCTTGCTTAACTTGGTCGTTACCCTTGATATCCTCTTGACCGACATTTAAGATACCCACTGTTGGAGCCTCAACATGATCTATAGCCTGCACTAAAGCAGAACCCATAATTCCGAACTCTAATAAATGCTCTGCACTACAGTCTACGTTAGCACCAAGATCGAGCACCGTAGTACCACCACCCTTGACATTTGGCAAGGCAGTAGCAATAGCGGGACGATCAATACCTGGAAGCATCTTAAGAATAAAACGAGACAGTGCCATCAGAGCACCTGTATTACCAGAAGAGACACAAGCATCGGCTTGGCCATTTTTGACACACGTGATAGCTACGCGCATGGAGGAGTCTTTTTTGCGGCGCAGGGCAATCTCAACCGAATCGTCCATAGTGACAAACTCAGTTGCTGAAATAATCTCAAATTGAGACCTATCATTGGGTTTAACCCGATTTAAAGCGGCCTCGATCTGATCGATCAAACCTACTAATAAAAAATGCGTATCAGGATAACGGTTGGCTACATCTACCGTACCAGGAATAGTGACGGCCAAGCCATTATCACCACCCATACAATCAATAGCAATTTTGATCACGACAATAAGCGCTAATCTATATTTCTAAAAACGGCTTTCAAGCTAAAGAACACAACTTAAGAACCGCTCTTAAATGATTAATTACTCGTCGTTTTTAGACTTGATTACCTGACGGCCACGATAAAAGCCGTTAGGACTGATGTGGTGACGTAAGTGCAATTCACCAGTTGTAGCCTCAACAGCTACACCTGGTTGAGTTAAACCGTCGTGTGAACGACGCATATTGCGTCTTGAAGGTGATTTTTTAGTTTGTTGAACAGCCATGATGACTCCAAATACAAATAATAATTTGCCCAAACCCGGACAAAAAATATAAAAATTAAAACAGTAAAAACATCCTAGTATTTTACACTAGGACACTAAATGACCTATACGTTCGACGCTAGTCTTTCTTTAATTCTTCTAGAACAGCGAAAGGTGATTTCTCAGCAGGCACCGTATGCTCATCAAGCATACTCTGACCGTCTTCACAATCCTCATGATTCGGCATAAACGGCAAAGCTAAAATCAGCTCATCCTCTACTACCTCAAGCACATCAAGAAAAGGATTAGCGAGTATTTTTTCATACTCATCAAGTATGACCTCGCCGGAATCACTGACCCCCTCAAACTGACTCTCTGACCGCACTACCTCAACAGTGGTTTCGACAGTCAATGAATAGCGAAAAGGCTTCATACAACGCTGACACACGACAACTGGATCAGCCTCAATATAAAAATGAAGTAAAAAGCGACCCCGAGGATAAACATCGCTAGACAACTGCTCACCCTCAACCTGCCAAAACACGCGATTCAGATCTTGAGAATCCGCTACACTTTCAGTTGCTAGCTGTTGAGTTGGCAAATCAGCGACAAAGCGACTAAAATGATTTATATCAGCTTCACCGGTAAGCGACTCTGCAGTCTGCTGAGCCTGTGACTGAGCTATAAAAGCATATACATCTAACTTACGCTCTTTTAATTTAAGCTCTTTATGCATAGTCCTTTACCTTTTACTCTAAATCTTAACCATCAAACCCAAAAATCTGAGCCTCAACTGGTAGCTAGCTACTACGTAAAACCTAGAATAATAACCTCTTTTATCTATATAGGTCAATAAAAATGATGACTTCTACATCAAATTGTCTTATTCTTGCTTCAACCTCTCGATATCGCCGTATTATGTTAGAGCGCTTAGCAATACCATTTAAAACAAAATCATCCAATGTCGATGAAACCCCCCACCCCAACGAATTACCCGCTGAACTTAGCTTACGATTAGCAGTAGCAAAAGCTAACACTGTCGCCAATAAGTTTCCCGGCAGCATCGTCATTGGCGCAGATCAAGTTGCCACGCTAGGCCATGAACCCATTGGTAAAGCTGGCAGCTTTGAAGCAGCTTTCGAACAATTAAAGCAGCTTTCCGGTCAAGTTGTGCAATTCCATAGTGCACTTGCCGTCACCAATGGTGAGGAAACACTTACTCAAGACGTCCTTACCGCTTGTCATTTCCGTGCTCTAAGCGATCAAGAAATTAGGCACTACTTAGCGTATGATCAGCCATTTGATACCGCTGGCAGTGCCAAAGCCGAATCTCTAGGTATCAGTTTAATGGAGTCAATGCGCAGCGACGACCCAACTGCCATCATTGGCCTGCCATTAATCGAACTTTGCCGCATGCTACGCCACTTTGGACTAAACCCCACATTGGCCGCCAGCACAACAAACATGATCATCTAACACCCAAGGCACAACAATGAAACACAAAACCCTACACCTTATCCCTGTGGGACTAAGCACAACCCCGCCTACTGAGTGGCTACCACAAGACGTCCATCAACTAGCCGCCAATCTCGACTGCTATATTGCAGAGAATGCCAAAACTGCACGTGCCTTTTTAAAACTGATAAAAACTGAGCATCCCCTGCAGGACATAAGCATTTACAGCCTTAGCAACAAAACTTCCACCCAAGAAATCCAGACCTGGCTCAACGCCATTCCTGAAGGCGGCGCAATTGGATTAGTATCTGAAGCTGGTTGCCCTGCCGTTGCCGACCCTGGCGCTAATGTTGTGGCAGAAGCACACAAAATGGGTATCAAAGTAGTCCCCTGGGTAGGCCCAAGCTCGATTTTACTGGGCCTGATGGCGAGCGGCCTTAATGGCCAACAATTTGCCTTTAACGGATACGCCCCAGTTAAAACTGATGAACGAGCAAAGCAACTAAAAGCATGGGAACAGCAATCACGCAAATTTAATCAAACCCAAATTTTTATTGAAACACCCTATAGAAATGAGGCGATGTTTAGTAGTTTATTGCAAAATCTGAATGGCAGTACACGGCTTTGCGTAGCCCGCGACATGACCGGAAAAAACGAATGGATAAAAACCGCTACAGTAGAACAGTGGAGAAAACAACCTACTCCCACCCTCGATAAACAAGCTACTTTATTTTTGCTTTTAGCCTAAGTAATTTAAGACAACCAGTAGGGCCTCTCAAACAGATAGCGAAGCCCTACGCTTCTATCTACTCCTTATCATCATCCTGATTTTTTTCCTTATTTTTAGACTCCAAAAGATCGTAAATCTGCGATTTTTTGCTTTGCATGGTGTAGTAATGATAAACACGTGAAAGCAACAACAAACAGATCATACAGAAGAGAATCTGATCACCTAAGGACACCTTAAAACTCATCGCCACATAGTAAATCCAGAGCAACGACACCACATAAATCGCTGAATGAATACGGCGCCACCACACCCCTAGACTATGCATAGACTGATGCGTTGCAGTCAAAACCATCGGCACCATAAGCAATAGGGATAACAAAGCTGCCCACAAAGATGGATTTACCTCAAAGGCAAACCAAATCGCCGTGCCGTTAAACTCATATAGGAAAAATATCGCTATCCAATGCGCAAAAGCATAACCAAAAGACGCAATTCCGAAAGGCCTTCTGATAATACCAAGATTAGGCTGCGACATCATGCGCGCCAACGGCGTTATCGCCAAAGTGACGGTCAACATAAACAAACAAGAGACAGCTAAGTAATGAACTAATATCTCCATCCTTAAGATATGCCCCTCATCACGAGCTGAAAAACTCAACCAAAGAGCTATTAACCCTGGAGCCAGACATAAAATATAAATATGGCTGAGAACACTACGTAAACCACTCTCTGGCCATTGTTTTTTACTCGACATAGCTACCCCACACGCTTTTTAGAATACATATTGAGCAAATGACCTAACTCGGTAACATTGTGAGCAATATAACTCGGATTAGCTTGACTAATTTCCTGCAACGTATGTGCACCATAAGAAACAGCAATACTATCGCATTTAGCGTTGTGAGCCATTAGAATATCATGCGAAGTATCCCCAATCATCACACATTCACTCGGCTCGACTGCCAACTCACCAAAAATCTCTTCTAGCATCAATGGATGAGGTTTACTCTGAGTTTGATCTGCTGTCTTAGTGATATCAAACAAATCACGAATGCCATGATTCTCCAATGCCTGATTCAAACCAAAACGGCTTTTACCTGTTGCTACCGCAGTTTGCAAGCCCTGTTCACGCAGACCTTCAATCAAAGGCAACACGCCATCAAACATCTTGAGGTCTGGATCGGCAGTAAAATAATACTTACGATAAGCAGCAATAAATTCATTCAAACGCTGCTCAGTCAGACCAGGAACCACTTCCAACAAAGCCTTTGGCAATGACAAACCGATAACCCAACTCGCTTTTTTATCACTAGGAACCTCTAAGCCTAGTTCTCGACTAGCTTTTTTAATCGAGTCTACGATCACATAAGTTGAATCGACTACTGTTCCATCCCAATCAAAAATAACTGTTGTGTATTTCATTTTCTATTTCTCTTTGCAATTATCCATCAATCTACTATATATCATTAGCCTCAATACGCCTCAATAGCACTTCACAGTCATCCGGCAAATCAGCCTCTACGCTTAACCACTCTCCTGTCACGGGATGAGGAAAGCGCAAACGATAGGCATGCAAGAACATACGCCTAAAGCCCTGCTGTCGCAAACGCTCACGTAAAGCATCATCACCATATTTATCATCACCTACAATTGGATGACCAATAGACGTCAAATGAACGCGAATTTGATGAGTACGACCGGTAATAATTTCAGCATCAACCAAAGTATATGCTTTAAAGCGTTGCAAACAAGTGACAATGGTATGAGCATAACGACCCTGAGGATCAACTCGTACTCGACGCTCACCCTCCGTAGTTAAATAACGCAATAAGGGCTTTTTGATATGCTGAACCTTTTGCTCAACCCAACCTGTTACTAAAGCCTTATAGTGCTTTTTAGCGCGATCTTGGCGAAACATTTCATGCAGAGCCACTAACGCAGAACGCTTTTTAGCAATAATCAGCAAACCAGAGGTTTCTCTGTCAAGACGGTGAGCCAATTCAAGAAACTTTTGCTGCGGTCGCGCCGAGCGTAACTGCTCAATCACCCCAAAAGACACCCCACTACCACCATGCACTGCAACACCTGAGGGTTTATTAATCACTAGGATAGCCTCATCCTCATAAACAATGGGGAACTCCGCTTGCGGAGCAGGCAGTTTAACCTCTCCCTGAGCAACCCGCATTGGCGGCACACGCACTAAATCGCCAAGCGCTAGACGATAGTCAACACTAACTCGCCCTCGGTTAACACGCACTTGACCGGAACGTACAGCACGATAAAGATGACTTTTAGGAACACCCTTACACTGACGGATTAAAAAATTATCCAATCTTTGCCCTGCACTGCCAGAATCAATTTCCAATATGCGTACTGAAAAACTAATGGCATCTGATGAACTTTGTTTGCACATATTGTCAAGACTAACTATAATTCAAAATACCCGCATAAAAAAGAGAGCGGCGCGATTGTAGAGAGGCCCATTGTCTGTCCGCTTGCGATATTCTCAAGCTTCTAAAGCCTTTACTCTACCTTAACACGCTATTGTAACTCATGCTTTTTGATTTCATTAGATTGTTTTTGGTTATTTAGGACTGAGCCTAGGGCAAGTAAAATAGGTCATAGCACCATTTCCCCTAGCAGTTATTATTAAGAGTCAATGCCTTTAGACTGAGTCCCTCTTTCTTTTAGAGTTGTACGTGGTAATCATCGTTGTATGCATTAATCTGTTTCGATGCGGCAGTATTTAACCTCCTGCCCACAGTGTAGATGCCTATACAGGTGATAATTGTTGATTGTTAAGTGAAAATACAGAATTTCTTTTTATAGACCAAAGTGGTCTATAAATTTTTTAAGTGAGCCGTCTTAGTATTCATTTTGATCTAAGGCTGTTTTAAGTTTTAATAATAACTAATTTTTTTGTTTGTTTGATTTATTGAAAATACCTCAGGTAGCTTGATGACAACTATTCGAGTTTATTTCCACCGTATTTTGCCCGTCTAAATTTCTCGACGCATAGACACAATATTGCGTTAGCGAGATATTAGTACGTATATCTATATGTTGGAACAATAAAAGCAAAAAACACGCAAAATTTTTAGCTGTCATTTACTCGCAGCATCATCAAGTCCGCAACAGCTCTATCCGGGTGGTTCAGCAATCATATTGCTGTGGCATTTTTTCGGAGAGTTTTATACATGAAACGCATGTTATTTAATGCAACGCACCAAGAAGAACTACGCGTTGCGATTGTCGATGGGCAAAAGCTGATTGATATTGATATTGAAACCGCTGGCCGTGAGCAGCGCAAAGGCAACATATACAAGGGTGTCATTACCCGTATTGAGCCAAGTTTGGAGGCATGCTTTATTAACTATGGCCACGAACGCCATGGTTTTTTGCCATTTAAAGAGGTGGCTCGCAGCTACTTCAAAGAGGGTGTTGATCTTCGTACCGCTCGCATTCAAGACGCACTTCAAGAAGGCCAAGAACTTATTGTTCAAGTTGAGAAAGAGGAACGAGGCAACAAAGGTGCTGCCTTAACCACTTTTGTTTCTCTTGCTGGACGCTATCTTGTTCTTATGCCTAATAACCCTCGCGGTGGTGGCATTTCACGTCGCATTGAAGGTGAGGACAGACAGGATCTGAAGGAAGCGATGGATCAGCTAGAGCTACCGCAAGGCATGAGCATGATTGCTCGTACCGCTGGTATCGGACGTTCTACTGAGGAGCTCGATTGGGACTTAAAGTATCTACTTAAGCTATGGACTGCAATTGACAATGCTGCCCAACAACACCCTGCTCCGGTTCTAATTTATCAGGAGTCTAGCTTAGTGATTCGCGCAATTCGCGATTATTTCTCACCAAGCATTTCTGAAATCCTTATCGATACTGACAAGATTACAGCTCAGGCCACCGCTTTTATGCAAGACGTAATGCCTGAAAACGTTAGCCTTGTTAAGCGCTATCGCGATGCAGTACCTTTATTCTCTCGATTCCAAATTGAGCACCAAATCGAGACCGCCTATGCGCGTAATGTCTCTCTACCATCCGGCGGTTCAATTGTGGTTGATCACACCGAAGCATTGGTAGCGATTGACGTCAACTCCGCACGATCCACGCGTGGTGGGGATATCGAAGAAACTGCGCTACGCACCAACTTAGAGGCTGCTGAAGAAGTAGCACGTCAATTACGTTTACGTGACTTGGGTGGTTTGATTGTTATCGATTTTATCGATATGGACGATAACAAGAATCAACGTCAAGTTGAGCAAAAATTACGTGAGGCCCTACATTTTGACCGCGCCCGTGTACAAATGGGCAAAATATCACGCTTTGGCCTGATGGAGCTATCACGTCAACGCCTACGCCCATCACTCAATGAAGGCTCGCATATCACTTGCCCACGTTGTAACGGTACTGGTGTGATTCGTGACGTCGAGTCAAGCGCTCTAAACATCCTTCGCCTCATCCAAGAAGAAGCTATGAAGGAAAACACTGCTGCCCTACACGCCCAAGTACCGGTAGAGGTTGCTACGTTCTTATTAAATGAAAAGCGTCAAGATATTCTAAAAATTGAGAATCGTCTCAATGTCCGTATTGTGCTTATTCCTAATAAGGCCTTAGAAACTCCTCATCATCACATTGAGCGTTTACGTCATGATGATAGTCGCTTAGACGATCCTAAGTCCAGTGTTGAGTTAATACCAGTACCTGAGTCTGTAGTCAAATGGCGTGAGCAAAAAGCTAAATTTGAAGAACAGGAAAAAAGACAAGAAGCTATTGTCAAGGGTATTTCGCATGGTGAGCCTGTTCCCCAAAAACCAGTAACTACGGTGGCTAAAGCAACTGTCAATTCCGCTAGCATTGCAGCTTCGGAAGTAGCTGAACGTGTTATGCCTAAGGGATTTTTACAGCGCATTAAGTCGTTCTTTATGCGTCCAAGCGCCGAGGAAGAGACTAAACCTCAAGAGCAAACGACTCCTACTAAGCGGACGCCAGCTGCTAAAAAATCTGCCACACGCTCTGCAGACTCTGCACAGCGTCAGCCACGCCAACGCAACCAACGTCGTAGCCCTAATAAGCGCGCAACACAGCAACAGGATGAGGAGTCAACAACTCAACATCAAAATCAGCGTCGTCAGCAACGTCCTAAGAAAGCAGCTCAAGACACTGAGCAACAAACTGCCCAGCAAGATCAAGCGACTAATAACAGACGTAGCACCAACTCACGTAACCAGCAAAACCAAGAGGGCAACAAACAACAGGGCAGACGCTCTCGACGTCAACCTGCTCGTGATGATGACCGCGCTCAAGCGAAAGACTTAGAGCAGGCTCAAAACCAAGACACGCAAAGCACTACTCAAGATCAACAGAGTCAAACTCAGCAGGAACGTGGACAGCCACAAGATAGAAATAAACAGCGCAGACAGTCACGCGAAGCCCGCGACCAACGTCAACAGCAACAACCTGAAAGCAAACAGGATGATAGCTTAGAATCACAGCAACAAGTAGCCGTTCAAGTTGAAGCTCCTAAAACTCAGGTTCAAGAGCAAGCTGAACAGAGCACTAAGGCCAAATCTTCAGCTCCTAAACAACCTGCTGAGGACAAGGTTACTGAAGCACGCCAAAACGTCAAGGTACAGGCGAGCGAAGAGGGGCAGAACAATCAGCTAGAGGAGTCCAATCAATCTGATTCTCGTCGTCGCTCAAGTCGTCACAGCAACCGCAACCGCCGTTCACAAAAAGAAGGAGTAGCAGCTGCTGCTACAAACCTCCCTTTTGTTCCAAACGAGGTCATGCTGAAAGCGACTAATCATGATTATGAGGAAATCTCTGAGCAAATAGCCAAGGGTGAAATCAATCTTGAAAAAATAGCGCAAACGACGTCAACAGATATAGTTCACACGAAGGCGGCTTTAGCAGTTGCCAGTGAACCTGTGACCAAGTCTACCGCTATACCAATGCCTGAAAGTGCAACACCTGTTAAATCAATAGAAGTAGAGCATACAGCATTAGCGCCAGCAACTAAAGTGAACGAGCCTGAATCAGAAATTCAAGCTGAACCCAAAGTAGAGGCAGAAACAAAGACTGAATCTAAGGCAGAAACACCTGCAGCAGTCGCAGTAGAAACCATCGCTCCCCCTCAAGAGCCTGTCAGTGCTAGTATCACCGACTCAGTTTCAGGAATAGCTGCAACTGCTGTAGAAACAAAAAGTTCAGACAATCTTGAAAAAGTAATTGCTGAGGCCGGTTTAAACATGATCGAAACCCAACCCTCTGTCAGCTCTGAGACTCTAGCAATCAACCCAGTTAAGCTAGGTCGACCTCGTAAAGCGGCTAAGGCAGTTGAAGCAGGTGAGTTAGTTCAAATTGAAACAACTGACTAGTTCTTAGCCTTATCCTCTCAACTCTCGAGAAAAACCGATATCTATTTTAGATATCGGTTTTTTTATATCTGAATGTTTTTATTTCTAAATAAATCTCAAACTAAACCTTATGAATTGTCACATTACTGTCTTGACTTAAATAAATTATGTTATATTTTTTGAGCTCCCGATTTATTTGTTCGGGTTTTTTAATTCAATAAATAAAAAAATTGGATCTGTTCAAGAGAACATTTCCGTCAAAGTAGGAATGAGAGATGAGTAATACGTTTGAGTCTTTGTCACGCATCAAAAATAAGGAATACCATAAATTAGTGATATCAGCTGAAGAAGCCGTCACTAAGATTCCTTCCGGCGTCAATATTGGTATGAGTGGCTTTACAGGTTCAGGCTATCCTAAAGAAATACCGTTAGCCCTAGCAAACCGCATCAACCAAGAGCACGCTAAGGGCAATCCATTTAAAGTCAGTGTTTGGACTGGAGCTTCTACCGCTCCTGAGCTAGACGGTGCATTAGCAAAGGTCGACGGTCTTGAAATGCGCCTACCTTATCAATCCGATCCGGTGTGTCGCGAAAAAATTAATAGCGGTCAAATGAACTATATGGATATCCACCTATCTCATGTAGCTCAGCATGCTTGGTTTGGCTTTTATGGTAAATTAAATATCGCAGTGATTGAGGTCGTCGGCATCAATGAAGATGGCAGTCTAATTTCCTCTTGCTCTGTAGGTAATAATAAAACCTGGATTGATCAAGCTGATTACGTTATTTTAGAGGTCAATTATGCTCTTAGCGAGAAGCTGGACGGCATGCATGACATCTACTACGGGACGGCACTCCCGCCACATCGCAAACCTGTTCCTATTACCAATGTATCTGATCGTATCGGTCAAAAGTACCTTAACTGCCCGACGGAGAAAATTATTGCCATTGTGGAAACTTATGCGTTGGATCGCGATAACACCTTTACTGAACCGGATGAAGCATCAAAGAAAATTGCAGACCATATCCTAACCTTCCTAGAGGCAGAAGTGGACAAGGGTATTTTGCCAGCCAATTTACTTCCTATCCAATCAGGTGTTGGTAATATCGCCAATGCAGTCATGGCCGGCTTAAACGATGGTAAGTTCGAAAACCTCACCTCTTATACCGAAGTTATCCAAGACGGCATGCTCGCCATGATCAAATCCGGCAAGTTAGTTAAGGTTTCCGCAACATCACTGTCGCTTAGCCGCAAGGGTTTTGAGGAGCTGTTTGCTAATATTGACTTCTATAGAGAGCGTATTATTCTGCGTACTCAAGAGATCAGTAATCACCCTGAGGTTGTTCGTCGTATTGGTGTAATTGCTATTAATGGTATGGTTGAAGCCGATATCTATGGCAATATTAACTCTACTCACGTCATGGGCAGTAATATCATTAACGGTATCGGCGGCTCAGGTGACTTTGCCCGCAACGGCTATATGTGCTTCTTCGTGCGCCCTTCCATTGCTAAAGGCGGCGATATCTCAGGCATCGTACCAATGGTGTCACACGTTGATCATACTGAGCATGATTCTCAAATCATCGTTACTGAACAGGGCCTTGCTGATTTACGCGGGCTATCTCCTCGCCAACGTGCTGAGTGTATTATAGAAAACTGTGCACACCCAGACTATCGCGATGAGCTACGTTCTTACTTTGAGCGCGCATGCGAGGAAACATCAGGCCATACACCTCACCTATTAGATGAGTCTCTAAGTTGGCACGCTCGCTTCCAAAAAAATGGCAGCATGAAGCCCGCTACTGATAAATAAACTATTCTCATTAATAGACTAAAAATGGCACAGGATTCATACCCTGTGCCATTTTTACTATATCCAACACGTTATTATTGTGCTAAAAACTACTAAGCTTTTCGTTGATCTGGTCTTAAGAAGACTAGGCTATCTGCAGTGGATGCATCAGCATCGTACTGATAACCCTCTAAATTAAAGTTCTTAAGACCATCTATAGTATCAATACTATTTTCAATGGCGTAACGACACATCAGACCACGTGCACGCTTAGCACTAAAGCTAATGATTTTATAGACACCATCACGCTCTTCTTTAAACACGCACTGCACCACCGGATGCTTTAAAACATTTTTTTTAACTGCTTTAAAGTACTCCTCGGAGGCTAGATTAACAGCAACTTGGTTGGTATGTTCAGCCAAGCTCTGATTAATAAACTCAGCAAGTTGTGCATCCCAAAACTCGTAAAGATTTTTGCCCTTGGCATTTTCTAAACGCGTACCCATTTCTAAACGATAAGGGCGCATTAAATCCATCGGTCTAAGCACACCATATAAGCCACTTAAAATAAGTACATGCTCATTAGTCCACTCAAGCTGCGCCTTAGATAAAGTAGCTGCCTCAAGCCCCTCATAAACATCGCCGTTAAACGCCAAAATAGCTTGACGAGAATTAGTTTGATCAAAGGTCGGCTCCCACTGCTGATAACGCTCAACATTAAGGGCCGCTAAGCTCTCACTTAACTTCATCAAATCAGCAACATCCTGCTCCGACTTAGTCTTTAAAACCTCAATCAACTCAACAGCCTGCTCTACAAATAGCGGCTGTTCAAAGGGATAGTCAGCTGCCAAAGGGCTATCATAATCCAGCTTTTTAGCAGGTGAAAGTAAAAATAACATTGAAAAATCCTTTGCTTAACAATCTAAGCCAAATGGTCTATGGTACTTAAGCGCTTGGCACTAATACCTCTAGGCCACCCATATAAGGTCTTAATACCTCAGGTATCACAATACTGCCATCTGCTTGTTGGTAGTTTTCCATCACAGCGACCAATGCACGACCTACCGCTACACCAGAGCCATTTAGCGTATGTACAAACTCGTTTTTGCCCTGACTGATGCGATAACGTGCATTCATACGACGCGCTTGGAAAGATTCAGTATTGGAGCAAGAAGAAATCTCGCGCCAAGTATCTTGTGAAGGCACCCACACCTCGATATCGTAAGTTTTGGCAGCACCAAAACCCATGTCACCAGTACATAGAGTAATGACACGATAGGGTAATTTTAATAGCTGTAAGACCTTTTCGGCATGAGTAACCATACTCTCTAACGCGTCATAAGAACTATCAGGATGTACCACTTGAACCATTTCGACCTTGTCGAACTGGTGCTGACGAATCATACCACGCACATCACGACCACCACTACCTGCTTCTGAACGGAAGCAAGGACTATGCGCTGTGAGCCGAATAGGTAATTCATCAGAATCTAAAATCTCATCACGAACCGTATTAGTCAGGCTGATTTCTGACGTGGAAATCAAGAACAACTCCTCTTTAGCCCTGTGCTCATCATCCCCTTCTTCATCGCCGCCTTTGGTCACCCAGAACATATCATCTTTAAATTTAGGTAACTGACCAGTGCCGTAGAGTGAGGCTTTATTCACAATATAAGGGGTATAGCACTCATCATAGCCATGCTCAGAGGTGTGAAGGTTGAGCATAAACTGTGCAAGTGAACGGTGTAAACGAGCAATACCACCCTTCATAAAGCTAAAACGCGAACCAGATAACTTAACAGCCATTTCAAAGTCTAAACCAAGCTGTTCACCTAGCGTGACATGATCAGCGACTTCAACTGCCAATCTCTTAGGAAAAACATCCTGACCAACAAACCCCTGCTCTGGAATCCAACGACGCACCTCAACGTTGTCGTTTTCATCTACACCGACCGGCACTGAATCATGCGGTAAGTTAGGCGTCGACATCAGGATAAAATTCAACTCCTCACGCAGAACCGCAAGCTCCTCTTCCATGCCCTTGAGTTGCTCAGGAATGGCTTTAGATTTTGCCATAACCTCGGAGGCATCAAGACCCTGCGACTTTAACTTGCCTATTTCTTTGGCAAGTGCATTGCGATTGGCTTGAAGAGTTTCAGTCTGCACCTGTAGGTCCTTACGTCGTGCTTCCAACTCATTGAAACGAGTCACATCAAACTCAACACCTCTACGAGCTAAGGCGCTAACAGCACCATCTAAGTCTTTACGTAACAATCCGAGATCTAGCATTTAAATTCTATCCATTTAGTGATTTCTAATACAGTTCTTTATAGTTGAGTTATATATCTCAACTAATGCTTAATTATAACAAGGCTAGCTAGCGCTTATTAACTATCCGACCAAATCAAGACTGAAAGAAAAATGATTAATTAATATCTTATATTTTAGTTATTTCCTATGATAGTTAAGGACTATAAACTAACTATGAATCTAGCGAATCATTCAGATTTTCGTGCCCTGTATATTTGGGAGTTACCGATAAGTGTATTTCACTGGTCACTGATGGCCAGTGTTATTGGTGCTTTTATCAACATCAAAATGAGCTATATGGATTGGCATCTTTGTTTCGGATAGTGTGTTTTCTGTCTGATTATATTCCGTATTATCTGGAGCTTTATTGGTCCACACTATGCTTGATTTAACCAGTTTTAAAAGGTCTTTATACCATTATTAATTACTTGAAAAATGACAAAAAAGTCTATGACCATAATCCATTAGGCGCTTTATCGGTTATCGATCTGTTAGCACTATTTGGATTTCAAGCAGTGATCGATTTGTATACGGGGATAGTTGTTTTTACCAAGGCCCCCTATAAAGCGCTAGTCGTACATCAAAGACTCGATGACCTCATGGCATCATCAAACTAAAATTTAGATGATTTTATTAATTGTTCTATACGTTGTTTATAGTGTTTTACTATCAACTTTTCAAAAAATATAATCTTTTTATACTAATGATTGATGGTATAGCACCACTAGATACGAGTGTGGATGAGGTAGTAAGTGTTGAGTGGTCGGTTCCGATTTATTATCGTTTTTTGGATAGCCGTATTAATTAACTTACTATATTTCTAATGGCTTATTTTTTGGTTAATTGAGAGTCTTAACCAGTTTGAACTAGCATAATTCAAGCTGCTTTTTTGACAAAAAGCTGCAGAAAAAAGCGACTACGACCCATTAAAAACCCCCAAAAACTGAATTATCATAATCCAGTCACTGGGGGCATTAATATTTATGTACAACGCTCACATTTAATCAATTCTGATTAAATCGTTTGTTGATATAAATCACCTGCTGCATAAAGAGCTGCCATCTCATCTAAAGAAATAGGCTTGATTTTAGATGCATGACCAGCCGCGCCGAAAGCCTCGTAACGTGCAATACAAACTTGCTTAGCAGCTTCACGAGCTGGTTTATTAAACTCACGTGGGTCAAATTTTGAAGGATTTTCAAATAGAAAACGACGGACAGCAGCTGTCATTGCTAAGCGAATATCCGTATCGATATTAACCTTACGAACACCATGCTTAATAGCTTCTTGAATTTCTTCAACCGGTACACCGTAAGTTTCCTTCATATCACCACCAAACTCACGAATCTCAGCCAATAACTCCTGAGGGACGCTAGAGCTACCGTGCATCACTAAGTGAGTATTAGGTAGACGCTCGTGAATTTCCTTGATGCGCTGAATTGATAAAATATCACCAGTCGGCTTACGAGTAAATTTATAAGCACCATGGCTGGTACCTATCGCTATCGCTAAAGCATCAACCTGCGTACGCTTTACAAAATCAACCGCTTGCTCAGGATCAGTCAATAACTGCTCAAGAGTCAACGTACCATCAGCACCATGACCATCTTCTTTGTCACCTTGCATCGTTTCTAAAGAACCTAGGACACCAAGCTCACCCTCAACGCTCACACCAAGCTTGTGTGCCATGTCAGTTACCTGACGAGTCACATCGACGTTATACTCATAATCAGCAACCGTCTTACCGTCAGCTGCTAGTGAACCATCCATCATGACACTACTGAAACCCAAATCAATCGCGCCACGGCAAACGTCAGGTGACTGACCATGGTCCTGATGCATAACAACAGGAATCTCTGGATAAGTTTCAACAGCAGCTTGAATTAAATACTTTAGAAATGTCTCACCAGCGTACTTACGAGCACCGGCAGAGGCCTGCATAATCACAGGACTGTCAGTTTCCTTAGCCGCTTCCATAATGGCCTGAACCTGCTCTAAGTTATTTACGTTAAAAGCAGGAATACCATAACCGTGCTCAGCAGCATGGTCTAATAACTGACGCATAGAAACTAATGCCATCAAACTCTCCTAAACAAATTTAAATATGAGTGATTCTTAACTAGGGCAATTTTAGCACGTTGACCTGCCATGCATAACGATAAAGCGTAAGCTAAACATGATAACGACGGTTTTCTAAACAAGGTAAAATCTCCCTTACTTTATGTATACGATTCCTCATCAAAGTCTGTACAATCAGCCCAGGCTCCTCACCGGCACCGGCTAATACCGCCCCCATTGGATCAATAATCATGCTTTGACCGGTGTTTTTGGGAGCCGTCTGGCCGCACGCCAAAACATAGCATGTATTTTCAATCGCCCGAGCACGGGATAATATCTCCCAATGGCTCTCTTTATAAGGTCCTGCTAACCAAGCTGCACTTAGCGATAGAATATCTGCTCCGGCTGCAGCTAGCTTTCTAGATAGCTCTGGAAAGCGAAGATCATAGCAATTGACCAAACCAATAGAGAAGTCCTTTAACTTAAATAAACTTAGCTCACGATTATCAGGATAAGTAATACCTGGCTGCACCTTATCAGACTCCTTAAAGCTAAAGGCGTCATAAAGATGAACCTTCGTGTATCGAGAGATAATCTCACCCTCTGCACTAATCGCCAGTAGCTGATTGACCACTCGCTCATCAGCTACAATTTCTGAAGCGCTTAAGACACCCACCACCACAGCAAACCCATGCTCCTTGGCAAGGTCTTGCATAAACGCTATAAACGCTGGAGAATACTCAGTCGCTATTGCTTGTAACTCGGCTAACTCAGAACTGAAAGAGCACATCGCCGCTTCCGGAAAAACCAATAATTCTACGCCCGAATCAGCGGCTTGCTGACTCAGTTCGATAATATACTTTTTATTTTCCTCAATATTATTACTACCAGGAAACTGCGCTACGCCAACCTTTAACGTGTTGTCAGTCATAAAAACCCTCCTACTGCGATTATCTTACCGAAATAACAACTTCATCTAATACCTTAGCATTTTCATCCTTTAAAGTAATACGGTGCGTGCCTCGGTTTGGTGACCATAAGTTACTCACACCATTGGCTATTTCAACATCGTTAATATACCAGTTGATGAGCCCTGCTCTCGGGTCTGTACTTTGGATATTTGCCTGTAAATAAAGCTTTTGAGCGTGCGACGGAATATCTGGATCTAAAGCTAGGGTCGTACCGTCTACCGGTGCCTGTATTTTAATCCGAATAACTTCTGTATGGCTCTCTGATACTAAAGCCACAACTTGTTTCATCTCCGTACCTCTTAAAAAATACTCGAGTCGCATAGCCTCATCAACCCCAACAAACTGCACAGTCTCTACAACTACCTTCTGAGGTTTGGAGGGAGCATTTGAATCACGCTGCCGGTGTAAATAACTCATCACATCATGCCAAATCGGCCCCGCACCACTCACACCTAAGACATTTTGCATACTACTACCATCACTATTACCCACCCAGACTCCGACGGTATAGTGTTCTGACCATCCGACCGTCCAATTATCTCGCATATCCTTACTAGTACCGGTTTTAACTGCACTCCAAAAAGGGGTGGTCAATACACTATCCAAACCAAAAGTATAGGATCGTGCCTCTCGATCTGACAAAATATGACCAATAATCCACGCTGCCTCAGATGAAAAAACCTCAACCTTATCTACTACCGATAGTTCGTCCTGATTCCAATTGAGAGCACTATAGTGACCACCATTAGCCAAAACTCGATAGGCATTAGTCAGACTTAACAAATCCATATCTGCCGCCCCCAAAGCCAAGCTGTAACCGTAAAACTCACTGTCTTGTCCTAAGGGCAAATGCAATTCTTTAAGCTTATGATAAAAAGAGCTGACGCCTAGGGATACAATTGTTCTAACAGCAGGAATATTAAGTGATGAAGCCAAAGCCAATCGCAAACTGACCCAACCGGCAAAGTTTCTATCATGGTTTTGTGGGATATATAGGCCCTCACCTGCGAGTAAATTAATCGGTGAGTCATTTAATAAACTAGCGGCCGTCAAACGTCTCTCATCAAGCGCTTGCGCGTATAAAAAAGGCTTTAATGTTGAAGCCACCTGGCGCGGAGCGCGTACATGGTCTACCTCAGGCGCCATACTCATCGTCCCCGAAGAACCAATATAGGCTAGGACCTCACCACTACTATTATCCAACACCACGACTGCAGCATCCCGAACTGCATCACCACTCAGCTCGCTTAAATGTGATCTAATAAACGCTTGGGATTGCTTCTGCAAATCACTGTCTAATGTAGTACGCACAGACTTTTTGCCATGGAGATGAGCCCATTGTCGTGCATACTGTGCAATATGCGGTGCATCGTGTTCCCGATCCAACACGTCAGGGTACGGTCGCCGCAAGAAGTAGCTAACAAAATAGCTTAAGCCATTGCACTGATTGCTGTCGTTCATTTTTATTAATAAATCACAGCTACGCTCGGTAAGCTGCGCTATTGAGGTGTTAGGCGCTCGTGCCATCACGGCTAATAAGGCAGATTCACGAGGATTGAGACCAAAAGCATATTTACCGTAAAAAGCCTCAGCCGCCGCTGACACACCAACGATCTCCCCTCTCAAAGGCAAGATATTAATATAAGCCTCAAGTATTTCATCCTTTGTCCACGAAGCCTCCAACGCCAATGCTGCTGCCATTTGATACCACTTTTGCTGATAGCTTCTGCCACCTCTCGTTTGCAGCTCAGGCTCTAGCATAGCAATCAATTGCATGGAAATACCGGAAGCCCCACCACGCCCTACACTATTAGCTGTAGACACACCAAGCGCTGTTTTTATTTTATAAATAACATGTGCTTGAGTAGCATTTAATAAGGCCCACCAATCAACACCATTGTGCTCATAAAAGCGCTTATCCTCTGAGATTAGAATTGCCTCTATAAAGCTCGGCGACACTTCCTCTAAAGACTGCCATTCACCTTGACGCTTCGTATAGTCTTGACGAATCCTATCTAAAACCACCCCCTGCCGATCCAACACCTCAACATAAGAGGAATCTGCAGCGGCACGCGTATCAGCATAGCTCACCACCTCCTCCGGTGCGGATAGCCACAAAGCCATTCGCCCAACCACGATTAAAAACAGCACAAGCGTAAGAACCAGACATAAAACACCATAGACCCTAGGTCTTACTCGCCGTTTTAAGCTAGCGGCTACACCCTTCTTTGGCTTAGTCATCAATTAGCACGACCTACTTCGCATGAACCTTAAACAACTCATTATTTGGCCATTCACCATAAACGTCCGGATTGTATAGCGCCTCAATACGGACTGGTGGCAAATTAAACTCCCCAGCGTGATTCAGTCTAACCGTATACTCAAGTACCGTTTCACCTTGGCCAAGGTAGTCATAATAGACCTTATAGCTATCCGTACCACGCTCAACAAAAGTCGGCCAATTACGCCAGTAAGCGTTATTATCATCGCCCTCTGGCTCTGCCTGATTTTTCTCAGCAACTGCTGCGGACTGAGCTTGTAAAATAGCGCTATCACGACCTAAGCCCGAACCTAAAATAGTCGCACCGCTAGGGATAGGATCATTAAGTACTACCCAAGTCATCGGCGAATTCGCCTGAATCTTAAGCTGTACTCTATAAACATCGCCTTGAGTCCATTGCCCCTCAATTTGCTGAACAACTGGCAGAATCTCGCGCTCCAACTGATAGCCTGCATACTTAGCTTCCAATAATGGCACTGCCGCATGTGCGCTAACCGTTGCCCACAGCTTACCCTCACCAGCAAAATCTAAACTCAGTTGATTGTCTTTTTTACTAGGCCAAGGTAATGGCTCAAGCCTCATCACCGTATTGTCGACAAAGCTCTCACCTGTAATCTCGTATTGAGCAGAAGCTTGAGCACGCTCAGGCGCTGCACTGTTTAAAACGATATTAAGCGTACCCGTCGGCACCATACTTTCATACTTAAGGGCATAATGCTGCATCGCTAACTTAGCGTAACTATTAGCAATCGTCGTTCCCCAATGACCTTGCTTTTGCATACTGAGTAAGCCATTTAATAAATAAGGAATGTCCACTGACCAAGTTTCATCGTCCGCCACCACAAAAAGTAGCTTAGCTAAATTAGCCTCACGGCCATACATAGTCCACCATGTATTGGTTGACTCATTAGACTGCGGTATCAGCAACTGCCCCTCACGGCTCATTAAGGCTAAGAGATTAGCTTTGGCCTCATGAGCAATTTGAGCCATGGCTGGGTCCTTGAGACGCTGAGTAATTATGAGCCAATTGATCCAATCGTTCATATGCCATTGATTGTATTGCTCATAGTAAGAAATCGCAGTACGCGCGGTCACGTGACCATATTCAGCGAGCGTCGTGAGCGCTGCCAATCGACTACTCCAACGCCATTGCTGATAAGGATACTGACTAGCCAAACGTCCTTCAAAGATAGCCTCTAACCCTCTTAGCATCTGCTCCTTATACTCATTTGGAATGTCAAATTTCAGTCCAACATGCTGAGCATGCAACGACAAACTAAGAATATGTGCAGTTAGAGTAGCACTGCCCTTAGCTCTGGCGCTAGGGAAGTACTTCACTAGACCCTGAGCATCTAAATACTGAGGTAATTCAAGCATAAGACTGTCCCACGCCTGCTGGTCATCCAAGCCTACTGCTATGGCAACTAATTGCTCATAGCAAGTATATGGATAACTCGTAAACCACTGCCTTAACTCATCACTTTGACCTAGCAAACTACGTTGCAACTGCACAGTAACACCACCAATTGTTTGACCATCAAGCGTCAAAGCCGTATCAGGCAGCCCCATTGCTAAGGTACTAACCGCCTCACTACCATCAAGCTGTAGCATGGCTGATTGACGTACGGTAATGGGCACCAAAGGCTGAACTTTTTGAACCACCTTGATACTATCACTTAAAGCAGCCTCTTCATTTTGTTGAGTTATTTTTTCAGAAGCAAAGAAATTCCATACAATATATTCCTTAGCATCACCTGCCAAAGCAGATGTGATGCGGACTGGCCACGTAATGATTTTTGACTGCTTAGCATCTAAGGTAATTTCCTGACTATCTAAGCTACTCTCCAGCGCCCCACGACTACGACCGCCAACACTCACATTTACTACTCTGTCAGTCATATTACGTAGAGTTAAGCTTAAATCATATTGATCCTGCTCACGAACCAAGCTCGGTATGCCGGAAATTAATTGCAGGTCCTTAGCACTGCTGAACTCCGCTTGTGCCTCAGCAAAGCGCTCCGCTCCATAGTCACCAAGTGCGATAACCTTAAAGCGAGAAATGCTGTCATTCAGCAAAATGGGCACCGTGGCCTCACCATTAGCATCTAACTCAATAGATGGGTGCCATAACAATAAGGTATCGAACAACTCGCGAGTCCCCCCGCGCTTAGCTAAATCTGCTGCAGCACCACCAGCTGCCACGGCCTTACGACCATAGTGGCGGCGTCCCACCACCTCTGATTGAGCTGTCGCTGTCAACACACCATAACCACGCTCACGGCGCATACTATGAATGATGTTAGTGCTATTATGCTCAGCTAATTCTAATAAGGCCTCATCAACAACAGCCACCGCGACCGAAGCTCTAGAGGCTGGTGTGCCATCATGTAAAGTCCCTTTAATCTTGGCCGTCGCTGTCTCTCTTAATTGATAAGTATCTTGCTCAAGACTAATTTGCAGATCAAATTGCTTGTCCGGGTCATCCACTTTAAGCTCAGTAATACCATAGCGAAAACTCGGTTTATTTAAGTCAATTAAGCCAGTGATACGAGCTTGCCCTTCAGCTTCATCATCCCCTTCAATACGACCACGCACCGCTAAAACTGAGACATAGATATTGGGATACCACGTGTTATCAACCTCTAAACGAATATTAGAATCCATGGTGTCAAGCTCATGCACCTGCGTTTCTAATATGCCGGCACGTTCCAATGCCACTAAAGCAGTCGCTTTTTGGAATGGCATACGGACCTGTAAGGTTGCTGTATCACCCGGCTTGTAGCGCTTTTTATCGGCAACAATATCAATCCGGTCATGATCTGCTGAGCCCAACCAGCCCCAACCACTAAAATAAGAGCTGCTTGCGTTAGAGACTACTCGACCCTGCCCATCCTCGGCAATAGCGTGGAATGTAACTCTGCCTTTGAATGGCTCAAGCACCTCACATGAAAACTTACCATCAGCATCTGTTTGACCATCACAAACCACGCCTAAATCCTCAGTGCGTTGCTCACTGTCATAACTATAAAAACCACCAACTAAGCGCTTACGTACTGCAAAATAATGCACTTGCGAAGCTCGGATACTGACTGGATGATTAGCTAAAGGCAGTCCCTTTGCGTCGAGCAACACCAAGTCAATTTCAGCAGACACATCACCTTGGTCAAAGCTCTCAACCTGCATCCCTATGGCTAAATTAGCCGGCCACAACTCAATACTTTGTTGAATCGTTTGCAACTCACCATTCGGATCCATAAAGCCATTTTCCACTCGCACTCTAGAGACATTTTTAATCGCAGGCATTGTGTCGATAGCTAAATGACCACGTCCATGCTCATCCAACACTAAGGCTTGCTGCTTTAAGAAAACCTTGTCACCTTGTAGATCCTCATCAACGACTAACTGATTGTCCTCTAACAGCGTAGCAGCAAATTGATACTCGGGATACGCCTTAAAACTTACTGCAGTCTCACCAATCATGGCAGACACCTCAGTATCCCAATTCGATGCTGGGCCACCACTAATGTAATTGAGTTGCAAATCAACGTTTAAAGAGCTAGGCGCGATGAGTGTACTTGCTTGTCCATCAGCACCGAGTGCTATAGAACCATTTAAAAATGGGACCTTAAACTCCTCTACTCTAAAACTCTGATCACTCTGCAAAATTTCTTTGCCTTGACGCAAATAACTAAGGTCATAACGACCTAACTTTGCTCCCTTAGGCAAGCTCCAATAAGTCGTCGCACTCAACCCACCACTCGGCGACAGCAGCCATTGCACATCAAAATCATAATGTTCACCACTACCACTATGCGTTAACCGAATTTTCTCCGGTAACTCACTACTTCGCGGCAATGATAAATTATGCTCATCTAGTACGCGCAAATAATGCTTCATAGCCACCAGCTGACCACGTTGATATAAAGGACGATCAAAGAAACTATGCTCTACTAACCGACCGTTGTCACTTCCTCGATAAAGGTAATTGCTCAGATTAAAGCGCCATGCCTCAATCCCATCATTCCAATCACTTAAAGCAAAACTATACTGCTCCACCCCTTGAGCAGCAGGATGATCTTCGGCAATACTTGCTGATACAAAATAGTCACCAATATTGGAATAATAGCAACCCTCAGCTTTACTTAAGGTTTGACCCACATAAAGACGACCCTGCTCATCCGTTGTACCACTATGCAACAACTTAGCTTTGCAATTTGAAATTTTAACCGTCGCATTAGCTACCGGCTCACCCGTATCTAAACGTGTTACCCACACCAAGAAATCCTCCGCACTATACTTAATGTGCACGGCAAGGTTAGTCACCAAGGCCGTGGTGCGCACATACATCAACTCATCATGTGCAAGTAAGTTGTTACCTAGGGTCGGTGATTGGAGCTCCAAAACATGAAAACCACTCTGCGTAAGTGGAATCCCAATAACCTCAGTATCACTATCCTCAGTGCTTGCTAACTGCGGTAATTCAATGTGCTCTAAGCCTACTTGATCCGCAGAAAAGATAGAAATAGAACGTGCATCCAACGTTGGCGTATTCTGACCGCCCCATTGAATAGTTTCACGGTCAGCCATAATATCGCCAATGGCCACCGTATCAATCGTACTCTCATTTAAACGATTAAAACGCCTTAACCAGCGTATTACCTCAGCATCATTTGTGGTGCTAAGGCTATTTAAAAAAGTCGGGCCATCCTGTTGATCATGCGCTAAACGACGCTGTGTCACCGGAATCACAGCAACGACACTATCGTTTTCTTCAAAGAGCTCATAAATTCCAAACTCCTGCTTAGCAAACTTGGCTAAGGGCGGAAACTCATCAAGTACAAAGTCTTGGCTGAGCCCCTCACGATTGGCAAGCTCTCTTTCTAAATCATCACTAAAACCTTCAGGTAGCATTAGCTGTAATTTTGCTTGTTCTGGAAAAGGCCCTTTAAATACTGCCTGATTAGCAATATTGCTCCCATAACCAGCATCATTTCCTGCACTGTCCGGCACTCGTATCTCACCATTGACAATTAAACGTAACTGCTTTAACTGATCAGTATCCACTAAAGTATTAAAACCAATCTTTATATCCGATAAAGGCATACAAGGTGCACCTTGACGAAGGCGCTTACAGCTAATCTCTCCCTCAAAAGGCTCCCTCACCTGATACTCAAAACGCTCAGTTTTACCTAGGCTATGATTAAACTCCGTACCTAAGCTAGCCTCTAAGACAAGGGACATTTCTGCACCACTCGGCAATCTACGACCACAATGCACAACCTTGGCCCACTCAGGATTAACGCGCGCACCCACTACCTCAAGATAGGGTTCAGACTCAACAGCCCCCAAGACCTTAAGCGGTAAACGCTCGCCTACTCCCTCAACAGCACAATAACCATATTGTGCGAGCTGCACATTAGGAACATGACCATTGAACATTAAAATAAAATATTGATCTTCAGTGATATTATTGCTACCAGACCAAGGTCTTACTCGGACATTTAAATTACCGGTGATAAATTTATAGTCACTTTCCTCTAAACTTTCTCCATTGAGATCACTAAAGTCGGGATTACTTCGTATCAGACAATTCAGCGGCTCAAGAATCGCTGTTGCAAAATCATATTGCCAAGTCCGGTTATCAGGCCATTTACCCGAACCCTCAACGCGAGTACCTTCACACTCGACGATAAATGGATCTGTTACCTCACTACCTAGCTGCATCACCTCTTGATCAAAACCTATGCGCACAAAATCAGCTCTGGCTACCGAGTCTGTTGGTACCACAGTAACCACAGAAGGCTGAGCATGAGCAGCACCAAGCATAGCAGCTCCAAAAATGGCGAACAGTGAGACTTGGCGACATAGTGACATGAAGCGTTTAGACATAACGGCCCCTGAGGATAAGATATTTTCTATCTTATAAAAAAAATTGGGAGATAGCTAGCAAATAGTAGCGCTATCATTGATGTTTCACCAAATTCAGATGCAGATCAATATAGAGAAGATTTTGGACAACTTAATTGCAACTAACCTTATGTTATCTAATAATAAACAGAAAATCCCTACATCTTAGTTGATAGCTTCATCGCTTAATCCTATAAAGCAGATATTATCAGCAGCTACGAAGAGAAAATGTAGCCTATCACTTTGAGGATTTCAGTCCTGAAAGCTCCCAAACTGAAATTTCAAAAGCACCTAGGCAAAGTGAAAAAAGACTGCTACTCGGTGATTGTTGGTATTTGTGGTGGTAAAACCATTGATATAGGCAAAGCTCTGACAAAAATGCTAAAACTCTAAATAGTCCTTGATAAACTCTTCAAAACTCGGCCATTTTTCATCGTGCTTTTTCGTATGAATAAAGCCGTGAAGGTCATTTGCATCGATCAAATATACTTCCCCACTCGCCATATCATAGAACAAAAGATCGTTTATTTCACTCTTTAAAAATGAAATATACTGAGGTGGCAACTGACATTCCTCTCGCAACGCGGCAGTCATACTATGCTCAAAATCATCTAGCTCTGCTGCTAAATCAACTAAATAGCCATCCTCATCATGAATTTCATTGCTGTAAATAGCCCAGTAGTCAATGAAGTCTTGATTTTTTTCATCAAGACCCAAATCAGCAAAAACCTGTCTGTAGCGATTTTCCACATCGGGAAGATTTCGCCCTATTTCCTCATCAAGGTATTTTATCAACATTTTATCTAACACAACTAACTCCTTCCCTAAAGCTCACTGCGACTATATTAATGGTCAACCATGACAATTTGACTAAGAAATAATACCTTATGAAAAATCATTAATCGTTGAAGAGTGACTCTAACTGACTTTTATACTCAGCAACACTCTCAGACTTTTCGAGAGATAATTCTTTTTTCTGCTGCTCTAACTCGCTAAGAATCAAGATGGCTAGATGCACTGCTTCCTCCTCCTCACCCTGTAACGTTTGGTCAAAATTCAACCCTGGAATTATCTGATCCATGGCTAAACCTAGGCACCAGTTTTCTAAAAACTCGACCAAATCAATGCCTTCAATCTCAAAATCCTGCCACTCATCACGCTGACATGCCTTAGCAAGTTGCTCTGAAGACCAAAAACACATCACATGGCAATCCTCCCCGTCATCATCACTAAACCCCATTGATAGGGCTAAAGCACTTTCATTAGTCTCTTTATGAGTGAGCGTAAAAACCATCTCGTTTTTAGCTACTTCTTTTACAAATGTAGTGACCTTATCATTAATATCTATTGCATTTTTTAACATCATATTCCCTTTGAATTAAAACGAACTAAGTTTATGCTCCATGATACAGCGTTATGGATACAAAAAAGTCGCTATTTAACGTTATAAATAGCGACTTTAATGCTTAATGAATAAAAAATACTAATTACCTATAATGCATCACCATACTATGGCCATCAACATCAACAACGGAGGCATCCACACCAAATAATCGCTCTAGATTATCTGATGTCAATACCTCATTAGGCTGTCCATGTAATACAAGCTCCCCATCCTTCAGACCAATAATTGAGTCCGCATAGGCTGATGCATAGTTAACATCATGCAACACCACAATAATTGTACGATGATGATCATCCGCGATATGACGAAGCTGACGCATAAGTTTGCGTGAGTGATACATATCTAAATTATTTAATGGCTCATCCAATAACAAATAATCGGTCGTTTGACAAAACACCATTGCCACCATCACGCGTTGACGTTGTCCACCGGAAAGCTCCGTTAGATAGCGACTGCGTAAATCATATAAATCAAAATGCCTTAGCGTCTTGTTGATGATTGCATCATCTTCAGCCGTAGGACGACCCTTGTGGTATGGATAGCGGCCAAACATCAGCATCTCCTTCACCATAATACGGCTTGTAATGTGATTTTCTTGGCGCAAGATAGCAATTTTTTTGGCCATTTCCTCATTAGCCGTTTTTCTAATATCCATGCCATCGATAAAAATCTGGCCTTGATTAAACTCTTGCATACGCGACATCAGAGAAAACAAGGTTGATTTACCTGCTCCATTAGGTCCGACTAACGCCGTAATGCCACCCTGAGGAATTTCAAGGCTAATATTTTTTAAAATTTGCGTTCCACCAACTTGGAACGACACCTGATCAATTGTAATCATAGGATCATCACAGCGCTTTGCGTCTGAGTAAAAAGATAATAAATACGATACCGCCAAGGAACTCAACCACTACACTCAGCACAGCTTGCATGCCAAGGAAATGCTCGAAAATTAATTGACCTAACACCAAAATTAACGCACCGAGAAGAAAAGAAGCCGGTATCAATACAGCGTGTCGATAAGTCTTCATCACCGAATAAACAATGCCGGACACTAACAAGCCAAAAAAGCTCACTGGGCCAACGAGCGCAGTTGAAATAGAAACTAATACCGCAATTAAAAATAGCATCAAAATCATTGAACGCTTATAGTTGACCCCTAAGTTAATTGCATGCTCACGGCCTAACGCAATAACGTCTAGTTCATGACGATAACGCCAGATAACCACACTGACAGCTATCACAATAAATAGGCTGACTCCTAGCAAATCGGTTCTAATGATATTGAACTGAGCAAAGCTTGCAGCCTGTACAACTGCAAACTCTTCGGGGTCAATAATACGTTGTAGAAAGCTGGTCAAACTGCGAAATAACACACCCAAAATCACACCTGTCAGCACCATACGATACAGGTCATCTTGCGCTTTTAAAAATAAAGTTGAAAACATCACTAAAGAGGCAAAAAGCATAATGCTCACCTCAAGACCAAACTTAGGAATATGCCCTATGGTGGCATAACCCAAACCACCAAAGCTAAAAATCAAGGAGGTTTGAATTAATAAATATAGCGCATCAAAGCCCATAATATAGGGTGTTAATATACGGTTTGATGTGATGGTCTGAAACAAAATAGTGGAGATAGAAATTGCATAAGCAACCACTAACAAGGCTACTAGCTTGCTACCCCTAAAGCTCAACACAAAATCCCACTGCCCTCCCGCCTTGACAGTCATAAACAACGCCATCGAAACGAGCAAAGCCACGGTTAAAAATACTAATCTATGCGTTTGCATGGTGTCTACGAACACGCTTAGGACGTGCATATAAAAGATAAAGGAAGAGGATAGTACCGATAACACCAATGATGGTGCCAACAGGAATCTCATATGGATAATTAATTAGGCGACTGACGATATCACAGGCTAAAACCAACGCCGCGCCACTCAACATATTCCACGGCAATGCTTGCTGTACATTATCACCCATAATTCTGCTAACGATGTTTGGCACAACTAAACCAACAAAAGGAATTGCACCTACAGTCACCACCACAATCGCAGAAATTAAGGCGACAATCAATAAACCAATTGAGTTAATCATGTTATGGTTTAAACCTAAATTGGTACTAATATCTTTACCTAATCCAGCAATAGTAAATTGATTCGAGAAAAGATAGGATAAAAAACACAAAAAAGCCGTTATCCACAACAGCTCATAACGTCCAGCTAACACGCTAGAGAAATCACCGATAAACCAAGCTACTAAATACTGCATCATATCGTATTCGTAGGCAATAAACGTCGCCACTGCACCGATAACACCACCATAAATCATACCAACCAAAGGTGCCAACAACTTAGCGGTAGGTGGTAATACCCTAACAATTGCCATAAAACCAGCGATACCTACGATCGCAGCAATGCAGGCGATGATCATTTTGACAAAAACGGCACTATTCGGTAGTAATAGTGTGACCAATAATAGGCCTAGAGTCGCTGCTTGAGTTGTACCGGTCATTGAAGGTTCAACAAAGCGATTACGCATCAACATTTGCATAATCAAGCCCGCATTAGCCATCGACATACCCGTCAAAACAACGGATAAAGTTCGCGGTATGCGGCTCGCAAAGAAAACCTCACGCGCACTAGGATCCTGAAACAGCAAGGTGAAAGATACCTCACTGACCCCAACAAAAAGACTAATTATTATTAAGGCAATAAAGACTATTATTGCCAGTAAACGCCATACCATGTTCTTATCGCTATACTCTGTTGGTACTGTACTTTAAATGCCCGAAACGCTCCATGCTAAAAGAAGCCATGGAGCGTCCGTATAAAAATTAAGGTAGTGCTTTATTTAGATTGTGCTTTTTGTACTGCCTCACGCAATAACTGAAGCTCAAGCATCATTTGTTGATAACCACCCGATGCCAAGTAAGAAGAGGCATCTAAGTAGATGATACGATCATTTTTAAACGCTTGAGTATCTTTAAGTAATGTATTATCAAGTACCGCTCTAGCGTTCTCACCCTTGGCTTGGATAGCTGAACTGCGGTCCATCACAATTAACCATTCAGGATCTAGTTTACGAATAAACTCAAATGATACCGGTTGACCATGACGAGCCGTACTATCATTTGTATCAGCAGCCTCCCAGCCAAAGTCATTAAATAAATAACCAAAACGTGACTGTGCACCGAAAGAAGCGATCTTAGTACCATTGACCATGATCATCAGCGCCTTACCCTGATCCTGAACAGTCTCTTTTGTTAGCTCCAACTCTTTAATAAGACTTTCTTGTAACTCAGTCGCACGCTCCTCTTTGCCAAATAACTTACCCATTTCAACAAGCAACTTTTGAGAGTTATCAACTGACACCCCCGTATTAGTCATATCAACAACGGGGCCTAACCTAGATAAAACATCAAAATTAGGAGCCATGCGGCCACCAATCACAATAGCCTCAGGCTTTAAGCGATTTAATGACTCTAAATCTGGTTCAAATAAGGTACCTACCTCAATTGAGTCACCCTGCTTAACATCCTTTAAGTAGTCAACAAGAATATTAGTAGTAATACCCTTAGGGGTCACACCCAAAGCCGTTACTGTATCTAAGGCCGCATTATCATAAATAGCGACGTTAGCACCAACTGGCGCTTCAAAAGTTATTGGACCTCGTGCAGTTTCAACTTCTACCGCAGTTTGTGCTACTGACGCACCAGCAAATACAACAGCGCCGGCACAAAACTTTAAGAAAAATTTGTTAAGTTTCATCAGGGAAAACATACCTATAAAAAAATAATATGCACCAAACTATACACCACTTACTTTACTAACATGCTGTGTAGTACTAGGCAAATAAGGAACTCTACATAATGAGAATCGTTATCATTATAGTATAAGATTAATTTTTGTACCGTTTATTTTAATGATAGTTTTTAAAAAACTATTACTACATATGAAACACTCAAAATATATCGCTAGATTGACAGTCTTAGCACACTATGGGACAATAGCTCAGCTGAGAAGCAATCAGTTTTCCTCCCTGTAGGGACCGAGGTTTAGCCTGAAACTGCCGTTCAATCGACTGTTTTTTCCTATGGGACGATTGATTAATAAAGTTAGATTAACAGTACTTTGACCTAATGCTAGCTAAACGTCCCCCTTTTCTTAAAGCTATTACTAAAAAAGCCCTTTCCATCCGAACTATTATGATGTTTGGGGTAACGCCCTTTGTACTCACAGGCTGCTCTTATGCTCCCTCGGTATATGCTTTTGGTTCGTATTTTCCCTCATGGTTACTCTGTGCCGCTCTTGGCATTCTCGGCGCTGTGCTAGTACGTGTCATTTTTATCCGCCTACAGATCGATGATTTTCTACCATTTCGTCTTTTAATCTATATCTGTGTAGCACTGATTATTGCTATCGTTATCTCCTTGGTTTTTTTCGCGACCTGACATATGAACTCTTCCAAGTCCTCAAACAAACTTAAAATAATTGCTCGCTTGGTAGCAGTCATTATTATATTAGCGGCACTGATTTGCATTTTCTATTATTACTCAGTCACTCGTCCACTTTCTGAGGACGCCATGCTGCAGGCAGACGTTGTACACATTAGCACTCCGGTACCGGGGCGCGTTGAGCAATTTCATATAGAAGAAAATAGCCGAGTAAAACGCGGTGATCTGTTATTTTCTCTCGATCCCACCGTTTATCGTTTACGTGTAGCACAAGCGGAGGCTGAACTTAAGTCAGCACAGGCAATTCGTCATGCCAAGCAGAGACAAATTAATGCTGAATTATCTAATGTCACCATCGCAAACGAACAGATTAAACGAGCGCTAACTAATTTAGAACTAACAAAAAAAACACTCGACCGCCTCATTCCTTTAAGTGAAAAAGGCTATGTGACCAAACAACAAATTGATGACGCAAGAACTCTCTACCTAGATGCACAAGTGAGTCTTAGTCAAGCACAAGCTCAAGAGCAGGCAGCAGAAAACTTAGTAAGCACCATGGAAGCAGCTGACGCATTAGTTGACGTCAGTCAAAGCAACCTAGCCCTTGCTAAACGTGCACTGTCAGACACTAAAGTATACGCCCCCCATAATGGACTCATCGTTGGACTCTCCGTATCATCAGGAGAGTATGTTGCACCTGACCAATCACTATTTACGCTAATCAACACTGAAGAATGGTATGCCACCGCCTTTTTTAGAGAAACTGATTTGACAGACATCCAACATAACGCTTGCGCCTCAGTTTATGTGCTCGCAGACCCATCAGTCAAAATCCTGGGCGCTATTGATAGTATTGGGTGGGGTATCAGTTCCACAGACATGATTGAATTACCTCGCACGCTACCGATTGTACAAAAATCACTTAATTGGGTAAGAGTCGCCCAACGCTTTCCTGTCAGAATACGCCTTAAAGACGCTCCAGAAAATTTATTACGTGTTGGTGCATCGGCAGTTGTCGTAGTGGATAAACATGACAACGAGTGTTAAAAACAGCTTTTGGTCAATCACCTGGCATACAGCACGCCATGATCTACTGCCTTTCGATGGACGTTTTGCCATGGCATGGCGAGTTGCTGCGCAATGTTCACTCGCTACACTAGTTTTCATGACCTACGGGATCCCACTCGCAGCCATCGGCTGCTATCTAATCCTATTTTTGATGAAACAGGATAGTGCTGAAAACTCGTTAATGGCCATAGGCTTAACAATTTTAGTCGCATTAGTCGTCGTCATGCTACTTTATTTAGTCCGTTGGACCATTGACTACCCCATGTGGCGCATCATAGTGATCGCCGTTGGCTCTTTCATTTTCATATATATTGGAGCAGCTAGCCAACTGGGCGAAATCGGTAACGTTCTTGCCTTAGTTGTCGGTTTTGCAATGACCTTATTGAGTGATATTCCATTCGGCGAAGTAGCAACGCGAGCCTTACTCTACGCATGGCTAATGACCGTTACTCCCATGGCCATCATCGTGATATTTAACCTATTTTTAGGTCGCTCAGCTGTTCGCTTATTAAAATCTCAACTCACACTCAGATTAGCAACGATAGAGAATGTGCTTCTAGAAAAATCACATGCTGATACTCTGCAGCCTTTGCTACAAGAAGGTAATGAGGAAATGAAAAAACGTGCTGCTAATATTAAATTATTACATTTAATTTCTACGGCCCAAACACGCTATCTCATCAGTGCCATTGATGAAACATACCGCCTATTACTCGCTGTCACTAAATTAGATCACAATCTACCCGAACAACAACGCCTAGCATTGGCGGCGCAATGCCACCAAGCAAGCAAAGCGATCAATGAAGGCTACCCTCCCAATACAGCAACAATCCAATCCAGTATATCCTATGGTACAGACCCTAATGAGGTAGCCAAGCAAGCGATAGACACGCTGTTAGGTAACTACCCCATTCCCTCGACTAAAGCCATCAAAACCCCCGCCTTTTTCAAGGACGCACTAACTAACAGAAACTATCCGCGATTTGCCATTAAAACCACTGCTGCGGCACTTATTTGCTATATAGTGTACACAGCAATCGATTGGCAAGGCATTCATACCGCCATGATCACTTGCTATGTTGCTGCGTTAGGAACAACAGCAGAAACCGTGCACAAACTGACCCTACGCATTATTGGCTGCCTAATTGGAGCAGCGATGGGTGTTGCCTCTATTCTGTTCTTAATACCCCACATGACTAGCATTTTTTCATTAATGCTTTTAGTCTTTATTGCTATTTTGATTGCGGGTTGGGTTTCTTCGGGCAGCGAACGAATTGCCTATGCTGGCATACAAATCGGCCTAGCCTTTTTACTCACTGTCTTGCAAGGCTTTGGCCCTGATATTAGTATGTCCGCTGCCTCAGATCGTATCATAGGAATTTTACTGGGCAATGTAGTGATGTACCTGATTTTCACTCGCATTTGGCCTCAAAGCATTTATTCAATGGTACATCAAAAATTAAACGAGGCCTTAAATGACCTTAGCCACATGTTTAACCCAACGCATACCCAGCCAATCTTGATGGATGAATTATCAAAAGTACTTGTTGCCTTACATGAGGCCAAGCAAGAACTAAAACTATCTATTTTCGAACCACGCAAGTTACGTTTAGATGATGATACTATTTTAAAATTAAACAATTTAATTACACAAGTAGAGTCAATTTGCCAATCAGCTATTTTTATAACAACAAACGCCAACTCACAGAACACCCAAACACTTGATGAAGTTGAGAAAATAAGACAATTATTAAATGAGAGCGAAGGATGATTAAACAGACCTACTCACACTTTCGATCTACCCCCTTATTACGACTACCACTACTCACTCTTAGCACAGTACTAATCCTCTCAGGCTGCGCAAGTGAAGCGCTGAAGCGCGCACCCTCAGCTCCCGATAGACCATGGCAGCCTAACTCACACAAGAGTTCAAGTGCTGCGATGACAAACAACACCAATCCTACGTCGGGGTTTTCTTTACCAGCATTGCCTGATGCCGCAGTTTTAGCACCCACACCAGCGATTAACACGCAGCAATCCTATAATTTATCAACATTAATAGACATTGCTCAACGCGAGAATCCTGAAACACGCTTAGCATGGAATCACGCAAAACAGGCCGCTCTAGCTGTGGGGGTACTTGAAGCCACCTATTTACCACAAATCTCGGCCAATGTTATTGCCGGTTGGCAAAAAACTCATACCCCCATCACCATGCTACCCGGAAATTACAGCATTGATACAGAGATTCACGGCGTCATGCCTGCACTGGCACTCGAATGGCTAATCTTTGACTTTGGCCAACGTGCCGCACTGATTGAAGGTGCCAAACATCTTTCGTTTGCCTCTAATGTGATATTCAATGGCACTCACCAAAAAATTATTCATGATGTAACGAATGCCTATTATCAATATGTTGGCACACAAGCTCAGTCAAACATTGCACAACATGCACTGCAAAACTCCCAACAAATTGCTAATGCGGTTGAACAAAAACGCGCAGCAGGCCTTGCTACCGTGCTAGAAACAGCACAAGCCAATCAGCAAGTAGCCCAAGCAAAACTACGACTCACTACCACACATGGCAACCAAGAAATCGCTTATCAAGCTCTTTTAGCTACAATTGGTTTGCCCACCAATATACGCATTGATATTGACAGCCCCCCGAAAAACCGTTTACCCGATGCTAATTCAGCATTAACTGAGGAAGCCATCCAATTAGCTATCTCCCAACGCCCTGATGTACAAGCAAGTTACGCAGCGATGAAAGCATCCACAGCAAATATTGCCGCGACCGAAGCTGAATTTCTACCTAAAGTATATTTAGGTGCTGTGGCAGCCCACAGTCGTACCAACTTCGATCTACGAGGCCTGCCTAACCTGACACAACGAACCGGTTCTAGTAGCGTCATCCTAGGCGTAACCCTCCCGATATTTGATGGTGGCATTCGTATTGCTCGATTACAAGACGCTCACTTCCAAGCAGAAAATGCGTCAGAGCGCCTCAGACAATCACAGCAAGCAGCTATGCGAGAAATCATTGCCGCCTCCCATATGCTGCGCACCGCATTAAGCAGCCATCAAGCAGCCTCAACACTCGTTCAGACCGCATCGACTACGTATCATGCAGCACTAGAATCCTATCAATTAGGAGTAGGCACCTTAACTGCAGTAATCATGGCTGATACAGCCTTACTTGATGCTCAACAAGCACTCATGGACGCTAGAACAGCATCCCAACAAAGCGCTGCTGGCTTAGCATTTGTTATGGGCAATATGGGCTCAGCACGTGAAAGCTGGGTACCCTAGTGTGAGTATTAGCAATCAATTCTCATAAGATAGGGCTTAGCATTGCAAGAATATTATTGCGTAAGCGATATGGCCAGCGCCAAGCTGCCACCTCCTCTTGCGTAATACGTCGAGCTTGGGCAATGTACTCCTTTTGCCTATCGCATACTGACTGTGTCAATGCACGATCATAAAACAAAATATTATTCTCAAAATTCAAATCAAAGCTACGCCTATCCATATTAGCTGAACCAATCAACGTCAACTCACCATCTACGGTGAGTGACTTTGTATGCAATAAGCCACCTACGTACTCATAAATACAGACGCCAGCGTCCAACAACTCAGAATAATAACTGCGACTAGTGGCCCCTACAAAGCGATTATCATTCCTAGCTGGCAAAATAAGTGTCGTTGCGACGCCTCGCCGTGCACTACTGCATAATGAAGCCTGCATAAAATCATCTGGCACATAATATGGTGTCGTAATAACCAGTTCACGTCGAGCACTAAACATCAGTGTTGAAAACAACTCCGGCATAGCCGAATAGGTGCTCTCAGGCCCTGTTCCAATAGCTTGTGCAATAAACCCTTGCTCACATGAAGGCATCGGACTCTCGACTAAGTGAAACAAATCCTCTCGAGTACTATTAAACCAATCCATTAAAAACAATTGTTGATTCTGACGTGCAACTGCTCCCTCAAAGCGAATGACCGCATCAACCCATGGCGCATACTTTGCTTTGACCAGAAACTCGGGGTCAGCACAATTTTGACTGCCACAATAGGTCACCCAATTATCAATCACAATAATCTTCCGGTGATTACGAACATCTATCCGCCCCTTAGCAATTCGCATCATGATATTGCCAATTTTCTGTGCTCTAGCCAAATTCACGCCAGCACTCTTCATTGCCTGCCAATGCTTACTGCGAATTAACGTTCGTGAGCCTAAATCATCTACAATCACACGACACACGACACCACGCAGCGCCGCTCTAACCATCGCCTCCACAACTTTCAAGCCATTGTTGTCAGGCAACCAAATATAAAAAAGAAGGTGGACATGCTCTTGAGCTGCATCGATATCTGCAACTAATGCATCAATGGTGGCATTAGAACTATCTAGCAACTTCCCCGCATTGGTAGCAACAGGCACAAAACCATTAATTGAATGTGCTATTGCAAATGCCGACTCCGCCATGGGAGGTATGGAAGCCGTCTGTGGTAACGGCATTGGCTTATTTAAAGCCTTCTGCCTTAAACTACCTAGACGTACCTCACCTAACAATAGATACACCAAGGCACCAAAATAAGGTGCGACAGCAATAAAAAGAATCCATGCGATACGCGATGCTGGGTCTCGACGCGGTCTAAGCGCAACCCGCACCGATAAACCCAAAATAATAATGAGATGGATAATCAACCACATGCGCTAACAATTCCTTTCTACTGTCAAGTAAGTACCGTCACAGACTTTTTGTTCGACTCTTCACAATAAACATTATAAGCAGAACGCTCAAGAAATAGGTCATGCTGATACTGAATCACACATCAAGAGCCATAAAAACAAAAAAGCCCTTGATAATCAAGGGCTTAATCGTTTAATTTGGCGGAAGCTGTGAGATTCGAACTCACGGAGGGCTATTAACCCTCGCCGGTTTTCAAGACCGGTGCATTCAACCGC
>CANROD010000006.1 GCA_947632105.1 uncultured Oligella sp. | reverse complement strand
GAAAATTCTTTAGAAAGTTATTTGCAATTGATTGCTATTATTTCAGAGGCCCAAGCAAAGGTTTTTGGAAAGTATACTGTGCCTATATTGAATGAGGAGCGTATCGACTCTTCACAAAAATATGGTATGCCAGCTCTACAGCCGGATACAATCGAAAGGGATGCGGTTTGGCTTAATATCTTAGCTGATATATTAGAAGAGCTTATTAAGTCAGATGGTCTCCCAAGTATTGCCGTTGAGGTTGCCGAGAGTCTAGCAACTCAAATTAAAGAAAACCCAAGTGCTATTGAGGTGATTGCTGATCGTATCTTGGCAGATCAAGACGCAGATCCAGCCTTGGCACCAATCATTATGGCTGCTTTACAGGTTTATTGGACGCAAATGGTCATTGACTTGGGTAATGAGAATTTACCGGTAGTTCAAAAGGAATCTGGCGTCTGCCCATGTTGTGGGTCCTTGCCTGTAAGTAGCGTGGTTCAAATTGGCTCAAATCAAGGAATTCGTTATTTAATCTGTAACTTATGTTCAACCTTATGGCATATGGTTCGTGTTGTTTGCTCTACTTGCCAAAGTACCAAGAATATTGATTACTACCATTTAGAAGGTGAATCAGAAGCAATTAAGGCAGAGGCGTGCCCAACTTGTAATACTTATAGAAAAATATTCTATCAGGAAAAAGATGTTTTCGTTGATCCCATTGCTGATGATTTAGCGACCTTGCATCTTGATATGCTCATGTCAGAAGAGGGAATTGACCGAGCTAGTGGTAATCCTTTCTTGTGGCAAGCCGCTGAAGAATCAGAAGATAAATAGTAGTAAAAAGGAATTTATGACGCAAGCTAATTATAAATATTCATTTTCTGATTTACCCTCGGTAGATAAGCTACTAAGTAGTGAGCCTTTTAAAGAGTTGCTAGCAGACTATGGGCATACGCTACTAAGTCAGGAGGTGCGTAATGTTTTGGATGGTTTGCGTCAGAAGATTCGTTCATACGAGGCTTTGCCTTTAGCGCTAGAGGCCGATGATGTAGCTAATCAGTTCGCAGCATTAGTTAAAAAGCACCTCCAAGCAAGCAGTCAGTCTAAATTACGCTCAGTTTTTAATTTGACTGGTATTGTGTTGCATACTAACTTAGGCCGTGCACTATTACCTCAAGTAGCGGTTGATGCAGTGGTTGAGGCTATGCTAAACCCGATGAATCTGGAATATGACCTCAATACAGGCGGTCGTGGTGATAGAGATGATTTAATCGAAGAGCTGCTCTGTGAATTGACTGGTGCTGAGGCGGCGACTGTTGTTAACAACAATGCGGCCGCTGTTTTGTTGATGCTAAATGCCTTAGCTAATGAGAAAGAAGTTGTGGTCTCACGTGGCGAGTTAGTTGAGATCGGCGGGGCCTTCCGAATCCCCGATATTATGAAGCGCGCCAATGCCGATTTAGTCGAGGTGGGTACCACTAATCGAACCCATCCTCGTGATTATGAAGAGGCTATCACTGACAATACAGCAATGTTGATGAAGGTACATACGAGTAATTATGAGATCTCCGGATTTACCAAAGCGGTAGATATTAGTGAGGTTTCGGTGATTGCGAAAAAGCATGGTATACCGGCAACAGTTGATTTGGGCAGTGGGACGCTAGTTGATTTAACTAAATGGGGTTTGCCTGCCGAAGTTACTGTACGTGAGACTATCGAGGCAGGTGCTGATTTAGTTACTTTTAGCGGTGATAAGTTGTTAGGTGGTCCACAAGCCGGTTTAATTGTAGGTAAGGCGGATCTCATTAAAAAAATTAAGAAAAATCCATTAAAACGTGCTCTTCGCGTAGGTAAAATTACGCTTGCAGCGTTAGAACCAATTTTACAGCTTTATCGTAGTCCGGAACTATTAGCCGATCGGCTCACGACGATGCGTTTATTGGCACGAACGTCATCTGATATAAAGGATATGGCTGAGAAAATATTACCTGTGGTCGAGCAATGGGTAGGTGATGGCTTTAGTGTTAGTGGTGAAAAAATGATGGGGCAAATAGGCAGCGGCGCGATGCCAGTTGAGCAATTGCCAAGTTATGGTCTGGTTATTCGATATATAGCAGATGGTCGTCCGGGGCGTCATTTAAAAGCCTTAGAGGAGCGCCTGCGCCATTTGCCAAAACCCGTGATTGGACGTATTGCTAATGATGCTTTATTATTGGATCTACGTAGCTTAGAAGCGCCACAGCAAGCACAGTTTGTCAATCAGTTGAGATAGATGATAGTTCTTAATAGGTATTAATTCATGATTGTTGGTACTGCAGGTCATATTGACCATGGTAAAACGACCCTAGTTCGTGCCTTAACCGGGGTCGATACAGACCGCTTGTTAGAAGAAAAAAAACGTGGCATTACAATTCAATTAGGTTATGCTTATACGCCATTACCTAATGGGGATGTCTTGGGCTTTATTGATGTACCGGGGCATGAGCGTCTAATTCGCACTATGGTGTCTGGCGCAACGGGGATTGATTATGCTTTGTTGGTTATTGCTGCTGATGATGGGGTGATGCCACAAACTCGTGAGCATTTAGCCATTTTATCTATCTTAAGTATTGCTGTCGGCGCAGTGGTTATTACTAAGGCTAAGACTGTAGCAGACGAGCGTTTAACGCAAGTAAAGCAAGAGATTCAAACGCTCTTAGAGGGTAGTTTTTTAGAAAGTTCTCCGGTCTTTGTGACTGATGCTTTGGACCTTGAGTGTTCTGGTGTTGAGAGCTTGCGTGAACATTTGTTTAAGGAAGCAATGGCGCGCTCGCTACTTAATGCTGAAGGTTTATTTAGACTATCCGTTGACCGAGTTTTTACCTTAAAAGGTCAGGGTACTGTCGTTACCGGTACAGCACATAGTGGAGAGCTAGATCTTGATAGGCAGGCGATAGAGTCTGAGGCGATAGATTTAAGGCATTTTCCTTCTGAGCGTGTTGTTAGAGTGCGTTCCATTCATGCGCAAGATCAACCCTCTCGTGTGGGACGTGCAGGCCAGCGCTGCGCGTTGAATCTAGGTGGCATGAGTACGGATGAGATAGAGCGTGGTGATTGGATTGCTGATGCACGTGCTTTTACACCTTCCAATAATGTCGATGTTGAGCTGCAGTTAATGAGTTCATCTGAGCAGTCAGTACAAGCCTGGACTCCTTTGCATTTGCATATTGCGGCAAAGCACTATCATGTGCATGCTGTTCCTTTGAGTACTGAGAATCTAGAGCCTGGTCAAAGGGCTAAGGTGCAGTTGGTTTCTGATGAACCGATTTGCTGTATGACGGGTGATCGTTTTATTATCCGTAATTCACAGGCAACACAAACTATCGGCGGTGGTCGGGTCTTGCATCCTAACGCCCCTGATCGCAAGCGACGCTCTGCAGAGCGTCTCGCTTGGTTAGATACCGTATTGGCATTCTTGAACGGTGCCGGTATTGAAGTATTGCTGGATAAGGCACCCTACGGTTTGAGTGAAAAAACGCTTTTACGTTTAACTGGTAAACCCTTAGATAAGCTAGATAGACCAGTTGGCGTATTTGAGTTAGTGCCGGTTGGTCTAAAAACACAAACTATTTGGATTTTAGAAAGTCACTGGAATCGCTTAGCTGATCAGGTATTAACTCGTTTAGTCGAGTTTCACGAGCAATCTCCAGATGAGGTAGGAGTTGAGGTGTTACGTCTACGGCGTATGGTGTTACCCAAAATCCCAGAGGTGCTCTGGCAATTGCTGGTGCGTCATTTAGTCGATCATGGGAAGCTCGGTCGTACACGTAGTTTATTGCATTTGCCTGGGCATATTCCTGTCTTGTCTGAGCAAGAGGTGGCCTTAGCAGAGCTGATTCTACCGTTGATTGAAGAGGGTGGTGTAAATCCACCGTGGGTTCGTGATATTACTAAACAACTAGAAGTTGAGGAGTCTGATGTGCGTCAAGTGTTACGACGCTTAAATCGTCAGGGAGAGATTTTTCAGGTGGTTAACGATCTTTTTTATCACCGAAGAGCCTTACAAAAAATGGCTCATCTTGTACTTGAGTTAGAGCCACAGGATAATATTGTCACGACAGATTTTAGAGATGTTTCTGGCTTAGGTCGTAAGCGAGCGATTCAAATTTTAGAATACTTTGATCGGGTAGGTTTAACTCGTCGCGTGAAGGAGCGACGATTAGTTCGCAACCGTTCTTTAGATTGGTTATAATAGAATGTTAAATTCCTTCGGAAGGTATGCGTAACTGGTGTTGCGGCTGGGCTTCAAATCCAGTTGGGGATGTCAGACATTCCCAGGTAGGTTCGACTCCTGCTACCTTCCGCCACTTAATATTTCCGGATGGTGAGTCTCATGGCCGAAAATAGTTCTACGCAATCTATTAAATCTCCTCGCTTAACTTCTTTGTCGCATGGCGGTGGTTGTGGCTGCAAAATTGCTCCTGATGTTTTATCAAGATTGATGGCTAATATGCCCAAGGGGCAGTCATTTCCCAATCTTTTGGTTGGTCATGAAACGGCGGATGATGCGGCTGTTTTTCTTCTTAATGATGAGCAGGCGTTGATTGCAACCACGGATTTTTTCATGCCAATTGTTGATGACCCATATGATTTTGGTCGTATTGCAGCGACGAATGCGCTATCAGATATCTACGCCATGGGTGGTACGCCAGTGATGGCATTAGCTTTAGTTGCTATGCCGATTAATGTCCTACCACATGATCAGATTGCTGAGATTCTCAGAGGTGGTGCTGATGTGTGCCATCAAGCAGGTATTCCAGTTTCCGGAGGCCATTCGATAGATTCAGTTGAGCCTATTTATGGTTTAGCAGCGATGGGGACACTTCATCCGAAGCGAATCAAACGCAACTCCTCAGCACAAGCTGGTGATGCATTAATTTTAGGCAAGGGACTTGGTATTGGTGTGTTCTCTGCTGCGCTCAAGAAAAATGCCTTACCTGAAGCGTCATATGAGTTAATGATTAGGTCTACTACTCAGTTGAATACTGCAGGTGCTAAGCTTGGTCCCCTAGATGGTGTTCATGCGATGACTGATATAACTGGTTTTGGGTTGTTAGGGCATTCGTCTGAAATTGCGCGTGCTTCTGGTGTCGAGTTAAAAATTGATTTGTCTCAGGTACCTTTCTTAGAAGGTGCGCGTGAATTAGCTGAGCAAGGGTTTATTACTGGTGCTTCAGGACGTAACTGGAATGCCATTTCTGAATATATAGAGTTAGCAGACTCAATGAACGATGTAGATCGTGCTTTACTAACTGATCCACAAACTTCGGGTGGCTTATTGTTAGCTGTTAGTGCTGAAGCCGTAGATGAGGTTTTAGCACTTTTTTCTGCTGAAGGTTTTAGCTATGCTAAGGTTATTGGTGAGGTGACAAAAGCTACTGATACGCCTAAAGTGACTGTGGTTTAATTTTAATTAAGTTTATTAACATGAAAATAGCATTTATTGGCGGTGGTAATATGGCCAGCGCAATTATTGATGGGATGTTAGAGCAGGGCAGTTGCTCTACTAATGACCTATTAATCTCTGTTAGCTCAGAGGCCTCAGTCCAAAAATGGCAGACCAAGGGCGTAATAAATGTACAGATTGGTGCGAGCGCTGCATTTGCTGAAGCTGATATCTGGGTTCTCGCTATTAAGCCTCAAATGATGGAGGAGGTTTTACGGTCCTACCAAGGCTATTTTTCAAGTGATAAATTAGTGATTAGCGTTGCTGCCGGTCTGACTATTAGTAGCTTGACTTATTTCTTAACGGGCACTGTTAACGATGAAGATCTAAAGATAATTAGAACGATGCCAAATACACCTTCTTTAATTGGTGAGGGTGTAATTGGGGCTTATTGCTCAACAGCAGTGACTGAGCATGAGCGTAAGCAGTTTAATGCGTTGTTTAAGGCCTGCGGTCGTATTGACTTCTTTGAGCATGAGTCAATGCTTGATGCGGTGACCGGTTTGAGTGGTAGTGGCGTTGCTTATGTATATTTGTTTACTGAGTCCTTAGTTGAAGGAGCGATGGCCTTAGGCTATGATCAAGCAACTGCTCGTGAACACGCAGTGCAGACGCTGAAGGGAGCTACGTTGATGATGGAGCAGTCAACAGATGAACTTGCCATCTTAAGAGAAAGTGTGACCTCTAAAAAGGGTACAACAGAGCAAGCACTTGGCGTTCTTCAGGCCAGTGGATTAAAAGAAATCATTGCTGCAGCTATGCGGGCTGCTCATGATAGAGCTCAAGAATTAGCGATTGATCTCGCTCCTAAAAAGTAATTGTTTAATTTATCAATCAATGTGATGAGTCAACATCAAAAGACCCAAATAAAGACTAGCGAATTTGAACCATTATCTAATTATCAACGTATTATTGCCTTGATAGTGATGTGCTCTTTAGTCGCTGCATCAAATTATTTTGTACAACCACAGTTCCATATTAATCAATGGTTAACTTTTGGTGCACTGACCTATCCAGTAACGTTCTTGGTGACTGATTTACTAAATCGTCGTTTTGGACCTCAATCAGCTCGTCGTATTGTTTATTGGGGTTTTGCTGTAGCTTTAGTTGTATCCGTCTTTTTATCAACACCACGCATTGCGATCGCGTCAGCGTCAGCCTTTTTGGTTGCGCATATATTAGACATTTATGTGTTTAACAGTTTGCGACAACGTGCTTGGTGGTTAGCACCATTGATTGCGGGCGTGTTGGCTTCTATTATTGATACTTATGTGTTCTTTGCTGCTAGCTTTGTTGGTACACCTGTGCCTTGGGTGACATTGGCTTTAGGTGATACGTTAATTAAGATTAGCCTGTCAATTTTATTGCTTGCACCATTTAGAGCATTGATGTGGAATCTTGGTACTGCTAAGCCTAAAAAAAAGACCATTAGCGCTGAGGAAAACCCTACGATATAGTCTAGTAATGTAAAACATGATATGAGTCATGAAAAGTCTCTCTTCTAAAATGAAGTGAGGCTTTTTTTATGTCATTGTGGCACGTTGATAAAATGTATCTAAATATTAGTGTTTCTGCCAATAGCGTTTTCACTTGGCAAAGCTTATTATTGGCAATGGTTTTATTTTTGAAGGGCAAGAACTTATGGATTTTCTGCCTCAGCTTATCCAGCAATTATTTAATGGGCTCTCACTAGGAGCTATCTACGCCTTGATTGCCATTGGCTACACTATGGTTTATGGCATCATTGGTATGATCAACTTCGCTCATGGCGAAATCTATATGATTGGCGCTTATGTGGGCTTAGTCACCTTAACGGCGATAGGGGTTAATGGTTTTTTACCCATACCTTTATTGATTCTCTTTATGATTTTAGTGGCGGCAGTAGTCACTGGCGTTTATGGCTATACCATTGAGCGTTTAGCCTATAGGCCAGCTCGTAATAGTCCGCGTCTAGTATCACTCATCGCTGCCATTGGTATGTCGATTTTCTTACAAAATTGGGTCGCTTTAGGTCAAGGTGCTCGTGATATGGCGGTACCAAATATCATGGCAGGCTCCTTTAGTTGGGACCTGGGCATCGGCTATCCGGTGATGTTGTCTTATTCACGTCTTTTGATTATTGCCGTTGTCTTTGTATTAATGGTGGCGTTGACACTGTATATCAAGAATTCTCGTATGGGACGTGCTTCAAGAGCCTGTTCACAAGACATGCATATGGCTAATTTGCTAGGTATTGATACCAATCGAGTCGTATCCTTTACCTTTATTTTAGGTGCTATGTTGGCAGCAGTAGGGGGTGTATTAATTGCTCTCTCTATTGGTAAGCTAAACCCTTATATTGGTTTTATTGCTGGTATTAAGGCCTTTACTGCTGCTGTTTTAGGTGGGATTGGTAGTGTGCCTGGCGCCATTTTGGGTGGTTTATTGCTTGGAGTTGTTGAAACATTAGCAGCGGCTTATTGGTCTTCTGAGTATAAGGATATTGTTGCCTTTAGTTTGCTTATTTTAATTCTTCTCTTCCGTCCAACTGGTCTGTTAGGTAAACCTGAAGTGGAGAAAGTCTAATGGCTGAAAATCTAAAAAATGCGATATTTGCAACGGTATTGACAGCCATTATGGTGATACCCATTTTTGGTTTGCAGTTAGTTCGTGATGGTGCTCAAAACCAATTAGTTCCTAATTGGGAAGTTGTGATTATGGGAATCATTGCAGTTTTTGTGGTGCAACTGATTCGTCCTCATGTTTTTAAAAATATTTCTAAAGTGGGTAGAAAATCCGGTTGGGCTCTACCGGTTTTAAATCCTCGTAGTATTAATTTATTGATTTTACTGGTGGTGGTTGGTGCAGCTATTTGGCCATTTTTTGGTTCACGCGCACATGTTGATATTGCTACTTTAGTATTAATCTATGTGATGCTTGGCTTAGGCCTAAATATCGTGGTTGGTTATGCAGGTCTATTAGACTTGGGGTTCGTCGGTTTTTATGCGGTCGGTGCTTACACCTATGCATTGCTATTCCATTGGGCTGGTTGGGGCTTTTGGGCTTCCTTACCAATGGCTGGTGCGATGGCAGCGTTATTTGGTTATATTCTAGGTTTTCCGGTATTAAGGTTGCGTGGTGATTATTTAGCCATCGTTACCTTAGGCTTTGGTGAAATTATTCGCTTACTCTTAATTAACTTAAGTCAATGGACTGGCGGACCGGATGGGATTGCCGGTATTCCTAAACCGACATTGCTTGGTCATGCGATGGCTCGTAGAGCACCAGAGGGTGAGCAAACTTTCCACCAAATGATGGGTTGGCTTTATAACTCCAACCACGTTGTGATCTACTTGTACTTATTAGCGTTAGCTTTAGCCGTGATTACGCTTCTTGTTTCTAATCGCCTGATTCGTATGCCTATAGGTAGAACTTGGGAGGCTTTGCGAGAGGATGAAATTGCTTGTCGCTCTCTCGGTTTAAATCCAACCAATATTAAGCTCTCTGCGTTTACTTTGGGTGCGATGTTTGCTGGTTTTGGTGGGGCTTTTTTTGCTGCTCGTCAAGGTTTGGTCAATCCAGAATCCTTTACCTTTATTGAGTCAGCCTTAATCTTAGCTGTAGTGGTTTTAGGAGGAATGGGTTCGCAATTAGGCGTTATTTTAGCTGCTATCTTATTAACAGCACTTCCTGAAGTAGCAAGGCAGTTTGCTGAGTATCGAATGCTTATCTTCGGATTGATTATGGTATTAATGATGGTGTGGCGGCCGCAAGGACTATTGCCAGCAAAGAGACCGCAGGTGGAGATTAAGTAATGAGTGATAATGTTTTAGAAGCTCGTGACATTTGCATGCGATTTGGTGGCTTATTAGCGGTAGATCATGTTTCATTAGATGTTCACAAGAATGAGATTTTTGCGATTATTGGCCCTAATGGTGCTGGTAAAACGACTGTTTTTAACTGCATTAGTGGCTTTTATAAACCAACCTCCGGTAGTATCATTTTAAACACTCAAAATATTACTGGTTGGACTAGCCATTTAATTGCTAAACAGGGACTAGTTCGTACTTTTCAAAACGTTCGATTATTTAAAAATTTGACCGTACTTGAAAATCTTTTAGTCGCACAGCACAATAAAACTGCCGGTTTTTTGTCTGGTTTATTAAACCTGCCAAGTCATCGTCGGGCAGAGAAAAACGCACTGGATAAAGCAGTTTTTTGGCTTGAGTTTATGGGGATTAAGGAGTTTGCCAATCGAGAGGCAGGTAATTTAGCATACGGACATCAGCGTCGTTTGGAAATTGCCCGTTGTATGATCACTGACCCTAAGCTTTTGTTATTAGATGAGCCAGCAGCAGGTCTTAATCCTCAAGAGAAAATTCAATTAGCTGAATTAATTAATCAGCTTCGCAATGAATACAATTTAGCCGTTTTGCTTATTGAGCATGATATGGGGTTAATTATGAATATTTCCGATCGTATTTTAGCGATGGAATACGGTAAACCTTTAATTACCGGTACGCCTGAGCAAGTCCGTACAGATCCTAAAGTAATTAAGGCATATCTCGGAGAGTAGTTATGGCCATGTTAACACTTGATAATATTAATTCAGGCTATGGAGCAATTCAGGCCTTACACGATGTTAGTCTTGAGGTAAATGAAAATGAAATTGTTACCTTGATTGGCAGCAATGGGGCAGGCAAGACAACGACATTAATGACAATTTGTGGCAATCCTCGTTTGAGGACAGGCACAATTAGTTTTATGGGTGAGGATATTTCTGATCTCCATACGCATGCTATTATGCGCAAAGGTATTGCTATTTCACCTGAGGGGCGTCGTGTTTTTCCTGATCTCAATGTATTGGAAAATCTTAAAATGGGTGCCTTCTTTTTAAATCGCGAGGAAACGGAAGCTGGTTTAGAGCATATATTTGAACTGTTTCCACGATTGAAAGAGCGTGCATCACAGCGCTCAGGCTTGATGTCTGGTGGTGAGCAACAGATGTTGGCAATTGGTCGTGCGCTAATGAGTCGGCCGAAAATGCTGTTGTTAGATGAGCCTACCTTGGGACTTGCACCACTTATTATTGAGCAAATCTTTGAAATCATTAAAACCATCCGTGCGGAGGGGATTACTGTTTTCTTAGTGGAACAAAATGCTAATAAGGCCTTGAAAATTGCTGATCGTGGCTATGTGCTTGAGACTGGCCGCATCGTGCTTCACGATACAGGTGCTAATTTACTGCTTAATGATGAGGTTGGTAAAGCCTATCTAGGCCATTAAATAGCATTAAGCCCACTTTAAATTTTAAGTGGGCTTAAATGTTCAGTAACTTTTCCTAATGGGTTTTAGATGCGCCCTTTATCTTTATTTTCAACATGACTGTCTGTCTGTTTATTTGAAGACTTAATGCTGTCTTCAGAAACTTCTTGATGTTGAACGGCTTCCTCAGTTTGAAGTGTTGGCTCTGCATGCTCTTGTACCTCAGCTGTAGGCTCTTGGTTTCCTTCTGGCTCTGCAGCCTCCTTTTCGTAGCTTAATGTAGCAGCAGTTATTGTCGCCTTTTCTTCAGCCAATTGGTAGGTAGGGCGTTCTTTGATAGTGTTTAAAAACATCTCAATATTTTTGTGAGATGACTGTAGCTTACCTTCGGATTGTAGGCCTAATAAGATGTAGGCAAGGTCTATATCAGCGGCGCAAAATTGGCCGCCACAGGTCCATCCACTTTCACCCAAGCTCTCATTGATATAGTTAAGCTGACGATTAATTTCTGGTTCGATGTTATTTGCAGTATAGTTTAATACTGTTTTTTTCATAATTGATCTAGCAAAAAAAGGTACTCTAGACTGACCGAGTTTGTTAATAATACGTTGCTGATCAACTAGTGGTAAGAGGGTACCCTCTAGGTAGTGAACCCATTGTAAGTACTGAATATAATCAGGGTGTGCCATTGGTGGGCGCATGCCAGATCGGTCATAGCTACTCAATAGATATTCGCGTGCAGCACCATGTGTCGCGATGCTGATGCTACCATCTAATAGCATTGGCGCTTTGCTTAATGGATGAGTATCGTTGTCTGCTGGATTTTTTGAGTCCTCACGACGGTTTATTTTAAAGGTCAGACCAAGTTCACAAGCTAGCCAAATACTTCGAAATGAACCTGTAGAAGGAAGGTGGAAAATAGTGAGCATGGTCGATATCTCCTTTATAAATTTGATTATTAATGGCTTAATTATAAGCTTTTAAGTAAGTTGCTAAGTTTGATTTTTAGTAAGTAATGTCGATATAAAGCTTAGCATCTATGGTTGCTTTTATAGGCTTAATATTAGACAAAAGTCTGAGTTCAATTAATTAATCCAGTAGTTTAAGGACACGATTACGCATTTCCTCAATATCGTGGCTATTTGAGGCTAAAAAACTTGATTTTCCTTGCTGATCAAAGACATAAATACCCTCTGCGTGCATCACATCATACATGGTAGGATAATCAAGGTTATCAGGTTTTTCAATTTGATAGGAGACTCTGTAACGCTTGGCGATATCGGCAATCTCCTTGTCTGTGCCTGTTACGCCAACAGCACCCATCCCAAAAGCAGTCAAATAATCATTAAGACGTTGCGGTGTATCACGATGAGGATCAACACTAATCATAAGTACTTGAACTTGCTCTTGCTGTTCTAAATTCAAGGTGCTTTTCATTAGGGCTAATTCAGCCATAGTTGTAGGGCAGACATCCGGGCAATAGGTGTAGCCAAAATAAACTAGTACCACCTTACCAGCGAAGTCCTTTTCAGTAAGGCGCTGATTGTTAGCGGCCTCTAGTTCGAACTCTAATTGAGGCAAATGACGTTTAGTTGAATAAAATGAAGTCTCAGCACTATGTACCAGAGAGCTATGAGTACTTGCCACTATCCCTAGACAAGCTAGGGATAGTGAAAAGGATACACGAATTTTTTTTAAAAATTTCGTCATTAATAATATCCTCTAAGCCTCTAGGCCTTCTTCAGTCATGCCGTAGTGACGTAATAAAGCAGTCGCATCAGCGGCACGGCCACGGAAGTTTTGGAAGAACTCTGCAGCAGAAATTGAGCCGCCAACTGCCAGAATCTCATTTTTGAAGTGTTCACCAGAGGCAGGGTTTAATGTACCCAAGTCTTCAGTTGCATTTTCTTCAAAGTAGCTATAAGCATCAGCAGAAAGAACCTCAGCCCATTTATAGCTGTAATAACCGGCAGAATAGCCGCCGGCGAAAATATGTGAAAAATTATGTGGAAAGCGGTGCCAACTTGGCGGAATGACCACGGCGACTTCTTGACGTACATTGTCGAGCTGCTTAAGTACATCGTCAATACTAAGAACGCTTGTTTGCTGATGGAGCAACATATCGAAAAGTGAAAACTCTAATTGGCGTACTGTTTGCATACCTGTTTGAAAGTTTTTAGCTGCGACAATTTTATCAAAAAGCTCACGAGGTAAAGACTCACCGCTTTCTTGATGGCGACTGAGTTTTTGGATCACAGGCCATTCGTAGCAGAAATTCTCCATGAATTGAGATGGTAGCTCAATAGCATCCCACTCTACGCTTGAAAAGGGTGAAGCAGATGGATCATCAACTTTTGAAAGTAGAGCATGTAATGCGTGACCCATTTCATGGAAAAGCGTGATGACATCATCTAAGCGCAAGAGACTTGCTTTACCGTTTTGTGGTGGCGTGAAATTACACGTTAGATAAACAACAGGCGTAATTAATTTTTGATCGTGAAGATGGCGAGTGCGTTCGTTAGCTACCCACGCACCGCTTTGCTTACCGCTGCGAGCATGCAAGTCGGTATATAGATAACCAATTACATTGTTACCTTCTTTAAGGGCAAAAACTTTAGCATCTTGATGCCAAGTTTCAGACTCAGTAGCTTCGAACTTCACGTTAAAGAGCTGTTCGATGATGTTAAAGCAACCAGTCATCACCTGATCTTCTGGAAGGTATTGCTTGACCTCTTCGTCAGAGTAAGCGTATTTTTTTTCTCTTAGTATCTCAGATACATAGGCGAGATCCCAAGGCTGTAGATCGTTCATGTCAAGCTCTGTACTGGCAAAGGCCTTAAGCTCAGCGATATCTTTTTCTGCAAATGGTTTGGCACGAGCAGCAAGATCGCGAATAAAGTCAATAACCTGGTCCGAACTATCCGCCATACGCTTTTCTAATTGCATGGTGGCAAAATCCTTGAAGCCTAATAGCTGAGCAACTTCTGTCCTTAACTTAAGGATAGTCTCAATGTTTTGAGAATTATCATATTGTGAGTCGCCTTGTTCAGAGGCAATGGTGGCATAGGCTCTGTACATTCGCTCGCGTAGTGCCTGGCTTTTGGCGTATTGCATTACAGGTAGGTAGGAAGGCATTTTTAAGTTAAAAGTCCAGCCCTTACCATCGGCCAATGCATTGGCTGCAGCTAAAGCTTGCTCAGGAATACCTTCTACCTCAGACTCATCTTCTGTGGTGTAAGACCAATTATCAGTAGCATCTAAGGTGTTTAAAGCAAACTGTTGGCTAGTCATGGCCATTTGCTCGCTAATCTCAGCATAGCGTTCTTTTGCTGCTCCCTCTAACTCAACACCACTAAGTTTAAAGTCCTTTAATGTCTCAGTGATAATACGTTGACGGGTCTTGTTTAGGCCTTGAAATTCGGCACTATCATGCAGCTTTTTATACTGATTAAATAAGTCCTTATTAAGGCCAATCCAAGTAGAAAACTCGGAAATTTGTGGTAATAAGGTATTGTAAGCAGAGCGTACCTCATCTGTGTTTTTTACACTATTAAGGTGATTGACAACATTCCAAGCACGCCATAAGCGACTTGTGCCGTATTCCGTCATCTCAACGAAATTGTCCCACGTAGGGCTTTCGAGAGTAATTGCTTGCTCAATGATTGCCTTAGCGTCTTTGAGCAAAAACTCAACTGCAGGAACAATATGATCGGCTTGAATTTGCTCGTACGCAACAAGCTCTTCGACGGGGTTTAATAAAGGATTATTTGTAAGCTGTTCAGTCATTATTTAGAAAGGTCCTCCAGACCATGTTGGTGCATCGTGGCTTGGATGGTATTAACCAATAACATAGTAATTGTCATTGGACCTACGCCGCCTGGCACAGGAGTGATAGCAGAGGCTACTTGAAGAGCCTCATCATAATTTACATCACCCGCTAATTTACCGTTGTCTAAGCGATTAATACCGACGTCAATAACCACTGCGCCTGGTTTGATCATATCGCCGCTAATCATACCGGGACGACCGGTAGCAACGACCAACACATCAGCTCGTTTAGTGTGTGCTGCTAAGTCTTTAGTTTTAGAATTGCAAATAGTGACAGTGGCATCGGCTTTTTGTAGTAATAGAGCAATTGGCTTGCCGACAATATTACTTGCACCGATGATAACTGCTTCTGCGCCTCTTAATTGTACCGCTTGGTCCTCAAGCATTTTCATAATCCCGTAAGGGGTGCAAGGGATTAATTGAGGTTCACCCGTCATTAATGCTCCAGCATTTAAGCGGTGGAAGCCATCAACATCTTTTTCGGCTTTAATATGCTGAATGACTAATTGACTGTCTAAGTGCTTAGGAAGAGGTAGTTGAACTAAAATGCCGTTAACCTTAGGATCGTCATTCAGTTCATTAATTTTAGCGAGTAAATCATCTTGCGAAATGTCTGCTGCTAGGGTAATGACCTCTGAGTCTAAACCCATTTTATGGAAGGTGTTGTGCTTGTTACGAACATAGACCTGAGACGCAGGGTCTTCACCTACTAAAATGACAGTTAGAGAAGGGGTGATATTCTTTGCCTTAAGTGCCTCAATTGTTGGTACTAGATTTTTCTTGATTTTTTCAGATAAGGCTTTGCCATCAATAATTTGAGCATTCATTTAAAATTTTATTCCTTTATTTTGAAATTATTTTTTTAAGACAATTTTCATTAGATCGGCTACTGTGCTGACCTCTAGTTTTTCCATGATATTGGCACGGTGAGCTTCTACTGTTTTAATACTGATATTAAGATCATCAGCGATTTGTTTGTTTAAACGACCAGCGACAATACGTTCAAGAACCTGTTCTTCGCGACCAGTTAAGCGAGCGAGTAACCCATTAACCTCTTGCTGAGAAATGGCTTCTTGCATTTGTTTATGAGCTTGATCTAAAAAGCGAGTAATAATTGGGTTGATTTCGTCAAGATTAAAGGGTTTTTCGATAAAATCTACAGCGCCTTTTTTCATAGTTGATACAGCCATATTGACGTCGCCATGACCAGTGATGAAAATAATTGGCAGTGTGGCTTTACGCTCAATGAGCTGTTCTTGTAATTGTAAGCCAGACATACCGGGCATCCGAACATCTGTAATCAATACGCTCACGAGATTTGGATTGTATTGTTCTAGGAACTCCTCACCGCTAGCAAAAGTTTGTACTTGATGGTTTTGAGTTTCCAACAGAATACGTAAGGAATCTCTAACTGCATCATCATCATCTACTACAAAAATTACACTATTACTATGGTCTATCATAATTACTCTGTTGCTCCATATTGTGAAGATTAGCTCTCTGCTTTGCGATAGCAGGGAACTCTGAATGAAAATATTGTGCCGCCGCTTGGATTGTTTTCGGCCCAAAGTCTTCCACGATGGGCTTCAATAATTGAACGACAGATATTTAAACCGATGCCTAAACCTTCTTTTTTTGTACTGTAAAAAGGCTCAAATAAGCGTTCTGGGTCTTTAAGACCATGTCCGCTGTCAATGACTTGGAATTGAATTTCTTGACCTACTTGAGAAATCTGTACATCAAGCTTATCTTGTTCACTTTGTGCCATCGCCTCAAGGCCATTTTTAATTAAGTTAAGTAGTACTTGCTCTATAAGAATCGGATCTGCATCAACCTCCGGTAGGTTCTCAGGCAAGTTGATCTCAATCTGTTTATTGTATTTGCGACTCTCTAAAATGGCTAAATCCATTGTGTTGTCAATAATCGTATCTATTTTAACTGCTTGTTGTTCTGGATCATTGCGACGGACAAAATCACGGATACGTGAAATAATTCGTCCCGCCCGCTCAGCCTGTGATACAGATTTGTCTAGTACTTGCAGTAGACGGTCCTTGTCTAAATGCTCACTTTTGATGAGAGCTGCAATTGCTGTATTGTAATTAACAATTGCGGTAAGTGGTTGATTCAATTCGTGTGCTAATGAACTAGCCATTTCACCCATGGTGCTGAGACGACCGCTGAGTTCAACCTTTTCTTGCTGTGCGCGTAGTTTTTTTTCATATTCGCGACGTTGAGAAATATCACGTGCAACCTGCAGTCGCACTTTACGGCCATCAGTCCAATTAAGGGTACGATGGTGGACCTCAAACCAACTGTCAATATGAGGAATATAAAATTCGTTGCTCTCTTCATACTGGTCATCATGATGATTGGTCGCCGCATTGTAAAGAAGAGCATGCCCATGGGCTTCAGAACCCCAGAGTCGACGATAGGTGCGGTTTGCAAAAAGTAGCTCGGGGCCATTGGGTGTATCTGCGACGACAGAAATAGTATCTTCTAGGCTCTCAAGTACTGTCATAAAGCGTTCATGTGCTGCTGTTAGTGCTTCTCTAATACGTTTTGGTTCGGTGATGTCAGTCATCGAGGTCATCCAGCCGATTTGCTTACCTTGTGAGTCTCTTAATGGTGAGACATATAAACGAGAGGTAAAGATAGAGCCATCGCGACGTCTGGCTTCCATTTCCATGCCTGAACTTGGGGTTTTGCCGCTTAATACTATATCTAAATACTTTTGGTGCTGATCAAGTTTGTCTTCGACCCAATAAGGGTAGGGGAATAGAGTGCCCAACAGCTCTGCTTCGGTCCAACCAACCATACGACAGAAAGCAGGATTGACATAAACCACGCGACCTTGCATGTCTAATACTCGCATGCCGGTTGACATGGAGTTTTCCATAGCGCGTCTAAATGAGGTTTCTAAAAACAATTGCTCTTCGGCTTCAGAACGAATTCTGGTGTAGTGCCATAGTGTCAATAAACTGATAACAATAGTGAATGACATGGCGACCACTAAGAAAATCAGTAGATGATGGCGGACTTCCTCAGTATTGGAGTAAAGGATAGTATGTTTATACTGGATATTCTGAATGGCGATGAAGGAAAAAATGACTAAGACATAGAGAACTAGTACAAAAACAGGAATGATCCAATGCAATCTACGTTTATTATCATCTTTTAGGGCTTGCGGTAAAATAAAAGACAGATTGGAATGAGTGGTCATAAAGAAACCCGTAAAAGCTAAGAGAGCACGATTGTATCTAGCAATCTATATGTTTATTGATTATTACAAGTGCTATTTTAGCAATATTAATTATCCATACAGGATAAAGGTTATAACTCTGATAAATAGATGAATAATGTGATGATATGGGTTTTGTCTTATTTACATTTGCTGATATTTATTTTACATTGTAAAAAATCATATTGCTATATGAAAAATTCTTGACAAAAAGAGTAGATTTTCTAGAATTTACAATTGATAGCTAAAAATATACTTTGCAGCGATATTACTTACTAGTAATTTAAGCAATTATAGGGGTCGCATTTAGCGGTAAATTTGTTTATCCTATCTATGGGTATACAGTAGCGTCACACAAGTTACAATATGATAATAGTTAAACCACTAATAAGGTAAGGAGTCTCGAATGAGCAATGATTATTCGGCAACCAGTATTCCAGATATCGATGAAGTTGAAACACAGGAATGGTTGGAGTCTTTGGAGGCGGTGCTTGACCGTGAAGGCACAGAAAGAGCGCATTTTTTAATAGAAAAACTGACTGATTTAGCGCGTCGTTCGGGCTCTAATATTCCTTATTCACCGTATACCGCGTATGTGAATACAATCCCTCCTGGTCATGAACCAGCCAACCCTGGCAATTTAGAAATTGAAGCACGTATTCGTGCTTATATCCGTTGGAACTCGGTAGCAATGGTTGTAAAAGCCAACCGTCATGAAACAGAAGGTGGTGGCGGTTTAGGTGGTCATATGGCATCTTATGCTTCACTGGCTACGATGATCGAAAGCGGTCAAAACCATTTCTGGCATGCTGAGTCAGAGGATCATGGCGGTGACTTGGTATATTTCCAAGGTCACTCTTCTCCAGGTATCTACGGCCGAGCTTACTTAGAAGGCCGTATCTCTGAAGAGCAGTTAGATAATTTCCGTCAAGAGGTTGATGGTAAGGGTTTATCTTCTTATCCACACCCTCATCTAATGCCTGAGTTCTGGCAGTTCCCAACAGTCTCTATGGGACTTGGTCCAATGATGGCAATTTACCAAGCACGTTTCTTAAAGTATTTGCATGCTCGTGGTATTGCTGATACATCAGGTCGTAAGGTTTGGGTTTTCTGCGGTGATGGTGAAATGGATGAACCGGAGTCTTTAGGAGCAATTGGTTTAGCTGCCCGTGAAAAATTAGACAACTTGATTTTTGTTGTTAACTGCAACCTTCAGCGTTTAGATGGTCCTGTTCGTGGTAACGGCAAAATCATTCAAGAGCTTGAGGGTGAGTTTCGTGGTTCAGGTTGGAATGTGATTAAGTTAATTTGGGGTAGTTATTGGGATCCTTTATTAGCACGTGATAAAGATGGTATTTTACGCAAGGTCATGGAAGAAACCATTGATGGTGAATACCAAGCTTATAAAGCAAATGATGGTGCTTTTGTGCGTGAGCATTTCTTTGGTAAGGACCCTCGTCTATTAGAGATGGTGAGTCGCATGAGTGATGAACAAGTTTGGCGATTAAACCGTGGGGGTCATGATCCTAACAAGGTATATGCGGCCTTTGATGCGGCAATGAAGACTGTAGGTCAGCCAACAGTGATTTTAGCTAAGACAATTAAAGGCTATGGTTTAGGAGAGCAAGTTCAGGGTAAAAACCCGTCTCATCAACAGAAAAAACTGGAAGATGAGTCATTGCTTGAATTACGTGATCGTTTAAATATTCCTATTCCTGACGAAAAAATATCCGAAGTTCCTTACTTCAAGCCATCAGAAGATTCTGCAGAAATGCGCTATTTGCGCGAGCGTCGCGACAGCTTAGGTGGTTACTACCCACGTCGCCGTACTGATTCTGATGAGCGTTTAACCGTACCTGGTTTGGAGTACTTCAAAACGGTTACTGATGCCACGCCTGAAGGTCGTGAGTTATCGACGACTCAATCGTTTGTACGCTTTCTAAACCAATTGTTACGTGACAAGCAGTTAGGTCATCGTGTTGTTCCTATTCTCTCTGATGAGAGCCGTACCTTTGGTATGGAGGGTTTATTCCGTCAAATTGGTATTTATGCCCCTGAAGGTCAGAAGTATGTACCGGTTGATAAAGACCAAGTAATGTATTACCGCGAGACAGAGAACGGTCAGTTATTACAGGAAGGTATTAACGAAGCTGGGGCTACTTGCTCATGGATTGCTGCAGCAACGTCTTACTCGACCAGTAATCGCATTATGATTCCGTTTTTTGTGTATTACTCAATGTTCGGTTTCCAACGAGTTGGTGATTTACTATGGGCTGCTGGTGATATCCAGGCGCGTGGCTTCCTCTTAGGCGGTACAGCTGGTCGTACCACACTTAACGGTGAAGGCTTACAGCATGAAGACGGTCATAGCTTATTGCTGGCTTCTACTATTCCTAATTGTGTTTCTTATGATCCAGCTTTTGGTCATGAGGTTGCTGTTATTATGCAGCATGGCTTGAAGCGCATGGTTCAGGATCAAGAAAACGTTTATTACTACCTGACTCTTATGAATGAGAGCTACCCAATGCCTGGCCTAAAAGAAGGTGACGAAGAGGGTATCCTGAAAGGTATGTATCGCTTTAGCGAAGGTGTGGCTGGTGAGCACAAAGTAAACTTACTTGGTTCAGGTACTATTTTACGTGAAAGTATTGCTGCTCAAGAGCTTCTTGAAAAAGATTGGGGCGTGAGTGCTGATGTCTGGAGTGTTACTAGTTTTACTGAGTTACGTCGCGAAGGTCTTGATGTGAATCGTGAAAACTTATTAAATCCGACAGCGACTCAAAAAGTACCTTATGTGACTCAGCTTTTAGATGAGACGACAGGTCCAATCGTTGCCAGCACTGACTATATGAAAGCAATTCCGGATCAAATTCGTGAGTTTATCCCTGCAAATAGATCCTATCGTGTACTGGGTACTGATGGTTATGGTCGTTCTGACTTCCGTCATCAACTACGTAAACACTTTGAGGTTGATCGTTACTTTATTACCATAGCTGCTTTAAGAGGCTTAGCTGACGAGGGTAAGGTATCTACGGATAAAGTGGCTGAGGCAATTGAAAAGTATGGCATTGACTCTAATAAACCTAATCCGCATCACGCTTAAGGGAGAAACGTCAAAATGAGTAACTTAATTGAAGTTAAAGTACCTGATATTGGTGATTTCGACGAGGTGGACGTAATTGAAGTACTAGTGTCAGTCGGTGACCATATTGAAGAGGATCAAAGCCTCATTACTGTTGAGTCAGATAAAGCCTCGATGGAGATTCCATCGAGTACTGCTGGAGTGGTTAAATCACTTAAGGTTAGTGTCGGTGATAAGGTGGCAGAGGGTACAGTTTTGCTAGAGGTTGAGGCTGCTGGAGCATCCGCGGAGTCAGCGGCTCCAGCACCTGCAAAAGCTGTTGCTGCCGAAGCAGTAGCCCCAGTAGCAGCACCTACTGAGCCGGCACCAGCTTCTAGCGGCGGTGTGGTAGCGGTTGTTGTACCGGATATCGGTGACTTTGATGAGGTTGACGTTATTGAGGTTATGGTCTCAGTAGGCGATACCATTGAAGAGGAACAAAGCTTAATTACGGTCGAGTCTGATAAGGCATCAATGGAGATACCTAGTAGTCATGCTGGTAAGGTAGTTGCTGTTAAAGTACAGATCGGCGATAAGGTTGCTAAAGGTTCTTTAGTTCTTGAAGTAGAGGTTGCGGGCGCTCCAGCGGCTGCATCTTCTCAAGCTGAGGTAGCACCTGTTGTTGAGCAGGCCGCACCGGCTGCAACTCCTGCTGCTGAGCCTAGCCCTGATCCTGTATCGTCTACTGAGAAGGAATCGCCGACAGCATCCTATGCTTTGACTGCGCAAGAAATTCGTAATTTACCACATGCTTCGCCATCAGTGAGAAAGTTTGCACGTGAGCTTGGTGTGGATTTAGCGTCAGTTAAAGGGACAGGTTCTAAGGGCCGCATTATTATTGATGATGTGCGTCAGTATGTTAAAAATGCACTATCTATTGGCTACAGTCAGCTGACTGCAGCACCAGCAGCTAGCAAGGTAGTTGAGGGTGGTGGTCTTCAGGTGTTAGATTGGCCGAAAATTGATTTCACTAAATTTGGTGAAATCGATACTCAGCCGTTATCTCGTATCAAAAAGATTTCGGGCGCTAACTTGCACCGTAATTGGGTTATGATTCCTCATGTGACTAATAACGATAAAGCGGATATTACTGATTTAGAGAGTTTCCGTAAGTTATTAAATAAAGAGCATGAGCGTGAGGGTGTGCGTTTCACAATGTTGGCATTCTTAATCAAAGCGGTTGTTGCTACGCTTAAGAAGTTCCCTGAGTTTAATGCCTCTTTAGATGGTGATAACTTAGTGCTTAAGAAGTATTACAACATCGGTTTTGCGGCTGACACGCCGAGTGGTTTAGTCGTGCCGGTGATCCGTGATGCGGATACGAAGTCTATTGTCGAGATTGCTAGTGAGATGGGTGAGTTAGCAAAAGCTGCTCGTGATGGTAAGTTATCACCAAGCCAGATGCAAGGTGGTTGTTTTACCATTTCTTCTTTAGGTGGTATTGGTGGTACTGACTTTACACCGATTATTAATGCTCCTGAAGTAGCTATTTTAGGCGTATCTCGATCTAGTATCGAGCCGGTGTGGAATGGTTCGGAGTTTAAGCCTCGCCTAATGTTGCCAATGTCTCTATCCTATGATCACCGTGTGATTGATGGTGCAGCAGCAGCTCGATTCAACGCTTATTTAGCTTCCTTAATGTCCGATTTCCGTCGTGTAGCGCTATAAGGGGATATAAAATGAGCGAAATTCAAGTTGTAGTTCCTGATATCGGCGATTTTGATACCGTTGATGTGATTGAGGTCTTAGTTGAAGTGGGTGATGTGATTGAGGCTGAGCAGAGTTTAATCACTGTAGAGTCTGATAAAGCCTCAATGGAAATACCTTCTTCACATGCAGGTAAGATCACGGCTTTAGCGGTTAAGCTTGGTGATAAGGTGTCTGAAGGCACTGTTTTACTAACGCTTGAAGCCAGTGACTCAGCGGCCGGTAGCAAAGCACATAAAGCTGAGGCAGTTCCTGCAGCAGTGTCGCCTGCTCAATCAGCTGCTCCCGCTGCGGTTCCGGCCGGAGTAAGCGCTAAAGCTGGTGAGGGTGCCTATGATGTGGTTGTCCTAGGAGCCGGCCCTGGCGGTTATTCTGCGGCCTTTAGAGCGGCGGACTTAGGATTAAAGGTTGCTTTGATTGAGCGCTACTCGACACTTGGTGGTGTTTGTCTAAATGTAGGGTGTATCCCTTCTAAGGCATTGCTGCACAATGTCTCAGTGCTTGAGGCGGCTAAAACTTTAGGCGCAGCGGGTATTTCCTTTGCTGAACCAGAAGTTGATTTAGATAAGTTACGAGCTGCTAAAGATCAGGTTATTAGCAAGTTAACCGGTGGTCTAGCTTTTATGGCTAAAGCGCGTAAAGTCGATGTGATTGTAGGTAATGCAAGCTTTAAAGATGACCATCATTTTGTCGTAGACAAGGATGATGGTTCAAGCCAAGAGGTTGCTTTTCATCATGCTATTATCGCGGCTGGTAGTGAGTCTGTGAAATTGCCTTTCCTTCCTGAGGATGAGCGCGTAGTTGACTCTACTGGTGCTTTAGAACTACGTCAAAAGCCTGAGAAAATGCTTGTCATTGGTGGTGGCATTATCGGTTTGGAAATGGCTACTGTATATTCAGCTCTCGGTGCTCGCATTGATGTGGTTGAGATGATGGATAGCTTATTTGCAGGTGCCGACAAGGATTTAACCAAGGTGTGGGAAAAACGCAATAAGCATCGTTTTGATAACCTTATGCTTAAAACTAAGACAGTTAGCGCGGAGGCTAAGGAAGACGGTATTTATGTCAGCTTTGAAGGTGATAAGGCTCCGTCTGAACCACAGCGTTATGACTTAGTTTTACAAGCAGTTGGACGTCGTCCTAATGGCACGAAGCTGAGTGCTGATAAGGCAGGTGTGCATGTAGATGAGCGAGGCTTTATTCCTGTTGATGCTCAGATGCGTACTAACGTATCACATATCTTTGCGATTGGTGATATTGTTGGCCAACCAATGCTAGCTCACAAAGCCGTTCATGAGGCGCATGTGGCTGCGCAGGTTATTGCTGGGCAGAAGAGCGTTTTTGATGCACGTGTGATTCCATCAGTGGCATATACTCATCCCGAAATTGCTTGGGTAGGCTTAACTGAAGAGCAGGCTAAGGCGGAGGGTATCAAGGTCCAGAAGGGCGTTTTCCCTTGGAATGCTTCAGGTAGAGCAATCGCTAATGGTACTGAGGATGGCTTTACAAAGCTTTTATTTGATGTAGAAACTAAGCGTATTTTGGGTGGTGCGATTGTTGGCGACCACGCCGGTGATTTAATCTCTGAAGTTTGCTTGGCGGTTGAAATGGGTGCAGATATTGATGATATCGGTGCTACAATTCATCCTCATCCGACCTTGGGTGAGTCTGTTGGTATGGCAGCTGAAGCTGCATATGGTGTTTGTACTGACTTACCACCAGTAAAGCGTTAAAATAGTCTTTGTTTAGGCTAAGCGTAGAGTGCTTTAATGAAACGCACCCTACGCTTTTTTTATGTTTATTTTTTTGTTGTTAATTTATGAGTATCATACCCACTTCCAGTAGCAGCCTTAATCAATGGCTGAGTTATTTAGAGCAGTTGCATAGCAAAGAAATTGATTTAGGGCTTGAACGTATTAAGCAGGTAGCTGAGCGGCTCAATACAGAGTGGGATGGTATTAAAATTGTAGTTGGCGGGACGAATGGTAAGGGTTCTACTTGTGCCATGTTGGAGTCTATTTACCTAGCGGCAGGTTATCGAGTGGGATTATACACCTCACCCCACTTAATTCGATTTAACGAGCGTATCCGATTGAATGGTGCTCAAGCAACAGATGAGCAGATTGTTGAGCAATTTGTGCGTATTGAAGAAGCGAGAGTCGATATTAGTCTCAGTTATTTCGAATATACAACATTAGCCGCTATCTTATTATTTAAAGGCAGTGAAACAGAGATTGCTATTTTTGAGGTCGGTTTAGGTGGTCGTTTAGATGCGGTCAATATGATTGATGCAGACTGCTCAATCATCACTTCAATTGCTATTGACCACGTAAGCTACTTAGGTAATAGTCGTGAGCAGATCGCTTGGGAGAAAGCTCATATTTATCGAAAAGACAAGCCTGCTATTTGTGCAGATCCTGAGCCACCACAATCATTATTAGATTATGCTGCTGAGGTTGGTGCGGATTTGCAGTTATTCGGTCGTGACTTTAACTTTAGTGGTGATCAAGTTCAGTGGACTTTTGCTGGTAAGAATCAGCGACGTAATGCTCTAGGATACCCATCACTAAGAGGTGCCAATCAATTAATTAATGCAGCCGCCTCTTTAGCTGCTATTGAGGCATTAAAAATGTCAGTGCCGGTACCAAATCAGTCGATAAGAGAGGGCCTTTTGCAGGTTGATTTGCCAGGACGTTTTCAAATTCTACCGGGGCAACCTACGACTGTGTTAGATGTCGCTCACAATCCACATGCTGCAGCAGTGCTGCAGCATAACCTTCATGCTATGTCATATTTTCCTTATACTACAGCAGTGTTAGGGATGTTAAATGATAAGGACGCTGATGAGGTGATTAAAAACTTAGCTAAATCGGTTGATTATTGGTATTGTGCTACTTTACCTGGTGAGCGTGGACTCTCAGGAGAGGAATTAGCTGATAAAATAAATCATTTAATACCAAAAGATAAAGACGGTTTACCAAAGGTTGAGGTCTTTGAGTCTCCTCGCTTAGCCTACGATATGGCTAAAGAGCGCAGCCAACTCGAAGATAGGATAGTCGTTTTTGGTTCATTTTTAACAGTAGCAGATGTATTAGAGCATCTACAATCATCGAATTAATCTAAGGATTATAAGAAATATGGCATTATTCGGTTCAGGTAAAAGTCAACGAACAAGTGCTCAATACGAGCAAAAACGTACTAACTCTCGAGAGCAAGATCGATATCAAAATGAGCGTGATATGAGAGAGCAACGTGTTAAATCACGTAATCGTCTGCTTGGTTCAGTGATTTTAGTTATAGCAGCAATTATTTTTTTGCCGTTTATTCTTAAAACAGGTGAGGATACTAGTAAAAACGTGATTACTAGTGCACCATTAATTGCGCCTGACTCTAATATTGGACAAGGTAGTTTAGTGGTTGAAAGCTCAACACGAGTGGAAACACCAAGTGACTCTGATGTGTTGGAGGAGTTTGAGGGGTTAGCAGAAACACAGAATGATGGTTTATCCATAGCGGAGGGTGGGCTTTTATCCGGAGAAAGTATAGATAGTCCTTTAGCAATTGATGGTACATTATCAGACGAAGAACGCGGTGATGAAGCTACTGGTAATGTGGATTCTTCTGGCCTTTCTATTGCTGAGTCCACAGCTGAACAAAGTGAAGTAGAAGCAGCAGAGGCTAGAGCACTTGCAGAGCAAGAAGCCATTAATAAAGAGCGTGCCCAACGTGAACAAGCTAGAGCAGCAGCTGCAAAGGCTGAGCAAGAGAAAAAGAAACAAGCTTCAGCAACAGCTAGTAATAAACGTACCGATGATGGCAGTCAAGCGTTAGCCATTCTTGAAGGTAGAAAAGCTAAGCCTACCGCTAGTGTGCCTGCGATTGCAGCAAGTAGTAGTGAGTTTAGTTTGCAGGTTGCGTCTTACTCTAGTTCTGGTGACGCTAGAACTCAGCGCGACCGTTTAAGAAACTCTGGTGTGTCCAATGCCTATATTCAAAGTGCTACAGTCAATGATAAGCAAGTATTTCGTTTGCGCGTAGGTCCATTTTCTAGTAAAGAGGCTGCGCAAGCAGCTCAAACTAGGTTACGTGCTTTGAATTTTAGTGATAGCTTTGTGACAGGCCGTTAATCCGTTAGTCTTTAGCAACTACTTTAGTTATGTCTCCTTTTGATTATATTGTTTTGGGGATAATTCTCGCCTCTGGTCTTTTAGGCTTACTGCGAGGATTCCTCAAAGAGGTTTTTTCGTTATTAGCTTATATCTTAAGCTTTTTGGCCGCAATTTGGTGGGGACCGAATCTAATCCCTATGTTGTCCCGCTACGTTGATCAGGCTGTATTGACCGTAGGATTAGCTTATTTTCTTGTATTTATTGCCTGTTTATTAGTATTAGGGCTTTTAAATAAAACACTAGGGGCATTATTAGATGTAACTGGTTTAGGTTCCGCTGATAGAGGGCTCGGCTTTTTATTCGGGATTTTACGTGGTGTTATTATTGTTTTAATTCTTGTTTTAATTGCCGGTTGGAGTGCTTTACCACGTGAAACTTGGTGGGTTGAGTCTAATTTTGCTCATATGGCAGTCGATGCAATTAGGCAGATTAAAACTTGGTTACCTGAAGGTATTGCAGTATATTTACCTTATTAATTTAATTTAAAATTAACTATTATTTTTAGGTGTATTTTCATGAGCGGTATTATTGGTATTCACGGTTGCTCACCAGTTAATCAATTGCTTTATGACGGTTTGTTGCTTTTACAGCATCGTGGTCAGGATGCCGCAGGTATAGCTACTTATCAAAATAATCAGTTTCATATTTTCAAAGCTCGTGGTCTGGTGCGAGATGTTTTCCGAACGCGCAATATGCGTTCTTTGCCCGGTAATAGCGGCATTGGTCAGGTACGATACCCTTCAAGCAGCAGTGTTGCAAATGACGCTGAAGAAGAAGCGCAGCCCTTTTATGTTAATGCTCCTTACGGCATTACTTTTACACATAATGGATATCTTACTAATTCAAGTGAATTGAGAGAATCTTTGTTTAAACATGACCGCCGTCATATTAATACTAGCTCTAATAGTGAGGTGTTATTAAATGTTTTTGCTCATGAGTTATATGAGCTAAGTAAAAGCAGTAGCCTTCAAGTTGGTGAGGTATTTGATGCTGTCACTGCCGTGCATCGACGTGTCAAAGGTGCCTATGCTGTTATTGCGCAAATTGCTGGCTACGGCTTATTAGCTTTTAGAGATCCTAATGGTATCCGTCCTTTATGTTTAGGAACTCAGGAAACTGCTGAAGGGGTGGAGTGGATAGTTGCTTCCGAGTCAGTGGCAATTGAGGGGATTGGCTTCCATTTTGTACGAGATATAGCGCCAGGTGAGGCAGTGTTCATTGACTTAGAGGGTAAGCTGCACTCTCGTTTCTGTGCAGATAATGCTACGTTAAGTCCTTGTATTTTTGAGTATGTTTACTTTGCGCGCCCTGATTCTACAATCGATGGTGTCAATGTCTATAATTGCCGCTTACGTATGGGTGATCTACTAGCTAAGAAGTTGGCTCGTGAATTACGTCTATCTGAAATAGATGTGGTGATGCCGATTCCTGATTCTTCCAGACCTGCCGGTATGGAGTTAGCGTCGACTCTTGATTTGCCTTACCGTGAGGGCTTTATCAAAAATCGCTATATTGGCCGAACGTTCATTATGCCGGGACAGGCAGTACGCAAAAAATCTGTGCGCCAAAAGCTTAATCCAATGCGAATTGAGTTTAAAGATAAAAATATTCTTTTAGTTGATGACTCAATTGTTCGTGGCACGACCAGTCGTGAAATTGTGGCGATGGCTAGACATGCCGGTGCTAATAAGGTTTTCTTTGCGTCAGCGGCGCCAGCAGTTCGTTATCCTAATTTTTATGGTATTGATATGCCTGATCAAAATGAATTAATTGCTTATGGCAAAACAACTGAACAGATAGCACAAGAAATTGGTGCAGATGCGTTAGTTTTCCAAGATTTGAATGATTTAAAGACATCTATTGCTGATATTAATCCAAAAATTGATCGCTTTGAGGCGTCTTGTTTTGATGGGGATTATGTTACAGGCGATGTATTCTTAACAAAATAAGGATAAAGGAGTGAATATAATTCACTCCTTATATTTATCTAGTTGATTCAACGATTGAGAGGCTGAAGTCGAGCGCCTCATTTCAATTGTGGGGTAGGGTAGTATCAACTTTATCTCGTGTAGAGCTACACGCTTCAATAGTTTGGCTCTACAGTATGCCCTTAGTCATAAGACAGCTATAAAAATATCAATGACTAGTACCCACATCATGAGTGCGTGACTTGTTACCACGTTCACTGGGATATTGGAATTGTTTAAAAGTGTATTTGTGGCGTTGATCCATTTGGATGTTAAGACTTTCTAAATAGGCTTAACACTAAAATAATGGTCATAGTAGCAAATAGCATTAATGCCCATAAAGCATATTCGACTCCAAATAGCTCTATTGCAGCATCCATGCATGTAGCGTAGATACCAAATAGCCAAGGTACCGCAGCATCAAGTCCGGTTTGGCGCGACATAAATACATCTGCAAAGGTCATATCACACGAAAAACTGACGCTTGCAACTGAGTATTGATACCACGCAGCAATTACTCCACCAACAGATAAACCTGCAGCAAATAGTGTCAGTACTTTTCGGTAAATCACCGAGTATGAGAAATTGACTAATAGACAAACAATTGCAATGCCGATAAAAATAAGACGTTGAAGTACGCACCAAGCACATGGCAGCATACCTAGCACGTGTTGGCTATATAATGCAAAAGTCACAGAGCCTAAGCAGGCTAAAGCGATGATATTAAGTAAGACACGTTGAGTCATATACAAATAATTAAAATTAGGTCTGTGTGGAAAGTTGGAGATTCATCACTAACTCAAATATACCATTCCACATAATCTGTATGCCAATGCAAATGAGTAAAAAAGCGATTAAACGCATGACTACTGCCATGCCTGTTTCACCCATTTTGGTCATAATTGTAACGGCAAAACGATTGGAAAGATAGAGTAAAAAGCCAATTAAAAAACAGCCTATGGTAATACCAATAACAGAGAATAGCTGCTCGCTACTAACGCCTGTTTGCAAAGAAGCCCCCACAGTAATAGCAGCAGCAATAGCGCCTGGCCCCGCTGTAAGCGGGAAGGTCAATGGATAAAATATATTGGCTTTTGCTTTTTCGATACTAAAATCATCAGCTAGTTTTTCATGGTGACCACTATCAGGATCCTCAGCATTTAATAATCTCCAACCTGCATGTACTACGATAAGTCCGCCTGCTAGTTGTACAATAGGGATGGAGATACCAAACATTTTAAGAAATAAATTACCAAATAAAGTCGAAACCAAGAGCACAACAAAAACATAAATTCCCACCTTACGTGCAATGAAGCGACGTACTTCTTTAGACGTTCCTGTTGTCATGCTCCAGAAAATAGGCGTCACATACAGTGGGTTAAGTATTGGCAATAAGGTACCGAGCACTAAAAGAAAGCTACTCAGCATTGTAGCGATATAGAACATCAATTTTTAACTGAATTAGAAGTTGTTGGAAGCAGCTCGTTTAAAACATCAATAATAGCACGTTCAAAGTTAAGTTGTGATTGTTGGTTTTCTAAAAACGGGCCTTCAATAATAAAAATATCTTCAACTCGTTCACCTAATGTTAGCAGACGTGCCATTCGTAAATTTAGTTTAAATTGACTAAATATATGAGCCAAGCTATAAAGTATGCCAGGTGTATCAGTAGTATTTACCTGTAGCCGCCAGTAACGACCACTTTCTTCACGGTCTAATTGTATTCTCGGTCTAACCGGAAAGCTTCGTGAGCGACGTTGACCTGGTGAGGTGGTTGGTAGAATGTCATTATCAATATCAGGTACTGCTAGGGGATGTGCTAAATCTAACTTGGCCGCTAAGTTCTTTTCTATTTTTTTTTCAAATGTAGTTGAGTCACCAATAAAACGTGGGCTTTCAACTAAAAAGCTATCTAAGGCATAACCATTTAAGCTTGTATGAATTTGTGCTTCATAGACGTTAATTTGTTGCTCATGAAAATAAGAAGCTATGCGTTCAAATAAAGCATCTTGGTCTTTGATAAATACCAAGATTTGCATAGAGTCAGTTCTATCAGTCGCTCTTGCACGGACGATAGCTTGCTCTGTATCCGTATGTTCAAAAAGGTTGAGTGTATGCCAAGCGATATCATCTGCTTCATGTCTTAAAAAGTAAGCATTATCCATCTTTGACCAAAATAGATCACGCTGTTCGCTAGTCATGCCCTTAGCCTTAATCAGTGCTTTGGCTTCTTTCTTGCGTAGCTCCAAAATCTGACTACGATTAAAGCTATTATCGCCTAATGCGCTGGAGCAGAGATAATATAAGTTTTCAATAAGTTTGGCCTTCCAGTTATTCCAAACCTTTGGGCTGGTACCACGAATATCGGCGACTGTCAGGAGGTAGAGTGCGGCTAAACGACTTTGTTTACCTACCTTGGCAGCAAAGGCGCGAATGACCTCCTCATCGGAGAGATCCCTTTTTTGAGCGACATTTGACATGAGGAGGTGCTCAGCTACTAAAAATCTTAAGAATTCGACATGTTTTTCTTGTAAATTGTGTAGTCTAGCAAACATTACGACATCATCAGCGCCTAGAACTGAATGGTCACCACCTCGACCTTTAGCAATGTCATGAAATAAGGCAGCAATATATAATAGCCATCGATCTTCAAAATTCTCCATAACTTGATGAGCTAGGGGGTTTTCATCGGCAAATTCAATCATCGTAAAACGGCGTATATTGCGGATTACCATGAGGGTGTGCTCGTCTACTGTGTAGACATGATATAAATCATGTTGCATTTGTCCTACTACCTTGTTAAATGCTGGTATATATGCAGGTAGAACATTTAAAAGGTTCATCATACGCAGGCTTTGTACGATGCGACTAGGTTGTTGCAAAATTTGTAAGAAGAGCCAATGATTGACCGGATTATTTCTAAACTGATCGTCGATACGGTCAACTGAATCCCAAATTAATCGTTGGGTTCTGACGGAGATAGTTTGGATTTGTGAGTTTTGCTGATAGACTAAAAATGTTTTAAGTAATAATTGTGGCTTGCGCTGAAAGGTATCCTCATAAATAACATCAAGCTCATCACCGATTATTTTAAAGTCTTCTTCTAATAATTCCTCTTGATGTTGTTGATTCTCAAAGAAGTAACTCTCAAATATTTGTAATATAAATCCACTGATAACATATACCGTTCGAGCGTCTTGGTAATACATTTGCATAAGTAGTTCGCTAGAGCGCTTACTTTGCTCAGATTGAATACCTAACTCTTTAGCTAATGCGATTTGAGCATCAAACAGTAAACGATCGTCATTTTTTTTATTTAATAAATGTAGTTCAATACGTAGCCGTTGGTAATTGCTTTCAGCTGTTTTCATTTGCAAGGCTTCATTTTCAGTCATGAATCCAGCGTTGACTAAGCGATGCCATGAGGGAGTGATTCCTGCAGCGCGAGCAATCCAGTTAATTAGCTGAATGTCACGAAGACCTCCAGGCGATTCTTTGCAATTTGGTTCTAAAGCATAGGGTGTATTAGCATAGCGTTTGTGTCTTTGTCTATACTCTAATGCCTTAGCCCGATAAAAAGAAGCTGGATTTAATTGCTGTTTGAAACGTTTTTGTAGTGCTTGATAGTTACTTTTGTCGCCAGCAATCAAACGTGATTCTAGTAGACCAGTCTCAGTTGTAACGTCTTTGCGTGCTTCTTCTAGGCACTCATCAATGGTGCGTACACTATGACCAACATCAAGGCCAAGATCCCAAAGCGCAGCAATAAAAACCTCTAATAACTCTTGCTCAGCTAGTGATGGTGATTGCTTAAGTAGTATCAATAAGTCAATATCTGAGCAAGGGTATAATTCACCGCGACCATATCCTCCAACAGCACATAAGGATGCATGCTTAGGAAGAGGTTTATAAATGACCATTTCTTTTAGAATGCGATCAACGATCTTGCGCAAACTAATAAGTAACTCATCAGGTCTGCTACGATCCTGCTTATACAGTGATATTGCTTGAGTATAGTGGTGACGTAGTTTTTCCTTTAGTTCTAGGCTTTTTTCGGTGAATTTCATAGCAGTTTATTCGGCCGGAGGTTCAGGCATGCCGGGTGACGTGGATAAAACCTCATAGCCATCATCAGTCACTATCAGTTGATGTTCCCACTGAGCAGAGAGACTACGATCTTTAGTTACTACAGTCCATTGATCGCCAAGAACAGACGTCTGAAGCTTACCAGCATTAATCATTGGTTCAATAGTAAAAACCATACCCTTAACTAATTTTAGACCGGTGCCTGGCTTACCATAATGAAGTATTTGTGGCTCTTCGTGCATAACCTCACCAATACCGTGGCCACAGTAATCACGTACAACTGAAAATCCAGCTGCTTCTGCGTGACTTTGGATAGCGTGACCAATGTCACCTAGTGTGGCGCCAGGTTTAACAGCGCGGATGCCTTGCCACATGCACTCATATGTTGTCTCAACTAGGCGACGGGCTAAGATTGAGGGCTTACCAATTATAAACATGCGACTAGTGTCGCCGAACCAACCGTCTTGTTCAATCGTAATATCTAAGTTAATAATATCGCCATCTTTAAGCTTTTTATCGCTTGGAATGCCGTGACATACAACGTGGTTAACTGACGTGCAAATAGAACCAGGGAAGGGTGGATGTCCATAACCGATAGTGGCAGAACGTATACCTAACTCTACAATACGGTCAGTGGTTAGACGATCAATTTCAGCGGTAGTGATGCCTGCTTTAATATACGGGGTTAAGTAATCTAAAATACCCGCCGCTGTCTGAGCCGCGCGACGAACTTTAGCAATATCGTCAATGTTTTTTATAGTTGCCATTAAATCGTTTCCAAAATGTTTAACAATCGTATATAATTATACACTTTATTTTCTCAGTGATATTTCTAGTAATTAGAAGCTAATAGATTCGAAGCTACTAGATATTAAGTAATTAATTAATAAAAGAAAGGTAGAGGCTACTCGCTTGTATTAGTTTCTTACTACTGGAAAACCTCTTTTTATTTTAAATCGCGTGTGTACCACCCAGGGGTGTTGGTTTAGGCTTCGTTTTTTGCGGATTTTGTCTATGCCGATCCTGAGTACACACAAGACCAAACCCTTTGGAGATAATCATATGTCATTATTACGTGAAATGCTAGAAGCCGGTGTGCACTTTGGCCACCAGACTCGTTACTGGAACCCGAAAATGGCTCCTTACATTTTCGGTCAGCGCAACAAAATCCACGTCGTTAACTTAGAAAAAACTGTTCAAAAGTACATCGAAGCAATGGACTTCTTACGCGCCTCTGCAGCTCGTGGTGAAGAGATTCTTTTTGTAGGTACTAAGCGCGCTGCTCGCGACATCGTCGCTCAAGAGGCTGCTCGTTCTGGCTCACCATACGTTAATAATCGTTGGTTGGGCGGTATGATGACTAACTTTAAAACTGTTAAGTCGTCAATTAAACGCTTAAAAGATATGGAAGCTGCTGAGGCCGATGGTAGTACTGAGCTAATGAGCAAAAAAGAAGCACTTATGTTCAGCCGCGAGCTAGATAAGCTTGAAAAATCAATCGGCGGCATTAAAGATATGGCTAAATTGCCTAGCGTGCTCTTCGTAATTGATGTCGGTTACCACAAAATTGCTATTCAAGAAGCACGTACTCTAGGTATTAAGATTGTTGGTATTGTCGATACTAACCATTCTCCTGATGATATCGATTATGTTATTCCTGGTAATGATGACTCTGCTAAAGCTATTGCTCTATACGCACGTGGCGTTGCTGATGCTGTTATCGCCGGTCGCGAAGCTCGTGATGGTGCTTTAGTCGAAATGCTTCAGGAAGAGCAGCAAGCTGAAGAGGCTATTGAGGAAGTAGTTCAAGAAGCAGAAGAAGCTTCTGAAGAGTAATTTATTTACTTGAGCGTTTTTTGCCTTAATATTGTCACTTTATTAAGGTAGATTCATTAGAACAGTTGGGCTGTTCGGATTAGAGACAATGAATGGCCCCGTCACTACTAAACGGGGCTTTTTTTATTTTGGAGAATTACATGGCTGCAATTACCGCTGCAATGGTGAAAGAACTTCGTGAAAAGACTGATGCACCTATGATGGAATGCAAAAAGGCTTTGACTGAAGCTGATGGCGATATGGCTCGTGCAGAAGAAATTTTGCGTGTTAAATTAGGTAATAAAGCCAGCAAAGCTGCTAGCCGAGTTACTGCTGAGGGTTTAGTCGGCATTTACGTTGCTGATGACGCTAAAACAGGCGCATTGGTTGAGGTTAACTGCGAGACAGATTTCGTTTCTAAAAATGATGACTTCATTAACTTTGTTAATGATATAACCAAGCTAGTTGTTGAAACTAACCCAGCAGATCTTGAAATTTTAAATGCTACAGCATTCCGTGATGGTACTGTTGAATCTGTACGTGCTGCTTTAGTTGGTAAAATTGGTGAGAATTTAGCAGTTCGTCGCTTCAAGCGTTTTGATACTGAAGATAAATTATCACTTTACAACCACGGTGGTCGTATCGGAGTATTGGTCGACTATAGCGGATCAGATGAAGTTGGTAAAGATTTAGCAATGCACGTTGCGGCTACTCGCCCACAAGCTTTAGATGCTGATGGCGTTCCTGCTGAGCTAATTGAAACTGAGCGTTCTGTTGCTAAGCAAAAAGCAGAGGAAGACGGCAAGCCTGCTAACATCATCGAGAAAATTGTTGAAGGCTCTGTTGCGAAGTTCTTAAAAGAGGTTGCTTTAGTTTCTCAGCCTTTCGTTAAAGATGATAAACAGACTGTTGAGCAAATGCTTAAAGCTAACAATGCTTCTGTTAAAAATTTCGCTATCTTTGTTGTTGGTGAAGGTATCGAGAAAAAAGAAGAAGACTTTGCTGCTGAAGTTGCCGCTGCTCAAGCTTCTCTATAGTATTGAGTAAGTTATTGGAATCGTTGTTTTAAATAGTTTCTAATAACAATAAAACCGAGGTCGATTAGATCTCGGTTTTTTTATGCATGCTCCTATTAGCTTCTCAAACTTTGATAAAATAGGGCGATTCTTTTTATATGGTGCGAAAATGACTAGTGAAATTGCTTATAAACGAGTGTTATTAAAACTCTCAGGTGAAGCGTTAATGGGGGAAGACTCTTTTGGCATTAACCGCCAAACTATTTCTCGCATGACCCAAGACGTTGCTGAAATTGCTAAGATGGGAGTTGAATTAGCGATTGTGATTGGTGGTGGTAATATTTTCCGCGGTGTAGCGCCTGGCGCTCAGGGGATGGATAGAGCTACTGCTGATTATATGGGGATGATGGCGACTGTTATGAATGCTTTAGCACTCCAGGATGCTCTAAAGGGGCACGGAGTCGTTGCTCGAGTTCAGTCTGCTATTAATATCGATCAGGTCGTAGAGCCTTATATTCGTCCCAAAGCTCTTCGTTACCTTGAAGAGAAAAAGGTAGTAATTTTTGCTGGTGGTACTGGTAATCCATTCTTTACTACCGATACTGCTGCTGCCTTACGAGGCGCTGAAATAGGTGCCGAAATTGTATTGAAGGCTACTAAGGTTGATGGTATTTATAGTGCAGATCCTAATAAGGATCCAAAAGCTACACGCTATAGTAGCATTAGTTTTGATGAGGCGATTTCTAAACGTCTTGAGGTCATGGATGCTACCGCATTTGCTTTATGTCGCGATCAAAAATTACCGATTAATGTGTTTTCTATTAACAAAAGCGGTGCCTTAGAACGCGTTATTCGCGGTGAGGATGAAGGTACCTTAGTTCATGTTTAATATTTAATAATTAGAGAAAATAATGAGTACAAGTGAGATAATTAAATCGGCTGAAGACCGTATGAGTAAATCGATTGAAAATTTATCAACTAACCTAAGTAAGATTCGTACTGGCCGTGCAAGTCCGGGTTTGTTAGATCATGTGCAAGTTGATTATTATGGTTCGATGGTACCAATTAGCCAAGTGGCAAATGTTAACGTAATTGATGCTCGTGCACTTAGCGTACAGCCTTGGGAAAAGAACATGATCTCTGTTGTAGAAAAAGCAATTAGAGAGTCAGATTTAGGCTTAAACCCTGTGCCATTAGGTGATGTGATTCGTGTACCAATGCCTGCGTTAACTGAGGATCGTCGACGTGAGTTAACACGAGTGGTCCGCGCTGAAGGCGAAGATTCTAAGGTGGCAATTCGTAATTTGCGTCGCGAAGCTAATGATAATCTCAAAAACCTAGTCAAAGATAAAGAAATATCTGAAGACGATGAGCGTCGCTATCAGGATGTAGTGCAAAAGCTTACTGATAAGTTTGTTACTGAGATTGATAGCTTAATTAGTCGTAAAGAAGAAGAGGTAATGACTGTTTAACCATAACAGTTGTTAATTAAGTGAGGGGTTTAGTGTCGAAGTCCAAAATTAGTTCAACACAGGCAGTACCTGAAGTTTCTGCAATTCCACAGCATTTGGCAGTCGTTATGGATGGTAATGGCCGTTGGGCAACTGCACGACACTTGCCCCGTACTGCCGGTCATTTGCGTGGGATTGGTGCTGTACGCCGGATCGTACGTTACTGTGGACGTAAGGGAATTAAGTATCTGACGTTATTTAGTTTTAGCTCTGAAAATTGGCGTCGTCCTCAAGACGAGGTTGATTTATTAATGCGACTCTTTGTGCGCTCTTTGCAAAAAGAGGTCAAAACATTACATAAAAACAATATTTGCTTGAAGGTTGTTGGTGATCTTTCTGCTTTTAATGCTCAAATTCGTGAGCTAATTTTAGAGGCAGAGGAGTTAACTAAAGGCAATGATTCAATGCATCTAACGGTTGCAGCTAATTATGGTGGTCGTTGGGATATTTTGAGTGCTTTTCAACGTTATATGCAGGAGCACGGTGCACATCCAGAACACCTTGTTGATGAGCTTGAGTTTGATAAGTACCTCAGTATGTCGTGGGCACCAGAGCCTGATTTATTTATTCGAACCGGCGGTGAGCAGAGAATCTCTAATTTTTTAATTTGGCAATTAGCATATACGGAACTATATTTTACACCTATATACTGGCCAGATATTAGAGACAAGCATCTTGATGAGGCTATGGACTGGTACGCAAGTCGTGAGCGTCGCTTTGGTCAAACTAGCGCTCAACTATTAAAATAATTTCCTATACTATTGAGAGTTATATGTTGCGAGAGCGCCTGATTACAGCAGTCGTGTTGGTATTGATTTTAATGTTTTTACTGTCATTACGGCAAAGTGTGTATTTTGCAATTTTTTGTGTCATCGCATCTGGCCTAACGTTGGCAGAGTGGTGGAGAATTAGCTTAGACAAGCGTTTCACAAAAATAGCTTTTATGACAACTGGCGCGTTGACGGCTATCGTAGTGTATCTTAGTTTTAGTCTTGTTACTCGTGGTGAATATGGCGTAGTTAACTCAGAATTTGCTGATACAGGCCTCATACGTTTAAATTTGTTTTTATGCATTATTAGTAGTGTAATTTGGCTTTTTATTATCCCTTTAGTGTTGAAAAAAGAGCAAACTGAATACAAAGAAAATTATTTTTTCCATACTATATTTGGCTTAATTGCGGTATCAGCGGGTGCACTGTCTCTCATTATCTTTGTGCAGTATCTGGGTTCTTGGTTTGTATTTTCATATTTAATCCTAATTTGGTTTGCTGACAGTTTTGCTTATTTTGGTGGACGTCATTTTGGTGGGGCTAAGTTGGCTCCGGGTATTAGTCCTGGCAAAACACGTTCTGGAGCGATTTGTGGCATAGTGGCTGCCACATTATGGGTAGTAATAAGCGCTTATTTAAGCCCTACTTCCTTTGGCGGCATCTTATTAAAGCATAGCAATTTATTACTAGTTTTGTTCAGTGCGGTGATTTTAACTATTTACTCAATTATCGGTGATTTATATGAGTCGCTAATGAAACGTCGAGCAGGTCTGAAAGACTCGAGTAATATTTTGCCAGGCCATGGTGGGGTTTGGGACCGATTGGATTCAGTTTTGGTGGTAACGCCAATGACTTTCTTATTAATGTACATTTTCTTAGTTTAAGAGAATTTTGGAGTTTTAGACATGGCCAAACCTCAACGTATCTGTTTATTCGGTGCTACTGGCTCAATCGGTGATAGTACATTGGATGTGATTGCACTTCATCCAGACGATTTTGAGGTCTATGCTATGAGTGCCTTTAGTCAAGTTGATAAACTAGTTGAATTGAGTCTAAAGCATAGACCCAGCGTATTAATTTTGCCTAACCAAGAGGCTAAGCAAAGATTTCTTGCTGCATGGCCTAGCACTCATGATTTACCAGAGTTACGTATTGGCACTCAAGCCTTGACGGATACAGCCACAGATGCTGAGGTTGATACAGTCGTTTGTGCGATAGTCGGTACAGCAGGTCTAGCTTCAGCTTATGCAGCAGCTAAGGCTGGTAAGCGTATACTGCTCGCTAATAAAGAGGCTTTAGTAGCTTCAGGCGAGCTTTTTATGAAGGCCGTCAAGCAAAGTGGCGCTGAGCTATTACCCATTGATAGTGAGCATAACGCTATTTTTCAGTGCTTACCTAACCCAATCAATCATGAGCAGGTTAAGCAAATCATCTTAACCGCTTCTGGTGGACCATTCCGAGATACAGATATTAGCTTGTTAGATGCTGTCACGCCAGCGCAAGCCTGCAAACACCCCAATTGGTCTATGGGTCGAAAGATTTCAGTTGATTCTGCAACCATGCTTAACAAAGGCCTTGAGGTTATCGAGGCTAGATGGTTATTCAATATACCTTTGCAGCAAATTAAGGTCTTAGTACATCCTGAGAGTACGGTACATTCCATGGTGCATTATTGTGACGGTTCAATTTTGGCTCAACTTGGTAATTCAGATATGCGTATTCCAATTTCTCATGCTTTAGCATATCCTGACCGCGTTACTAATCAGTGCAAAGAGTTCGACTTTAGTCAATTTACACAGTTAAACTTTAAACTACCTGACCTACAACGTTATCCTTGTTTATCGCTAGCATATCAAGCCTCAGCAGCAGGGCAGGAGAGCACGATTGTACTCAATGGTAGTAATGAAGTGGCCGTTGATGCCTTTTTGAATAATAAGATAAAATTTACCGATATTCCTTGCCTTATAGATTCGATGCTAGAGCAAAACTGGAGTGAAGGGATAGACTCAATTGAAGCGGTTTATGCCTTTGACGAAGAGGTCAGAGCCAAGTCATCAGAGCAATTACAGCATTTTATCTAGGCTTTTAGAAAAAATTTCATGTTAACAACCATCATTAGTTTTTTAATTACCATTAGTGTTGTCGTCGTTTTTCACGAGTGGGGACATTATTTGGCCTGTCGTGTTTTCGGTATTCATGTTGAACGCTTTTCACTAGGTTTTGGTCGCGTTATTTATAAGCGAGTTGATCGCCGTGGTTGTGAGTGGGCTCTTAGCGCTTTGCCGTTAGGTGGTTATGTTAAACCATTATCCATCGCCTCGGAAAATTACAGTCAACTTGTGGCTAGTTCTACAGGCTTACCTGGTAAAACGATAGAAGAAGTGACTCCTTGGCATCGCTTTGTAGTTTATGCTGCCGGACCGTTGTTTAGCTTTATATTAGCTATTTTAATTTATACAGGTATCAATCTAAAGGGCGAGCAAGAGGTCATAGCAGTCTTGAGAGAGCCACCAGTAGCATCAGCCGCAGCTAACGCAGGGTTGCGTCATCATGATTTGATTACAGCGGTTAATGGTTCTGCGGTATATGGTTGGTCTCAATTAAATGAAGCGTTATTAGACCCTATTCATTTTGGTCGCGATGCAACATTAAGTGTTATCCGCAATTTAGACAGTCAAAATTTACCTCAACATGTTCAAGACTTAGAGCGACAACTAGCTTCTTATCCTCAAGAGTCATTAACTATCCAGTTTGAACCTGTTAGTGGCAGTTTAGAAAATCGCAATTTAATGTCTGAAAACGGTTTAGCTATTGATACTTCTCGAGTCAGGGTTGTTGAGGTATTGGCTAACAGTGCTGCCATTAAGGCAGGGTTGATTGATGGGGATATCATCAATGGTTTTTGCGAGCAAATGCAGCCTGAACAACCAGTTAACGATATATTTAGTATGACTGCTCTAATGGCAGCATTTAGAGATAACCCTGGGCAAAGCCTTTGCTTATCTGTTGATCGTAAAGGAACTGATTTATCTATTTTATTGAGTCCAGATCTTATCACTCAAGATGGACAAAGTTTTGGTCGTGCTGGTATGCGTTTGTCTGCTGATCTACCCACCATGACTGTTAGGTATGGTGTTGTCGAAAGTTTTAGTAAGGCAGTCGAGAAAACCTATCAATTAGCTGCTATGTCTATCAAAGTAGTGGGGCGAATTATTACTGGTGATGTTTCTTGGCGTAATTTAAGTGGTCCCATCACTATCGCCGATTACTCCGGTAAAGTTGCAGAAGCCGGTGTTTGGCCTTTTATTTCTTTTATTGCCTTAATTAGTCTTAGTATTGGGGTGCTTAATTTACTACCTATTCCAGCCCTTGATGGAGGGCAGATGGTAATTTGCGCAATTGAAGGAGTCCGTGGTAAGCCTTTATCTGAAAATATAATACGTCATGTGCATGCGACAGGCTATGCTATATTACTGCTACTAATGGTGCTTGCCTTTACTAGTGATATTTTTAGACTTTTATAAAAAAAACTAAAATCGCACTTGAACGGTGGCATAATTGAGTAGTTTTACTCATCTATAGACTTTACAGACATAAGTATTAGATTTGTCTTAAAATAATATTTTTAACTTTTTAGTATGGTCCTGTCGGATAATATTTGTCGGCAGTTTTCTTAAAATTAAAGGATTGTTAATGCGTATACGCCGAAACCTTGCCCATAACAAAAAATCCTTAGCATCGAATTTAACAGCTCTTTCTTTGTCTTTACTCGTGCCATTGAAAGCTTTAGCTTTTTCACCATTTGTTGTGCAGGATATTCGTGTTACTGGTTTACAAAGTGCAGAGCCGGGGATGGTCTTTAGCTATTTACCGGTAGGAGTCGGAGGTACTTTTACGGAAGATCAGGCCACAGACACTGTACAACGTTTGTACGCTACAGGTTTATTTGATGATGTAAATATCAGTACGCAAAATCGTATTGTTGATGTTCAAGTGGTTGAGCGACCGATTGTCAGTTCACTAATATATGAAGGTATGAATGCTTTTAATGATAAGGATTTAAATACTTCATTATTGCAGGTGGGATTTGGAGAAGGTCGTGCGCTTAACCCAGCGACATTAGATAGAGCAAAAGAGGAAATACGTTCACAATATATTCTTAAAGGGCACTATGGTGCCACTATTGACCATACGTTAACTCCGTTACCAGGCAATCGTGTCGGTGTTAGTTTTCAGATCCAAGAGGGTGGTCGCGCTAGCATTGCTGATATTAATTTTGTAGGCAATGAGACTTATAGTTCATCTACATTGCGTAAACAGATGGTGCAAACTACCCCAGGCTACATGACATGGTTTACTGGTAGTCACCGATTCAGCCGTGAAGGTCTAGAAAGTGACACGCAAAACTTACGAAACTTTTATTTAGATCGCGGTTATCTTGATTTTTATATTAGTGAGCCACAAGTTAGCATTTCGACAGATCGTCAGGATATTACGCTCAACTTTACTGTAGATGAGGGTAGTCCGTATACCATTCGTAAGCTACAGTTAGCCGGTGATTTACTAGGACTGAATGACGAGTTAAGAGGGCTTATTGTACAAAGCGATGGGCAAGTCTATAGTAACAGACGCTCAGAAGAAACTGTACGTCGTATCGAGTCTCGATTAGGTGAGCTGGGATATGCGCTAGCACAAGTTAATGTCGTGCCAGTCACAGACCCTGAAACAAATCAAGTCGATGTGACTTATTTTGTAAACCCAGGTAACCGTATCTATGTCCGTCGTATCAATATTGGTGGCAATGTACGCACACGAGATGTAGTGATTCGTCGTGAAATACGTCAGCAGGAGTCTGCTTGGTATGATGAGGCTAGACTTGATGCTTCTAGAGACCGTATTGACCGATTAGGTTATTTTAATACGGTCGATTTGACTCAAAGCGCCGTTCCAGGAACAAATGATCAGGTTGATATTAATGTCAACGTTAAAGAAAAGCCTACCGGCTTGATTAATTTGGGAGTTGGCTATGGTTCGAGCGACAAGTTATCCTTCATGGGCGGAATTAATCAGGATAATATTTTTGGTTCAGGTACTAACCTAGGGTTGCAAATTAATACCGGTCGCTATAATCGTTCAGCTGTGATTCACCATACAGATCCTTATTTCACGAGTAGCGGTATTAGTCGTACTACCTCATTGTATTTCCGTGAGCACCGACCATACAACGACTATGTGTATGATCAAGACGAGAGAACCTATAAGGTTCGTACCTATGGTTTCGGTATGAATTTTGGTGTGCCTATTTCTGAGCATGATCGTGTTTTTATGGGTGCGACCTATGAACACAACCGAGTCACTTTGCCTGCACGAGGTAGCTTGGAGGCAGAGTATACTGTTATTCCAGAAGCATATCGTGACTATGTTGAGCACTACGGTGAATCTACAAATACCGTACTTTTCAATGTGGGCTGGGCTAAAGATACGCGTGATAGTGCACTGGCACCTACGCGTGGTTATCGCACTAGTTTAGATGCGGTTGTTGGTGTCGGTGATTTGAATTATTGGGTAACTAGTGCAGCTGGGCAATATTATTTGCCTTTAGGCGACAGTTTTACCCTTGCATTTAATGCATCAGTCGATTATGGTCGTGCATTTAGTGGTTCTGATCCATTTCCAGTAATTAAAAATATGTATGCTGGTGGTATCGGTTCAGTCCGCGGTTATGATGGTTCGTCACTAGGTCCTCGAGATCCTTGGTCTGGAGACTTTCTTGGTGGCTCCAGTCGTGTCTTAGCAAATGTACAGTTATATCTGCCGTTTCCGGGTACAAATCAGGATCGAACCTTACGCTGGTTCCTTTTTGCTGATGCAGGTAAGATTGATACAACGGGTGCATCAGAGTGTTATACCGGTAATGCCCAATATGGCGGGATTGTAACGGAGCCGTGTGATTGGCGTTTTTCTGCGGGGATAGGCTTGTCATGGCAGTCCCCAATGGGTCCACTTGAGATATCTTGGGCTAATCCCATTAACTCCAAAGAGGGTGATAAGAAACAGCAGTTTCAATTCCAAATTGGTACTTCTTTCTAGGATTGCGCAGTTACAATCAGTTAAAAAAATATTAACGATGATTTTTTAAATTTAATATTATATTGCTTTACAAATGAGTCATCGACTTAAAAATTAATTCAATCAGAGGTGTTCTTTAGATGAATAATACGTCAAATCAAAGTTTTATTTTGCGCAAATTACAGGCTGTTTTAATATCAGCAACGTTAGTTTCTTCTATTGCGATAGTTCCTTCTGTTATTGCTCAAGAAGCTGATGCAACAGCAGTAGAAACAAATGTTACTGCTAACGGTATCAAAATCGGTTTTGTTAATACTGAGAAAATTCTTCGTGATTCCAAACCGGCTCAAGAGGCTCAAGCAAAGATCGAAGAGGAGTTTGGTCAGCGAGATGAGGAGTTGCAGCAGTTAACTGAAACCTTACAGACCAAGTACTTAGATTTTGAAAAAAATGCCCCTGTTATGTCTGATGCTGACCGTACTAAAGCTCAGCGAGAGCTGACAGACTTGGATACAGATTTACAACGCAAGCGTCGTGAGTTTCAAGAGGATTTTAATCGTCGTCGTAACGATGCTTTTTCTACGATTGTAGAAAAAGCTAATGCAGCTATCCATGAATTGGCAGCTGATGAGTCTTATGACTTGATTCTTCAAGATGCAGTTACAGTTAGCGAACGCATCGATATTACAGATAAAGTAATTGAAATTTTAGATAAATAAAAAATAATAGCTATGTCAAATAACCTTAGTCTTCCGCTCGACCTGTTATTAGAGCAAGTTAATACTGAGGGGGTCCCATACTCCCTCAAGATGGATGATAAGCAGGGGATGCCAAATATAATAGGTCTGGGCTCTCTGTCTCATGCTGAATGTAATCAGATTAGCTTTCTGTCTAATCCGCGTATGTTTAATTTGCTTATGGAGACTAAGGCTGGTGCAGTGATATTGCCACAAGCAGGTATTGAAAAACTACCAGAGTCTGTGCCGTTTGTGGTTATTGCGTGTGAGGACCCATATCTTTTATATGCGCGTATTTCACAATACTTTGATGACTCTCGTATCGATCTTATCCCTAAGGTGATCCATCCTACCGCAATTATTGATGAGTCAGCTGATATTGCTGATGGGGTTGCTATTGGCCCTTACGTGGTAATTGAAGAGGGTGTCAAGATTGGTAAAGGTAGTGTCATTGGAGCGCACTCAGTGATTGCTAAAAACTGTGTCATTGGTACAGACACTAAGCTTTATCCTCATGTCACACTGTATCGCAGAACTCAAATCGGTGACCGTTGTTTATTACATAGTCACGCCACCTTAGGCGCTGAAGGTTTTGGGTTTGCTCCTGATAATACTGTTGAAAAAGGAGCGTGGTGTAGAATTGCCCAATTTGGTCGTGTTGTTGTGGGTAACGACGTAGAAATCGGCGCAAGTACTGCAATCGATCGTGGCGCACTTAGTGATACTATAGTAGGCAACGGGGTTAAGTTAGATAGTCATATTATGATCGGTCACAATTGTGTAATTGGCGATCATACCGCAATGGCTGCATGTGTTGGTATTGCTGGCTCTAGTATTATTGGTAAGCGTTGCACCTTAGCAGGTGCTGCAATGCTTGCTGGACATTTAGAATTGGCCGATGATGTACATATTTCAGGTGCCACAGGTGTTATGTCGAGCATTAATAAACCGGGTCGCTATACTTCTGCATATCCAATTGAAGAGCATAGTGAGTGGCAAAAAAATGCAGCAACTATTAAAAATTTATATAAATTACGCAGAAGAGTACAAGAATTAGAAAAAAAGCTCTAATTATGGTCTTTTGCTAAAAAAACATAATTAGTTAAAAAATAGTAGTTTTCAGGAAGAAAGATGAGTAAAGAAGTGCAGTTAGATATAGCCGCAATCATGGAGCGCCTACCTCACCGGTACCCGTTTCTATTGGTAGATAGAGTATTAGAAATAATTCCTGGTGAAAGTATTGTGGCAATTAAGAACGTCACAATTAACGAGCCTTTTTTCCAAGGACATTTTCCTCATATGCCTGTGATGCCAGGTGTTTTAATTACTGAGGCATTAGCACAAGCAGCTGCTTTATTTACTTTTGTCTCAGATGATGGTGAGTCTTTAGACCGTGAAAAAACAGCCTATTATTTAGTAGGTATTGACGGAGCACGTTTCCGTACACCTGTTGTTCCGGGCGACCAATTAGTATTAAAGGTCAAAGCAGATCGTATCAGTAAAGTGATTTGCAAATATACAGCAGAGGCTTATGTCGATGATAATGTCGTAGCATCAGCTAAAATTATGTGTGCTATTCGTAAAATTGAAGAGTAACTTTTTGAGTTTGCAAAGGCATATTGTTTAAACTAGATTTTTATATAGGCTCTTATGGCTAATATTCACCCTACCGCAATTATTCACGATGGAGCGCAGCTACACGAGAGTGTGCAAGTTGGAGCATACTCAATCATCGGACCTAACGTAACAATTGGTGAGGGCTCCGTAGTTGGTGAACATTGTATTGTTAGTGGTCGTTCGTCTATTGGTAAAAACAATACCTTTTACCGTTTTTGCTCTATTGGTGGCATGCCTCAAGATAAAAAATATGCTGGTGAGGATACAGCCTTAGAAATAGGTGATGGCAATATGTTCCGTGAGTTTGTTACCATCAATACCGGTACTCTTCAAGATTCCGGTACGACATATATTGGTAATAATAACTGGATCATGGCTTATGTGCATATTGCACATGATTGCCAATTAGGTAATGAAATTGTGATGTCAAATGGCATCCAACTTGCTGGTCATATTCATATTGGTGATTGGGCTATTATCGGTGGTTTGTCTGCTGCTCATCAATTTACTAATATTGGAGCTCATAGCATGACCGGTGGTATGAGTGCAATTCGTCAGGATATTCCACCTTATGTTTTAGGCGCAGGTCAACCTTATAAACCTGCAGGTATCAATTCCGAGGGTTTAAGAAGACGTGGTTTTTCAACAACTCAGATTCAAGCAATTAAAGAAGCTTATAAGTATATCTATTTAAGAAGTTTAAAAGTTGATGATGCAGTAGATGCTATCCGTAATCTCCAAAAAAATAGTGAACAAGACATTGCTGATATTCTAGAGCCTTTCGTAGACTTCTTTGTTAAATCCTCTGCTCGTGGCGTAGGGCGCTAAAAAAAGCAAATGAGTTATAAGGTATCCATGGTCGCCGGCGAGCCATCCGGTGACTTACTCGCTTCTCGGGTCATGCAAGGCTTGATAAGCTTGGCTCCCAATTTACAATTCAATGGTATTGGGGGGCCACATATGCAAGCAGCAGGCCTACAATTAAATTATCCCATGGATGCTTTATCGGTGTTTGGCTATATAGATGCACTTAAACAGTTACCACGTCTGGTTTCTATTTATAACGGCTTTAAAAAACAGACTATTGCTACTCAGCCGGATGTATTCGTTGGGGTAGATGCACCTGATTTTAATTTGCGTTTAGAGGAAAAACTAAAGAAATCCGGCATTCCTACGGTTCAGTTTGTAAGTCCCTCTATATGGGCTTGGCGTTATCAACGTATCGAGCAGATTCGTCGTGCAGTTGATCATATGTTGGTGCTTTTTCCCTTTGAGGTAGATATTTATGAAAAAGAGGGTGTGCCAGTTACTTATGTGGGTCATCCTCTAGCTCAGCAAATACCTGCAGAACCGGACTCTCACGCAGCTCGTTTACGTTTGGGACTTGATCCTGATAAACCTGTACTGGCAATTTTACCGGGTAGTAGAAAGTCTGAAATCAATGCCTTGTCACAGGTCTTTCTTCAAACAGCGCAAAAGCTTCATCAGAAATATCCTGAACTACAGTTCATTGTGCCTTTAGTCAATGAGGCTCGTAAGCAGCAGTTTTTAGAGATTAGCAAGGATATTGAGCTCCCTAATTTACATCTATTCTCACAGGCAGTTTCTGAGCAGCCTATTTCACGTGATGTGATGGAGGCTTGTGATGCTGCTTTATTAGCAAGCGGTACAGCTTCTTTGGAGATGGCTCTTTACAAAAAACCAATGGTTATTGCTTATATTCTTTCGCCTCTGATGGTCAAAATTATGGCTTGGAAATCTGGTCAATCTGCTCCCTTATTACCCTGGATTGGGTTACCAAATATTTTGTTGCGTGAATTTGCGGTGCCTGAGCATCTACAAGAAGAGGTAACACCTGAGAAGTTAATGCTTTCTTGCATTCGAGCATTAGAAGATAAAGAGTATATACAAGAGACTAAGGCTAAGTTTCAAGAGCTTTATACTACCTTAGCGGTTGATACTCCTAGACTAGCTGCAGAGCAAATTTGGCGCATCGCCTCTCATAGATAGTTAATATTTATGCAAAAAACAATTGATTTGCTTGAGTCTGCTACTTTTTCTAGCTCTCTAATCGTTGGTATTGATGAAGCAGGGCGAGGGCCCTTGGCGGGATCTGTATTTGCTGCTGCAGTTGTGTTAGATCCAAATAAAAGCATTGAAGGCCTAATGGACTCAAAGAAGTTGAGTGAGAAAAAACGAGACTATCTAGCTACCCGTATTAAAGAAGACGCTTTGGATTGGCATATCGCCTCAGCCTCTGTCGAAGAGATTGATAGTCTTAACATTTTGCAAGCAACCATGCTGGCAATGACTAGAGCATGGCAGGGCATTAGTGCTCAACATACACAAGTGCTCATCGACGGAAATCAAGTACCAAAGCAAATGCGTGTTAGTCTCCCTAATAATCTTTTAAATGGACAAATCGTAGAAGCAATTATTAAGGGTGATGCTACTGTGCAGGCAATAGCCGCAGCTTCTATTCTTGCTAAAACAGCAAGGGACGCTGAGCTATATGCACTTCATGAAGAATACCCAGATTATGGTTTTGCTCAACATAAAGGTTATGGTACTAAGCTCCATTTGAGTAAGCTTCAAGAGCATGGCCCTTGTCCAATTCATAGGCAAAGTTTTGCTCCTATCAAACGTTTTTTGAGTAATGAGAATCCATAATCAAGGTATATGTTATGTCATTTGAAGCAAAACTGATTGACTCAAAAAACAATCCCACGTTTAAGCACTTCCTTAAAATCGCTAATGGCAGAGAAAAAAAATTCTGTTTATTGGAAGGCATTCATTTATGTCAAGAGTTTTTGAAAAAAACCAGAGCGCTTAAGCTTCAGTATGCTGTATTTCAGTCTAGTGCACTAAATAAAGCTATTCATAGCAAGACTGAAATAGCCAATGAATTAAAAACACTTTATGAAAGTTTTAGTTCTCAAACCGTTATCCTTGCTGATGGCTTATTCAAGCAACTATGTGAAGTGCATAGTCCTCAAGGGGTCTTGCTGATTGTAGAGGTGGTTGAAAGTAAGCTGTCTGAAATTGCCCTAACTGAGTCTATGGTAATTTTAGATCGCCTGCAGGACCCTGGTAATTTAGGTACTATTATTAGAACGACTGTGGCAGCGGGGATTGAACATCTTGTGCTTTCTAAAGACTCAGTGAACCCTTGGTCGTCCAAAGTCCTACGTAGTGGGCAAGGAGCTCATTTTTCCTTAAACATTTATACTGACTGTGATTTAAATACCTTGATTAAAAAACTTCAGGTCCCAGTGTACGCAACAGCGTTAAATGAGCAGGCCGACTCACTTTATGATAGTTTATTACCGATAAATTGTGCATGGCTACTAGGTAACGAAGGCCAGGGTGTTAGTGTTGGGTTATTAGAACAAGCTACCAAGCAAATTTTCATACCGCAAAGTGATAAGGTTGAATCTCTAAATGTAGCAGTAGCTTGTGCTGTTGTATTGTTTGAACACAGACGCCAGTTATTAGCTCAACGTACTTAGTAGCTCTTACGATCTAAGTTTAAGATTTTGAGGGCAGTCGTGGATATTTCCTCAATTGATTTAGTGGTAGTTGATAACCAAGCAATATTTTCTCTACGCATCATACGTTCGGCTTCTGCAACCTCATATTTACACTGATCCAGTTCAGCATAAGCACTGCCCGGACGACGTTCTTGGCGAACCTCATGTAAACGTTCCGGATTAATTGATAAGCCAAATAGCTTATGACGATGCGGCAAAAGTGTGTTTGGTAAAGTGCCACGATCAAAGTCCTCGGGAATTAGAGGGAAATTGGCGGCTTTAATTGAATATTGCATCGCTAAATACAAACTAGTTGGGGTTTTACCACAACGCGATACGCCAACAAAGATAACATCTGCATGTTCAAGGTCATGAATAAACTGCCCATCATCGTGGGCTAGGGTAAAGTTAATCGCTTCAATTCGTTGTCGATAAGCATCGGAGGTAGCGCTAATATGGTTGCGACCAATTGCAGGATCAGATTTGGTATGGAGGCTTTCCTCTAGATTCTGTACGCAGGCAGCAAAGATATCCATATAAATACACTTGCTGGTGCGTAAGAAACTATTAATTTCTTCGTCAACGATAGTACTAAATACAATAGGAGGAAGATCATCACGCGCAGCGGCATCATTAATCTTTTGTGCTACGTCCTTTGCTCGTTCTGCTGAATTTACAAAAGGTTCACGCTCTTGATCAAAGCTAAATTTGTGAGTAAACTGCGACAACACAGAATGACCAAAAGTCTCAGCTGTAATGCCGGTACCATCGGAAACTATAAATACGGTGCGTTTTTGTAAATCCATGGATAAATCCTACTCCCTTACAGTTCAGGATGGGCTACAATGTAGCCTAAAAATATTACCAATTTATGATATTTAAAATTTACCATAAATTACTTCTACTCGTTGCGTTAGTAATGATACTTTAAGATACACCAAAAGGCTTATTTGTTTAGCAAAACGTGTTTTTTTGAACAAATACGCTTTTTTTATCTTTGAGGTACTTTTATGTCTTATATCCTTCCATTTGAGCAATGTCGCATGTGTGACGTCGACGTTGTTGGCGGCAAAAATGCATCGCTTGGCGAGATGATTAGCCAGTTAGCTTCTGCTGGTGTACGTGTTCCTGGTGGCTTTGCAACTACCGCACAAGCATTCCGTGACTATTTAAAGCAGTCTGATCTTGATACACGTATTAATGAGCGACTTGACCGTTTAAATCCTGATGATGTACGTGAATTAGCAGAAGCCGGTCAGGAGATTCGTCAGTGGATTATCGACACGCCTTTCCATCCTGAGTTAGAAGAACAAATTCGTACGGCTTTTGCTGATCTAGATGCTGATGGCAAGGGTACTTTTGCTGTTCGCTCTTCAGCCACTGCTGAAGATTTACCGGACGCTTCGTTTGCGGGGCAGCAGGAAACCTTTTTAAACGTTGCTGGTATCGATGATGCGCTCGATAAGATTCATCATGTATTTGCTTCTTTATACAATGACCGTGCTATCTCTTATCGCGTACACAAGGGCTTTGCTCACGCTGACGTTGCTTTATCTGCAGGTATCCAGCGTATGGTGCGTTCTGATTCTGGTAGTGCCGGTGTTATGTTTACTATCGACACTGAGTCAGGTTTTGAGGATGTCGTATTCATTACCTCATCTTATGGTTTAGGTGAGACAGTTGTTCAGGGGTCAGTCAACCCGGATGAGTTTTATGTGTTTAAGCCAACATTGGCAGAAGACAAATACTCCATCATCAGCCGTCGAATCGGTTCTAAGCTAATCAAAATGGAGTTTAAAGAGGATCGTGCACCAGGTGAAAACGCAGTACGCGTTGTTGATGTTCCTACTTCTGAGCGTAACCGTTTCTCTTTAACTGATGAAGAAGTTAATGAGTTAGCTAAATACGCTGTCATTATTGAAGAGCATTATCAGCGCCCTATGGATATCGAATGGGGTCGTGATGGTATCGACGGTAAAATCTATATTCTTCAGGCTCGCCCTGAAACTGTTAAATCACAGCAGTCCAAACAAGATGTACAGCAACGCTTTAAATTAAAAACGACAGGTGATGTATTAATTACTGGTCGTGCTATTGGTCAAAAAATTGGTGCTGGTACTGTACGTATCGTGCATGATATATCTGAAATGGATAAAGTCCAAGCAGGCGACATCTTAGTTACTGATATGACAGACCCCAACTGGGAGCCTGTAATGAAGATTGCATCAGCAATCGTTACTAATCGTGGTGGTCGTACTTGTCACGCAGCAATTATTGCCCGTGAATTAGGTATCCCTGCTGTCGTGGGTTGTGGTGAAGCAACTGAGGTATTAAAAGTAGGTCAAGAAGTTACTGTTTCATGTGCTGAAGGTGATGAAGGTCGTATCTATGATGGTCTTCTAGATACAGAGATTGAGGAAATTAAACGTGGTGAAATGCCTGAAATCCCAATCAAAGTAATGATGAACGTTGGTAATCCTCAGTTAGCCTTTGACTTTTCCAGAATTCCTAACCAGGGTGTTGGTTTGGCTCGCTTAGAGTTCATTATTAATAACAACATTAATGTTCATCCCAAGGCTGTTTTAGACTACCCTAATATCGACTCTAGCTTAAAACAAGCAGTTGAGTCAGCTGCTCGTGGCTATGCTAGTCCACGTGCTTTTTTTGTTGAAAAGTTAGCAGAGGGTGTTGCTACTATCGCAGCTGCTTTTTACCCGAAGACAGTGATTGTTCGTATGTCTGACTTTAAGTCTAACGAGTACCGTAAATTAGTGGGTGGTTCTCGTTATGAGCCAGAGGAAGAAAACCCAATGTTAGGTTTCCGTGGCGCATCACGTTATCTATCAGAAGACTTTGCCGAATGTTTCCGCATGGAATGTGAGGCGCTTAAAAAGGTTCGTGACGAGATGGGTCTTGATAACGTTGAGTTAATGATTCCATTCGTGCGCACTGTTAACCAAGCTGAGCGTGTAATCGATTTACTTGCTGAAAATGGATTGAAACGTGGTGAAAACGGCTTACGTATTATTATGATGTGCGAAGTGCCCTCTAATGCTATTTTAGCAGAGCAGTTCTTAGAGCATTTTGATGGTTTCTCTATCGGTTCTAACGACATGACTCAGTTAACGCTTGGTCTTGACCGTGACTCTGGTATGGAAATATTGATGGCCGACTTTGATGAACGTGATGCCGCTGTTCAATTCATGTTGTCTCGTGCTATCCAAGCTTGCTCTAAAGCTGGTAAATACGTAGGTATTTGTGGTCAAGGCCCTAGCGACCATCCTGATTTAGCGCTATGGTTACAAAAAGAGGGCATCATGTCTATGTCTCTTAACCCAGATACTGTGGTTGATACATGGCAGAAGCTTGCGGAGCAGCAAAACTAAGATTTTTCTGTTTGAAATTTAGGTTGTTAGCTTTATTAATCCCGTTAATCATCTTTGGTTGGCGGGATTTTTTTAATTGCATTGTCATATTCAGGTAAACTGTTTTTCATACGACTGTGTAATCATTAACATCTAAATAAATGAGGTATTTTATGTCTGAATTAATTATTGACGATCTAACAGTAGGTTCTGGTGATGAAGCCAAAGCAGGTCAAGAAGTCACCGTACATTACACTGGCTGGTTATTAGATGGTGGTCAAAAATTTGACTCAAGTAAAGATCGCAATCAACCTTTTTCTTTCCCTCTTGGTGCAGGTCATGTGATTAAGGGGTGGGATCAAGGTGTTCAAGGTATGAAGATTGGCGGCGTGCGTAAGCTAACAATTCCAGCTAATCTAGGCTATGGTGCACGTGGTGCAGGTGGTGTTATTCCACCAAATGCGACGCTTGTTTTTGAAGTTGAGTTATTAGCGCTCAACTAAGTAAAAGGTTTGCTCATGTGGATTTGGTTTGTCATTGCTGCATTTGCCTTAATTTTAGAGCTCTTTAGCGGCACCTTTGTGTTGCTATTAATTTGCATAGGTGCGATAGCAGCTGGCGTAGCATCATTGCTACAGCAGGATATCATTATCCAGCTAGCGTTATTAGCAATTATTCCTGTATTAGGGATTTTTGTTCTAAAGCGTATGGGTAAGTTTCATTTACGAAATCCATTAGCCAGTGAGGCTGATTCTAATTTAAATCTAGACATAGGTAAGTCGGTTTTTGTCGAGAAGTGGGATGATGATCGTCGTCTTGCCTTGGTTAAATTTAGAGGGGCCCAGTGGCAAGGCAAACCAGCCGATAATTATGATCAACTTATCAGTGGTAAGCATAAAATTATCGCTATTCGTGGAATTTCCTTAATCATTGAACCTGTAGGGGGTCGTTAGCTATGTTTGAATTTGATACTTCATTAGGATTTTGGTTAGTTATTATTGTCCTAGCAGTTATCTTCTTATTTAAGTCAATTGCTATCGTGCCTCAACAGCATGCTTGGGTAATTGAAAGGCTAGGGCGCTTTGATCGAGCCTTAACTCCAGGTCCTCGTTTAGTTATCCCTTTTATTGAGCGTATCTCGTATAAGCATTCACTTAAAGAGATTCCTCTCGATGTACCTAGCCAAGTGTGTATTACTAAGGATAATACGCAGTTGCAAGTTGATGGGGTGCTGTATTTTCAGGTAACTGACCCGATGTTGGCTTCTTATGGTTCTTCAAATTACATATCAGCCATTACTCAGCTAGCACAAACGACCTTACGCTCAGTGATTGGCAAGATGGAACTAGACAAAACGTTTGAAGAACGTGAGCATATCAATAGTAAAATTGTCTCCTCTCTAGATGAGGCGGCGGCTAACTGGGGTGTTAAAGTGCTACGCTATGAGATTAAAGATCTAACACCTCCTAAAGAAATTCTGCAAGCAATGCAAGCTCAAATCACGGCCGAGCGTGAAAAGAGAGCTTTAATTGCTGCTTCAGAGGGGCGCAAGCAGGAGCAAATTAATATCGCAGAGGGTGAGAGGGCTGCTGCCATTGCTCGTTCAGAGGGTGACCGTCAGATGCAGATTAATCAGGCCCAGGGTGAAGCCGAGGCCGTGATTACAGTGGCTGATGCAACAGCAGAGGCGATTAAGAAGGTAGCCATTGCAATTAATGAGCCCGGCGGCATGCAAGCAGTTAATTTGCAAGTAGCAGAAAACTATATTGATGCTTTTGGCCAGTTAGCTCAAAAGGGCAGTACACTAATTATTCCGTCTAATCTATCTGATATAAGTGGCTTAGTTGCCAGTGCTATGACGATAGTAAAGGAGACTGGGAAGAGTAGTTAGTTCCTTGTGTCCTGCTTCATGATACGAGCTTTTTCACGCTCCCAATCGCGATCTTTGAGAGTATTGCGCTTATCGTGTTGTTTTTTACCCTTGGCAAGGGCAACAGTCATTTTGACACGACCTCTTTTATAGTAGAGATTTAATGGCACGAGCGTGTAGCCCCGTTGTTCGACGCGGCCTATTAATTTACTGATTTCGCGCTTATGCATGAGTAATTTACGCGAGCGAGTCGCGTCAGGCCTGATGTGGGTTGACGCCGTCTCTAATGGGCTGATATGCATATTAAGTACAAAGAGCTCACCATCTCGGATAATGATGTGGCTCTCACCAATTTGTATACGACCTGCGCGAATGGACTTAACCTCCCACCCTTCGAGGACAATGCCTGCCTCAAATTCGTCTTCGATAAAGTAATCGTGTCGTGCTTTTCTGTTATCAGCAATCCTAGTCATTCTCTTTAATTCTATGTTTTATTTGCTATTGATCGTTAAAATGTAGATCATATGTTGTTAAGGGTTAATCATCTATTCTAATAAGAAGTGGTGATTTTCGCCATCATTCGTTCAAATTGTCAATTTTATTTATATGCATACCGTAAAACGCAGTGTATTAGTACCGTATAGTGCCGAGCAAATGTTTAAGCTCGTAGCTGATGTAGATAAGTACAAAGAGTTTATGCCTTGGTGTGGTGGCTCTGAGGTCAAAGAGCATTTGGATAATGGACTGGTCGGTTCTGTTACTATTGCGCTTTCTAAGATTAAGCATACCTTCACTACGCGCAACACTCACGACTACCCAAGCCGTATTCAGCTTGAGCTAGTTGATGGCCCGTTTTCTGCGCTAAATGGCGACTGGATCTTTACTGCCTTATCAGAGGATGCTTGTAAGGTAGAGTTTACGCTAAATTATGCTTTTAATAGTAGACCACTCGAGTTTATATTAGGTCCAGTTTTTAATAAAGTAGCCAACAGCTTCATCGACTCATTTACTAAAAGAGCTGAGCAGCAATACGGTGAGGCGTTTTAGTACTATTTATGAAGACAGTTCATATTATATACGCTCCAGAGTCTGAGGAAGTATGGCAACGTCAAGTGCAGTTTTCTACTGAATTGACTGTGGAACAAGTACTTCAGGAAAGTGGATTATATGAGGAGTTTCCTAATTTACTTAACACGCTAAAGGGAGTGGGTGTTTTTGGGCAGGTAAAATCCCTAAGTGAGATTGTCGCGAATGGTGACAGAGTTGAGGTTTATAGAGCGTTAAACTTTGATCCTATGGAGTCGCGTCGGCGCCGTGCCGCTCATAAGAAAAGCGGTATCCTTAAGAAAAAGCATCTTAAGCCTGATCGCTCTAAGCGTTTTGACTATATAGAACATAAGGACAAGGTCCAGAAAAGGAGGGAGTATGAATGAGGTTGTACTTTTTTCAACCATCGATAGTGGAGATAAGCGTATTGCCGTTGCCACGCTAAATAGACCCAAGGCTTTAAATAGTTTGGACTTGGAGATGGCTGAATTATTGAGTCACCAACTACAGTTGTGGGCTGAAGATGATGGAATTGTCGCTGTTGTTTTAGACTCAGCGGGTGATAGGGCCTTTTGTGCCGGTGGTGATATTACCAGTGTTTATCAAGGGATGTTAGAAAATCAAAGCTCTAAGCCTCTAGAAAACCAATACGCAGTAAATTTTTTTAAGACTGAGTATGCCTTAGACTATTCTCTACATACTTATAAAAAACCGATTATTGTTTGGGGTCGGGGTATTGTAATGGGTGGGGGGGTTGGCTTATTAGCAGGTGCTAGTCACCGAGTGGTGAGTGATGATGTGCGATTAGCGATGCCTGAGGTAACTATTGGCCTATTTCCTGATGTGGGAGGTAGTTGGTTGTTACCTCGTCTGAACGGAGAAAGTGGGCGATTTTTAGCCGCTACTGGTGCTGTTATTGGTAGTGATGATGCTTTATTTACAGGCTTAGCGGATTATGCTATGCCAACCGAGGCATGGGATGATTTTATCAAAGAACTTTCGGCTAAAACATGGCCAACCTATCCTTGTAAGCGACGAACTCGAATTGAGAGAGACGACTTAATTCACGATATATTAGGCAAGTACGCTCGTATTGATGCTAAGGAAATAGGCCCTCTACAAAAGAACTCTACGGTGATTAATGAAATTTGTTCTGTACGTGATTATAAGCGTGTTTATCGTGAGATTGAAAAGTTGGTAGATCATGAAGACAGTTGGTTAGCGAAGGCCGCAATGACGATGCTACGTGGTTCGCCATTCACTGTTGGACTAGCCTTAACCTTACAGGATTTTGCTAAAAACATGTCGTTGAAAGAAGTCTTTGAGCTAGAGTATATAGTTGCTTTATATTGTTCTTCTGACGGTATGTTCCAAGAGGGTGTGCGTGCTTTATTAATTGATAAAGACAGAAGTCCACAGTGGCACTATCAATCAATTGAAGCTGTAAATATTAATGATATCTACAGCTACTTTGAGGCGCCTTGGCCAGACGATGAAACGTCACCCTTAAAGCTAAATTAGATATAAAAAAAGAGGTGCTTAAAAACCACCTCTTTTTACTTTTTATATAGACAAAAACTAGTTCTCCGGCTTATCTAAGGAGTAGGGAGGCGCTTGAATAGTTAGCTCAGGACCATTCTCTGAGCCTAAACATAAGACTTCATCACTGCTTCCATCTACCGCCTCTAGGCGAGTTTCAAATAACACCCAGGTACCTTTGTTATCAGGCAAGTGAGCAATATTTACTACTTGACCATTTGGACGCTCACCTTGAAAAATGTCGGCACTTACAGTGATATCAGAGGCATTGTGACTGGTGTATCCTATAAAAGATCGACGCTTTAATGTGCCGCGATAGTGACTACGAGCAACCACTTCTTGGCCTGGGAAACATCCTTTTTTGAAATTCACAGCACCAATAGCATCATAGTTGATACTTTGAGGAATAAACTCTTCGCGGTTAGCAAGCTCCACCCAAGCAATAGCCTGAATAATATCCAGAGCATTCCAGAAAGTTGCGTCAGATAGCGTATACTCAACGCTATCGCTTTTAGGTAAAGCCTCTTGAGCATTAAACTCGGTTATACTGTGAGAGCATGTAATCAATAGGTAGCGTTGCTCGCTACCCGTCGTTGGGAATCGGACCCAATGCTGATTGTTTTGTTGAGTTACCGCGAAATTTCCCTTACCTCCAAGTGCTTCAGGGGCGTATTGTAAGCCCTTATCCTCAGACCATAAGCCCAAGATAGACAGGTTCAACACCTCTAATTCGACCTTATTTCTGAAGATAAACATTTTCAGACGCTTGAGGGTAGGCTCGACAATATCCTTTTTAATCAACAAATAAAAACAATCAGTTGCTGCTACATCTCGCCACATCAAAAAACTGGCCAGACTACGCCCCTTAGCATTGCACCAAGCACTAAGCTGAGCCTGTTCTGCACTGACAAGATTAAGATCTTGGGTAAACTGGTTTTGTAAAAACTCTAAGGTATCAGCGCCACTCGCTTTTACTATAGAAAAATCATTCAACAATGCATAATTAACCCCAGGTGAGGAAGAATTCGGCATAAATAACTCCTGTTATTTTAAAAAATTCTTATCATTAACCTAATATTATGCCACGGAGCTAATTTCTGATTGTTAATAACAACATCAGTATTAAGTTAAAATATGGCCTAAAGTGACATAAAGGTTATCAATTCCTAAAGCTCGCAGCTATATAGCTAAACTGGTAAAATCATTTTTTACCTTGATGACTTTCTTAAGAATACGCATGAAAAAACTCTTTAAGTACGTTGTTTTGCCCTTATTTTTGATAGCTCTAATTGCAGCAGGCATAGGGGCTTATTATGCATATAATTGGTCAAAAGAACCCGTTGCCGTTGAAGATCTGGTTTATGATTTTCATATTAAGCGTGGTGATTCCTTGCGTAGCGTAGCTAAAATGCTCGAGGATGAAGGCGTTCTAACGTTTGCCGATTTGTTGATCTTATATGGTCGTTATACAGGTCAAGATCGTATGATTAAGGCAGGTGCCTATGAAATCAAGGCAGGGGATACGCCGCTTGACGTGCTTGAGCGTATTGCTAGCGGTGACATGAGTCAGCGACGTATTGCATTAATTGAGGGTTTTACCAGTAAACAGTTTATTGAGAGGATTCATGCTAATCCAGATATTGAGATTACAATTGATCCAGAAAACACAGAGGGATTACTAAGTAAATTAGATAGTTCTTACGAGTCACTTGAGGGCTTGCTCTATCCGGATACGTATGTTTTTGTCCCTGGCGATACGGATCTTGATATATTGCGTCGTGCATATGTACAATCCCAAACTTATTTGCAGGAAGCTTGGGATAATCGTGATCCGAGTATCCCTCTCAAAACCCCATATGAACTGTTAATTATGGCATCTATTGTTGAAAAGGAAACTGGCTTGGCCGCTGATCGAGGCAATATTGCTGGTGTTTTTATGAACCGTTTAAAGGCTAATATGCTTCTACAAACGGACCCCACCGTTATTTACGGAATGGGTGATAAATACGAGGGTCGAATTCGTAAGATTGATCTACAAACAGACACACCATGGAATACTTACACACGGAAGGGACTGCCACCAACTCCTATTGCCAACCCAAGCTTAGCTGCGTTAGAGGCGGCAAGCCGGCCCGCTGAGCATGATTATTATTATTTTGTTTCTCGTGGTGATGGTAGCAGCGCATTCGCTAAAGATCTACGAGAGCATAATCGTAACGTTAGACGTTTTATTCTTAATAGGGGCGAGTAATGAAGGGTTTTTTTCTGACTATTGAAGGGGTCGATGGTGCCGGTAAAAGCTCGCATATTGAGCGAATTGTATCTTGCTTTGAAGCTTGTAAGTATGAGATTGTCAATAGTCGTGAGCCTGGCGGAACGCTTTTAGCTGAGAGTTTAAGAGAACTGCTCTTAACTCAGGATATGAGTGTAGAGACTGAGTTATTGCTTATGTTTGCTGCTCGTCAAGAGCATATTAATAAGCTCATTAAGCCCGCATTGGCGGCAGGCAAGGCTGTTATTTGTGACCGCTTTACTGATTCTAGCTTTGCTTATCAGGGTGGTGGACGTCGAGTTGAGCAGGGCAAGATTCAGTCGTTAGCAGACTTAGTGCACCCAGACTTAAAGCCTGACCTTACTTTGTTATTTGATTTGCCATTGAACATCGCCCGTGACCGCATGCTTCAGGAGCGTCAGTTAGATCGTTTTGAGCAAGAGCAAGCAGGCTTTTTTGAACGTGTCAGAGCATCTTATTTAGAGCGAGCCCATGAAGAACCTGAGCGTTTTGAAATCATTGATAGTAGTCAACCTAAAGAGTTGGTGTCTGAACAAGTCTGCCAAGTAATCAAGAAGAGACTTCAAGCCCATCTTCAGTTTCAGTAGGTATAAATTGATTTATGATGTCCAATAAAGTGCCTCAATTTCTACCATGGCAACAGCAAGTAGCTCAGCAATGGTTAGATCAAAATGATCGTTTTACTCATGCATGGCTTATCCATGGAGAAGAGGGTATTGGCAAATTTCAATTTGCTCATGCCGCTGCTGCCGCTATGTTATGTGAAAACCGTCAAAGCTATCAAGCCTGTGGATCTTGCCAAGCGTGTCGATGGTTAAGTCTTAATCATCATCCAGACTTAAGGATCGTTGTTCCTGATGCTATGTATGAGAATTTAAACATTGCGCCTAGTGAGGAGCCCGTCAACAGTGACTCTACTAAAAGTCTATCTAATCAAATACGGGTACAACAAATTAGAGAGTTGGATCAAAAAAATTTCTTCACACTAACCAGCCATCGAGGCGGCTCTAAGGTGTTGATTATTTATCCAGCTGAACGATTAAACCATGAGTCTTCGAATGCAATTTTAAAAATTCTTGAGGAACCGTTGGGAGACACGAGATTTCTATTAGTTTCCAATAGCATTAGAAAATTATTGCCGACCATTATTTCTCGTTGCCAGCGTCTGCATTTACCTATACCTGATATTGATTCAAGTTTAGCATGGTTAAAAGAGCAAGGAGTTAGTGAACCAGAAGTCGCTTTGACTGCTGCAGGAGGTGCACCACTTAAAGCCCAAGAACAAAGTGAATCGGATTATGAGCCAGTGCGTTATTGGCTTGGTACTTTTGTAAAAACCTTAGCTCAACGCGAGATGCCTGAAGTTCAACCTTATGTCGATAAACTTGATAAAATTGAACCGCGGCAGTGGATTGATAGTCTGCAGCGATTATTATTTGACCTTCAACTCAATTATCACGGTCTACAGTCAAGGTATTTCCCCAGCTTAGAAGAACATACAAAGCAGATAGCTACGGGACTTAGCGATATTAAAATAGCTGATTTATATGATTGGTTACGCAAAGAGCAGGCAACTGCCGCTCATAGTTTCAATAAGCGTTTGCTGATACAAGCGTGCTTGCAAAGAGTATTGCTCGTATTTCTTTCAAGAGCACAGTAAAAATTTATTTTGTTATATATTTAAAATTATGTTTGTCGATTCACATTGTCATTTAAACTTTCCAGAACTAGTAGAAGACCTTGATGCTATCTTGGCTTCAATGAAAGCTAACGATGTTGGTACAGCACTCTGTATCTCTGTCGCTATACCTGATTTTCCAAGTATTTTAAAACTAGTCGAGGAGCATGAGCACTTATGGGCCAGTATTGGCGTGCATCCCCAATATGAAAATACACCAGAAGTTAGCGAAGAGGATTTGCTAACGTATTTAAAGCATCCTAAAGTTGTCGCAGTTGGTGAAACAGGCCTTGATTATTTTCGAGCGGAAGAGCCTTTAGAATGGCAACGTGACCGCTTTAGAACTCATATCCGTGCTGCAATTACTGCTAATGTGCCATTGATTATTCATACACGTGCAGCGAAAGAGGATACCATGCGAATATTACGCGAGGAGGGTGCTCAACGTTGCCGTGGTGTTATGCATTGTTTTACTGAGGATTGGAAGATGGCTCAAGAAGCAATGGAGTTGGGCTTTTATATCTCTATGTCCGGTATTATTACATTTAAAAATGCACAGCAGGTGCAAGAGGTTGCTCTTAATACTCCTTTAGAACGGCTGCTCATTGAGACTGACTCGCCCTTTTTGGCTCCAGCACCTTATCGCGGTAAGCGTAATGATCCTTCTTTGGTTGTTCATGTCGCCGAGAAGATTGCTGAGTTGAAACAAATCCCTCTTAAGCAGGTCAAAGAGATTACTACTCAAAACTTTTTTGACTTATTTAGTAAAGTAAAGAAACCTGAACAAATAAATTAGTCCTTTTTATCAAAAGAGAAAACTTATCATGACTACTTTTAAAGTAAAATTTCTTAGCCTTATCAGTGCGTTAATGTTAATTTTTGCAGTTAATGGATCTGCACTAGCTAATGATTGGTGGGTTGATGTTCGCAATGATCGAGTGAAAAACATTTATGAGACGATTAGCCAGGGCCAAGACACTAATGCGCTTAACAGTGATGGCCATACAGCCTTAACTTACGCTTATAGAGAGGGAGCTTTAAAGAGTTTTGATGCGCTTATTAATCATCCTAATGTTGATATTAATAAGCAAAATAGCTATCATGAAAGTCCTATTATGTACCCTGCACTTGCCAATGATATTGAGCGTGTTAAGGTCCTCGTTGAAAAAGGTGCTAAGTTAAATCATATAGGTTGGTCACCTATTCACTACGCCGCAATTAAGGGTAATACCGAGATAGTGAAGCTTTTATTAGATAATGGTGCTTGGCCTAATTCACCAGCCCCAGATGGTTCTAATCCCTTGATGATGGCCGTAAGTTCAGGTAGTAGAGACACGGTGGCGCTCTTAGTTGCAGCTGGTGCTGATCCAAAAGCAGTTAATTTTGATGGCGTCAGTGCACTAGATTTAGCTAGGGAACAAAATAATCGCAAGATGCTTGAGCTATTGACTAAATAATATATCCGAGTTGTTTAGTAGGATATCTGCTATAATGGGCCATTATTCGTGCGCTTAAATCTAAGCTTAAGGCGCGGAGTGTTCTTAACTCACCATTTAAACTGACGGGAGGGCGCAATCATGTTAGTTGATCGTTTCAATAGACGCATTGAGTATTTGCGCATATCCTTAATCGATAAATGCGATTTACGTTGTACTTACTGTATCCCTGAGGGGTTTACAGAGTTCGAACACGCTGAAAATTACCTTAGCTTTGACGAAATCGAACGAGTGGTTACTACCTTTGCGCGTCTTGGTACCTCCCGTTTTAGGTTAACCGGTGGTGAGCCTTTATTACGCAAAAATGTCGTTGATTTGGTCAGACGTTTGTCAGCTATTGAGGGTGTTGATGATCTATCAATGACGACTAATGGTACTCAGCTTGCTCGACTTGCTCAACCTTTAAAAGATGCTGGACTCTCTCGTTTTAATATCAGCTTAGATTCCTTAGACTCTACAGTTGTTAAGAAAATCAGTGGCAGCGATTCTTTAATCAAGGTTTTAGAATCATTAGAGGCAGTCAAAAAGGCAGGTTTCACCAGAACCAAGGTTAATATGGTTCCACTGCCAGATGTAAATATTCAGAGTATTGAAGAGATGATTCGTTATTGTATGGAGAATAGCTTTACCTTAAGGCTGATCGAGGTCATGCCGATGGGTGCGACAGGTCAGAGTTTAGGCTATGTTAACTTACAAGACGAGATCGAAAAGGCTCAGTCCAAGTTTGGCCTTATTGAGTCTAAACGCATTCATGGAGGTGGTCCAGCTAGATATTGGGAGACTGCTGATGGCAGTTTTTCTTTAGGCTTTATCACACCACGTTCTCAGCATTTCTGTGAAACATGCAATCGCGTCCGTATGACTGCAGACGGTGTCTTACATTTATGTTTAGGTCAAAATGACAGCTTTGACTTAAAACCATACCTACGCTCAGACTGTTCTGATAAAGAGCTAGAAGAGGCCTTACGCTTAGCGATTGATCTAAAACCTGAAAAGCATGAGTTTAATGAAAAACCGGAGCAAATTATCCGTATCATGGCTAAAACTGGCGGTTAAGAAACATAAAGGCTAAACTTAAATTTAGCCTTTTTTATTATTAACTCACTACAAAGTCTGCCACTTTTCACCCGGATAAACTGCATTACAAACTTCGGGCCTACACCTCACTTTTAAACTGCTGACGGACTCAATACAAAAAGGTATCGAGGCAAAAATACCGTGTACTATCTGTTTGCCATCTTCATCCTTCAGGCCACCTAAGGTTTCAGCAATTGCTTTTGGTCGCCCGGGTAGATTCAAAATAACACTACCACCACGTAAAACACCGACTTGACGCGAAATAATAGCGGTAGGAATGAAGTTTAAAGAGATTTGACGCATCTGCTCACCAAACCCAGGAATAACGCGATCAGCAACAGCGAGTGTAGCCTCTGGTGTAACATCTCGCGGAGTAGGACCGGTACCTCCTGTGGTAAGGATTAAATGGCATTGCTCCTCATCAGCTAACCTTCTTAAAGTATCAGAAATAAGCTCCTGCTCATCGGGAATCAAGTGTTCAACATACTCTATCGGATTAATCACGGCAGCATCTAACCAAGTCTTGAGACCCGGCAAGCCTTCATCAATATACTCACCTTTAGAAGCTCTATCACTGACTGATACAACACCGACCTTGAGTGTTTCTAATTCATTAGTTTGGCTCATCAACAACTATCTCCACTACTGATTATTTGTTCAAAATTACTGTTTACTATATCACGGCATAACACTACTAGAAACCTTATAATAAGGCGGTTAACAAGTAATTAATTGAAGAGTGGAATAATTATGTCAGAACAAAAACTTAGCCATTTTAATGAAGATGGTCAGGCTCATATGGTTGATGTTGCTCACAAAGACAATAGCAAAAGACAGGCAATTGCTGAAGGCTCGATCACAATGAACGACGTTGCTTACGATTTATTGGCTTCAGGGCAAAGCAAAAAAGGGGATGTACTTGGTGTAGCACGAATTGCCGCCATTCAAGCTGCTAAGCAAACCAGTAATTTAATTCCTCTTTGTCACCCCTTAGCGCTGACCCATGTCAATGTGGATTTTGAGCAGAATCTTGATGATAAAAGCGTAAGGATTGAGGTTACAGTGGAAACACTGGGCAAAACAGGTGTCGAAATGGAAGCACTAACAGCGGCTAGTGTGGGGCTTTTAACGGTCTACGATATGCTTAAGGCTGTTGATAAGGCGATGGTTATCGAAACTGTTCAGCTTGTCAAGAAAAGTGGTGGTAAATCAGGTGACTTTGAACGGAATCAAGCTTAGCTTATATTAGCAGTGTTCCAAATTGACCCTGTAAATTAATAACACTACAATGTGCAAGTGTTTTTGCTCTCTGTGGCTAAAAGCACATAGGTTTTTTTGATTAATAATATTGAGGCAATGCGTCAGTAAAAATTTTACTTTTTGGAAACTTAGTATGAACAAGATTTTATCAGCAGCTTTGCTGTCTTTGGTATTTACCAATGCTGCGTCCGCAGCAAACATCACGGTCTCCGCTGCAGCATCACTTAAAGAAACATTTGAAGCAATTGGTGATCTTTACGAAAATAAATACCCTGATGATAGCGTAGATTTTAATTTTGGCGGTTCAGGTGCTTTATATCAGCAAATTAAAAATGGTGCGCCTGCCGATGTATTTGCCAGTGCAGATCTTAAGAGCATGAAGGATGCTGAAAAATCAAATCTTGTCTTAGGCGATGTAGCTACTATTTTCGCTAAAAATGACTTAGTAGCCATAGTTCCTATTGATAGTAAACACACTATTAAAAAGCTAGAAGATCTTAAGAATAATGAGTTTAATCAGATCGCTGTGGGTAACCCTGATACCGTTCCTGCCGGTCGTTACACCAATGCTGCTTTAGAGACAGCTGGAGTGACTGAATCAATTAAAAATAAACTAATTTACGCGCAAAATGTTCGTCAAGTTCTTGAATACGTTGCTAGCAATCACGTAGACATCGGTTTTGTATATGCTACTGATGCACAAATACAAGAGGGCAAAAAAACCAAACGCGTTTTAGAGGTTGAGTTAGAAAACCCGGTTCGTTACCCAATTGCGGTTTTGACCAATAGTAAAGAGCAAAAAGCTGCTGAAAACTTTATTGACTTAGTTCTTTCTGAAGAGGGGCAAGAGATTCTTCAAAAAGCGGGCTTCTCTAAGCCTGATTAAGCCTTAATAGTCATTTGACTATCTTGTTTGAAGAATCTACTATGCACTAGTTTTTATAGGCTGATGCATAGGATTTATTCTGCAGTTATTTTTACAGGCTTGAAAAATTATATGCTGTTCTACCTCTATTAAGAGAAAGTATGGAAACTGCTATTGTTCCCTTAATGCTCTCCTTACAGGTTGCTTTTTGGGCTACCCTCGTTAATGCCATATTGGGCGTTGCTTTAGGTTGGTGGCTAGCACAAAAAAGCACTAAGTTTCGCGAGTTTATTGATGTAGTAGCCACATTACCGATGATGTTACCGCCAACTGTTTTGGGTTATTATTTATTGGTTTTATTTGGTAGTCGCACGGGTTTGGATAATTGGCTTTTTGACACCTTTGGTTTTAGAATAATTTTTTCAATCAATGGTGCGATTATTGCTTCTATTGTAGCTACATTTCCGCTTGTCTTCCGACCTGCAAGAGCTGCTTTTGAAGCGGTTAATATCGAGTATAGTCAAGTTTCTTGGGTATTAGGTGTTAGTAAGGTATCAACCTTTTTTAGAATTGTTTTACCACTCGCATGGCGTGGCGTTTTAGCTGGTTTGTTACTAGGCTTTGTTCGCAGCATGGGTGAGTTTGGTGCGACGTTGATGGTTGCTGGAAGTATCCCTGGTCGTACTCAAACCTTATCGATCGCAATTTATGAGGCTGTACAGGCAGGTAGAGATACTGAGGTAACCCAATTAGTCATGCTAATTTCTGCCGTTTGTGTTGCAGTGCTCTTACTCTCGAATTACTTATCACCAAGGAAACCATCATAATGTTTGATATATATATCGAAAAACACTTGGTTTCAACGTACCGCGCATTTCAACTAAATGTGACGGTCAAGACAGATAATGAGGTTGTTGTAGTGGTTGGGCCCTCTGGTTCTGGTAAGTCATTAACTATTAAAGCTGTTGCGGGTTTACTGAGCCCTGATGCCGGCCACGTCCACATTAATGGTCGTACGCTTTTTGACTCAAAGAGCAAAATTAATTTGCCCGTTCAAGATAGGCATGTGGCCTATATTCCTCAAAACTACGCCTTGTTCCCGCATCTGACAGTTGAGCAGAATGTAGCTTTTAGCTTAAAAAGAACGTCATGGACTAACCATTTAAATGCTAAGCAACGAGCTATTGTGATGGATATTCTTGAAAAATTTAAAATTGCAGATTTAGCTAAGCAGCCAACTCAATTATTGTCAGGTGGTCAACAGCAGCGTGTGGCTTTAGCTAGAGCATTAATAAGTGAGCCATCCGTTGTTTTGTTAGATGAACCATTTGCTGCTCTGGATAAAAACCTGCGTACCTATATGCGTCGCGAGGTTCAAGAAATACAAAAAACTTATGCCATACCGATGATGCTAATTACTCATGATGAGGAGGATAGGGAGGCATTTCCTAATGCCACAGTAGTCAATTTTAATAGTGAGGGTGGAAGCATCGCAGAGTAGGCATCAATATTATGTTGCTAAATAGTACCTCTAATTCCTTTAGGGTAGACATTGATTACTTTTATAACTCAAAGATATATAATACAAGCGATCTGGGTAATAATTATGTAATCTACACAGCTATTACTCTACTATATTTAACGTTTTTTTAAGGAGAAGTGTGATGGCGCTACAATCACTCGATATAAAGCGACGCTCAGCGACGTCGACTATTACGCCTCCACCTCAAGTACGCGAACCAATTGTTGAAGTAGCAAAGCTAATTGATACTACAACCTGTATTGGCTGTAAGGCCTGTCAGGTAGCCTGTTCTGAGTGGAATGATTTAAGGGATGAGATTGGTACCAACGTTGGTGTCTATGATAACCCTGCAGATTTAACACCTGAAACTTGGACAGTGATGCGTTTTAGCGAAACTGAGGAGTTTGGTAAACTTGAGTGGCTTATCCGTAAGGATGGCTGTATGCACTGTGAGGACCCTGGCTGTTTAAAGGCCTGTCCAGCACCAGGTGCGATCATTCAATATGCCAATGGTATCGTTGATTTTCACCAAGAAAACTGTATCGGCTGTGGATATTGCGTTGCCGGCTGTCCTTTTGATATTCCACGCATATCAAAGGACGATAACAAAGCTTACAAGTGTTCTTTATGTTCAGACCGTGTCGCTGTTGGCCAGGAACCTTCCTGTGTTAAGACCTGTCCTACGGGTGCGATTAGATTCGGCTCCAAGGAAGATATGACTTTCTTTGCTGAGGATCGTATTAAGGACCTTAAAAATCGTGGTTTTGACAACGCAGGTTTATATGACCCTGAGGGCGTTGGTGGTACACACGTTATGTATGTCTTACATCATGCGGACCGACCAGATCTATACAGTGGCTTACCGACCGATCCTAAAATCAGTTCTACCGTTGAAGTTTGGAAGGGTATTTTAAAACCACTTGCAACCGTAGGTATTGCTGCTGCCGGCTTCTTAGGCTGGTTACACTACATCACTATTGGCCCAAGCCGTACTGATGAGGATAAGCACGAAGTAATCACCGATAAAGGTGACGTACTGAAAAGTGAAGAGGAGGCTTAATCATGACTCAGCCCAACACAAAAGTTGAAACTGTTATTCAACGCTATCGTAAAGTCGAACGAGTAAATCACTGGGTTACTGCCGGCTGTTTTATTTTGCTAGCGGTTTCTGGTTTGGCTTTCTTTTATCCTGCTTTTTTCTGGTTAACTGGTATTTTTGGTACCCCACAATTAGCTCGCTTGCTGCACCCATGGATTGGTGTGGTCATGTTCATCAGCTTTTCTATCATGTTTTTGCGCTACTTCAGCCACAACTTCCTTAATAAGGAAGATATGAAATGGCTGACCTCTGTTGGCGATGTTCTTAGAGGTAGAGCAGTTGGTGATGTCGGTAAGTATAATGCTGGTCAAAAAGCTATGTTCTGGCTAATGGCTATTTGTATGCTGACTTTGTTAATCACTGGTGTTTTGGCGTGGCATACATATTTTGGTCAAGTTGTACCTATTCCTGTTAAGCGTGTCGCATTACTATTGCATGCATTTTCAGCACTAGTGCTTATTGCGGGTATTATTGTGCATGTTTATGCAGCCATTTGGGTTCAAGGAACTATCCGTGCCATGGTTGAAGGTGTTGTGACTCAGGCTTGGGCTCGTACTCACCACCCACGTTGGTACCGTGAGGTAATGGCTAAGCGTGCAGAAAAAGCTAAGTCAGAGAAAAGCACTGCTTTATAAATACTTAATAAGCAGGTAAAATTAGCTTCATGAATCCTTTATCTGAAGCATCTATATGGCGTCTTGAGGATGGTGTGGTTACACCGGCTCAAGACGTTCTCATTCAAGAATCCCCTGTATCACTCGTATACAATGGGGTTTCTCATATTGTCTTGATGGCTACCCCAGCGGATCTTGAAGCCTTAGCGCTAGGTTTTAGCTTAAGCGAGGGAATTATTAAAAGTCCTTCACAACTATATGATGTTGAGGTTATTGAAAGCCAACGAGGGATGATTGTTACTATGGAGATTGCTTCTGCTGCTTTTATGGAGCTTAAGCATCGTCGCCGCAATATGCAAGGTCGCACAGGTTGTGGGCTTTGTGGTATTGAAAACCTAGAAGCAGTTAAGCCTGAGATAGCAACAATTAACTATCATATCCAAATGTCTCCAAGTGCTATCGAAAAGGCCTTAAGCCAATTTAATAAAATGCAGCCATTGCGTGAATCAACTGGCTCAGTTCATGCTGCAGCTTGGGCTACTAAAGACGGTGACATAAAGTTAAGTTTTGAGGACGTCGGCAGGCATAACGCCTTAGATAAATTGATTGGTCATGCAATGAAGCACAAAATTGACTGGCGTGAAGGATTTGTTTTGGTATCAAGTAGGGCCAGCTATGAAATGGTGTTAAAGTCTGCATTGAGTGGCATATCTTGTCTTGTCGCTGTATCAGCACCAACACAATTCGCAGTAGATTTAGCGAAAGAGGCCGGTCTTACCCTGGTAGGCTTTGCCCGACCACATCGCCAAGTTATTTATAATGGTATTGAGCACATTGGCTAGCAATTAATAATGTGCGCCGATTAATGGATACACATTAAGAAGATCACCACGTTTAACTAATTGCTCTGTCGGTACCTCAACTAGCACATCGCCATAGCTAATACCCGAAAGCATATGCGAGTCTTGGGTTGTTAGCAGCTCAGCCCAAACGCCATTGTCATTATTTTTTAGATAGGCACGCTTGAAGTCGCGTCTGATTGATTTACTACTAGGTACCTCAAAGTCGGCTTGTGCTTTAAAACTGACAGGCTTTGCTTTATCAATGCTGACGCCGGCAATGCGTTTGATTGCAGGAATGGCAAGCAATAAACTAGTTGCATAGCTAGCAACAGGATTGCCAGGTAAAAGAAACACCTTGGTCTTAGCACCCACTTTACCCCAACCAAACGGCTTGCCTGGTTTAATAGCCAATTTCCAGTGCTCAATCTCACCTAAGTCCTCAAGTGCTTGTTTTAAATAATCTTTTTCACCTACTGAGGCACCACCCGAAAATACAAGAACTTCTTCGCTTTCCATCGCTTTGGTAATATGTGACTTAAGTGATTCTAGGCTATCCTCAATGGAACCACCACTGCGAACCTCGAGAAACTTAAAGCGTCTCAAAAGGCTTAAAATCATAGGGCGGTTAGAGTCGTAAATTTGGTTAATGTCTAATGCTTGACCTAAAGGTGTCAATTCATCACCCGTAGAAAAAACGGTAACTTTCAACTTTTTAAAGCAAGGCACTGTCGCATAGCCTTGACTGGCAATAAGTCCAATAGCTGCAGGACTAATGATACGATTAGCATCTAATAATAAGGTGTCTTTTTGTAATTCTTCACCTTCGCGTCGAATATTTTTATTCGCAGCGAAGGGCGATTCAATGCGAATAGTTTCCTCATCACGTTCAACAAGCTCTTGCTGAATGACTGAATCACAATTATTAGGAATGCCGGCACCAGTAAAAATACGGACTGCTTCACCAGGTTGCAAAGTAAATTGGGCGCTTGTTTCACCAGCGGCAATCGTGCCAATGAGCTTCCATTCTTGACGAGTGACATCATTGACAGCATAGCCATCCATTGCGCTATTATCAAATTGAGGAGCAGGGTAGTTAACTAAAAGATCCTTCGCAAGGACTCGTCCTTCTGCTTCATCCGTTGGAACTTCCTCTATTTCTTCACTCATTAATGCATTAGTTAATAAGTCATCAAGGGCATCGTAGTAATCTCTCATTGTTGTCCTTTGTCAAAATAGCCTTGTAGTAGGCTTGTATCATTAATATTTATAAATCTGTCGCTATCACTGTAGTTTACAGTGCCATGCCCGCAACTTTGTATAAAGGCCATGACACGGTTAAGTTCACGTGGGTCATCGAGGTAGTCTTTTAGCTTTCTTAACACACTTCGTCTAAACTGCATAATGACCGGATGTACTTTATCTTTTGTTGCCGCCACAACTAGTTCTTTTATTGCTTCAGCAATGAGTGAATGGTGTAGATCCTCTACGATCTTATTTGGCAAGAAGGGCGTATCACAAGGTAAAACTTGGATAAATTCAATGTCACTAGCTAATGTGGTAGCTGCACTATAAATACCGGCTAATGGGCCACGTAGAGCATATGACTCTTTATCAGCGATCACAGGATAGCCAAAAGCAGCGTATTGATCCTGCTCTTTATTAGCACTAATGACAATATTATTGGTATACGGTCGTACTTTATCTAGTGCATATTCGATTAAGGCACGATTCCTAAGCTGCATTAGGCCTTTTTGCCGATAACCCATGCGCCTCCCCAAACCACCGGCAAGGATAATCGCCGCAAAGGAGGGGGCTTCAGGAGCTACTTTTGCCACGACTCACTATGCTCTAAATCAGACTGCTTCATGTCGACCCAATTTGCTACGCCATTGAGAAAATGCTCTTTCTTCCAAAAAGGAGCGCGTGTCTTTAGGTAGTCCATAATGAATTCGTTCGCCTGATAAGCTGCTTTACGGTGTTCGCTAGCGGTTAGTACTAAGACAATATTTTCACCGGTATTGATACGGCCAACACGATGAATGATGCGCACATATAACATAGGCCATTGCTCCTGAGCTTGAAGGATAATCTTTTCAATTTCCTTTTCAGTGACGCCCGGAAAATGCTCTAAAAACAAATGACTTAAGGGATTTTCATAATCATGACCACGAACGCGTCCGGTGAAGCTAACGATAGCGCCGGCATTACTAGTAGACGACTCTGCTTGAGTCATCTCATCATCAAGATTAAATGTATTTTCTTGAATTGAAATACTGTACATACTAGCCTCCGGTGACGGGTGGTAATAGCGCAACGACGGCATCAGGAGCTAATTGTGCTGATGTATCATGTACAATTTCATTGTTAATCGCTACTTTATAAACATTGGCAGTGGAAAGGGTGGATTGCCATGGTTCACCACGTTGTCTTAAAAAGTCTAACAGCTCATCAGCTGTACCACCTTGCCACTCAATTTGCTCCGTTGAACAGTCTAATTCTTCGCGTAATTTGGCCATATAATTAATCGTTAACATATACACATCTGATAATAATTGTTTGTAAAATAACTTAACTTTAGTTAAATCCGCTTATTTATTTGTTTTTCCGTAAAGGTGCTTTTTAGCTTCATCAGTCATCGGCTGGCCTTGATTTGGATTGTACTGAGGAATAATAGCATAAGCAGCTTGAGTAGCAGGACGCTCCTGAATACGCTTAATCCAAGCCTGAATATGAGGATAATCGTCTAAATTAACGTTTTGACGCTCGGCGTAAAGCGCCCAAGGATAGCAAGCCATATCAGCAATCGTATAGTCATCACCAATGATAAACTTTTTACCTTCTAATTGCTTATTTAGTACACCATATAAGCGACGTGACTCATTTTCATAGCGCTGGATAGCATAGGGTATTTTTTCATCCGCGAATTGATTAAAGTGATGGTTTTGGCCAAGCATAGGGCCAAAACCACCCATTTGCCAATATAACCATTGCAAAACCTCGTAGCGCTTAGGACCTGACTTTGCTAGAAACTTGCCAGTCTTATCGGCTAGGTATTCTAAGATAGCACCGGACTCAAAAATAGCAATAGCTTCGTCACCATCGATAGGACTATTATCGACGATTGCTGGAATTCGATTGTTTGGAGCAATCTTTAAGAACTCTGGGGTAAATTGATCACCTTTGCCAATGTTAATGGGGTGAATTTGGTACTCAAGAGCAGCTTCCTCAAGAAATAAAGTGATTTT
>CANROD010000005.1 GCA_947632105.1 uncultured Oligella sp. | reverse complement strand
AAACCCAAGACAAGGGGCAGTAACAACCGGCCAAGTTAATTGACGCTAAACCGGACAAAGTAGTTGACGTTCTATAAAGTAGCACTCAATGGCAGTAAATTAGCTGAGTACTAATATAAAAGCCTACCAATCAATACCGAAGCCTGCATTGGTATGACGCGTAGGCTTCACCCCAACCCCTGTAGAGACACGAACCTTATCCCCATTCGACCAGGGATAGATTCTCACGGCATTAGTTAACCAGCCAGGCATACCCTCACCCAGTGTAAATGGCACAGAATGACTTCCTCCTGCGGAAATACTAGGTTTACGAGGATTAGTATGACAAGCTGATAAACTTAAAACAACTAAAATGAGGACTGGTAACACTATAACTTTCTTCATAGAATATTAATTTATTTACCTTTTAGAGAAACATATAACTTAGGTTAAGCATGTCTGAAGAAAGTAGATACGCAGCCTATCGAGCTATTATTACTTTACAATACAAAGGAATAAACTCACTGCTTATTCTGGATTAGAATGCTGCAAATTGTATAGTTCGTAGATTTCCGCCTTTATTATCATAAACATCGGCCCCCTCATCAATCTGTAATGTATAGCCAATCGTCTCGGTTGCAAAGTAAGGCTCTAAAAAATCATTTAGCGCTGCAGATAAATTATCACCAACTTTCTTAACCATTGCAGGTGATCGACCTGCAATAATTCTCATGTTGACATAAATAAAACCGCGTGTACTTAGTCCATCGGCAACAGCATAATAACTTGCTGGATAAGCTAAGACACGTGTACCACCAATAGGAAACACGTGCTTACCCTCATCATCTACCTGAGCCAAACATTCTTGAAGCAAAACGTCACATAAGTTTTGAATATCTAATTTATCTTCTAAGTTTTTTGAATACTCGATGTTTAAGTGTGGCATTAAATTCTCAAACAAACAGTTCTACAATACCTTAAGCGTGTATAAGATATACAGTAGGATTTAGTTTTAATGATAGTAGCTATGAGCAATTTTGAGTAAAAAATGAGAATTTATTATAAATCCTATTACTAAAAATTATTACTACCAAAGCTAACCACTTGATTTTATAAAGATAAATAATATTTTTTATCTTTATAAGTATAGATGGTGCTCACGGGGAGACTTGAACTCCCAAGGCTCTCGCCACTACCACCTCAAGGTAGCGTGTCTACCAATTCCACCACGTGAGCATTTATGAAGGCTTTATGAATTTTTATCTTGCAATAAAGATGATGATTCTAGCACAATTTTAATCAATCTGCAAAACAATTCGAGTTAATAATTAACTCTGATAAGGATGCAACCATAAGTGTTGGCTGCACCCCAAAAAAACAATAAGATTACTGAGCAGCTGGTGCAGGTGTGTTTTCTACCGCTGGCTCTTTATCAGCAGACGATTCCTCTACTGCAGGCGCTTCCACTGTCGGCTCTTCTACTACAGGTGCCTCTGGCGTACCTAAAGAAGGTGTAGCTGGAGCACTTGGAACAGTAGCGGCATCATCCGGAGCTGCAGGAATAGCAGCACCAGTGCCAGGAGCCACCGGTATCTCGTTAAACCGCTCCATCAAACCGGCTTCGTGACCACTAGTAGTTGAAGTAACCTCAGCTCTAGAACCGAAATATGCTAGCGCTAATGTTGTCGCAAAAAACACGACAGCAGCCCACTTAGTCATACGAGAAAAGAAATTCGCAGCACCGGCGGAACCGAAAACACTACCAGCTGAGCCACCACCAAAAGAAGACCCCATATCAGCACCCTTACCCTGCTGCAACATGACTAAAATAATCACAGCAAAAGCGGCTACTACTTGCACAACAATTAAAACTGGAAAAAGAAATGACGGCATCAAAAACTCCAACTAAGGAATAACGAGCTAAACGCTCTAAACTTTAAATATAAACAATTTGTATTAAAACATCTAATAACTAAAACTTGACTCTTAAGAGATAGCAATTACACTTAAACCTGTGCAATGGCTAAAAATTCCTTGGCATCTAACGAGGCACCACCAACTAGCGCACCATCAATATCCTGCATCGCAAATAAGCTAGCAGCATTGCCCGGCTTCACACTGCCACCGTACAAAATATAGACATTATCAGCACCAATCTCTACAAATAGAGAACGGATATAAGCATGTACACTCTGTGCCTGTTCAGGCGTAGCGGTTAAACCAGTGCCAATTGCCCAAATCGGCTCATAAGCAATAACCATCTTAGCCACTTGCTCAGCACCCAGAGCTAGCACTGATGCCAACTGCTGACGAATAACCTCCAAAGCAAGACCATCCTCATGCTCTTGTAGCGACTCACCAACGCAAACAACGGGGATTAAACCGTGATTAATCGCTGCCTGAGCCTTTTGAGCGACAAGCTCACTACTTTCACCATGCATTTGACGACGCTCAGAATGACCGACTAACACCCAAGTACAATTAAAGTCATTGAGCATTTGTGCAGAAACCTCACCGGTGTAAGCACCCTGAGCATGACTACTGACATCCTGTGCTCCCCATAAAAACTGACTGCCATCAAGCAACTGACTCGCTTGGGCAAGATATGGGAAAGGCACACAAACACCGCAACGCACAGTAGAAGGCAGTTGCTCACTGCCCTCTAATAACTGACGGATAAGCTCAGCATTGGCTGATACACTACCGTGCATCTTCCAATTACCGAGCACTAGACATCTGTCTTGCCCGTCTTGCGATAATACATTAAGATTATTATTAATCACAGTCACTATTGTTAAAATTAGATCTTACATATCAAGAGAACCCGTAATTATAGCTTGAAAAGCTACTCATTGTCCGGGAAAGTGATAATAATTTTACCGATTTGCTCACCAGCATTCATCATTTCATGTGCTTTTTTAATTTCTGAGTAATCAAAAACGGCATGAATCACCGGTTTAATCGCTCCAGACTCAAGCAATGGCCATACATTTTCTTCTAAAGCACGCGCAATCTTAGCCTTATACTCATCACTACGCGCTCTTAGGCTAGAGCCTGTTACGGTTAATCTCTTAAAAACAATGCTCGCAGCGTCAAGCTCCCCTATACGACCACCCATAATAGCAATCATTGAGAGACGACCATCTTCCGCTAGACATCTAATATTCTTACTAACATAGTCCCCTGCAATCATATCAAGGATTACATCGACACCACGCTTGTTAGTTAGCCCCTTAATCTCGGCAACAAAATCCTGGGTCTTATAGTTAATACCCTTATCGCAACCCAACGCTTCAATGGCCCTAACACGCTCATCAGTTCCTGCGGTAGCATACACCGTATGACCCATTGCTTTTGCAATTTGAATAGCGCTTGTACCAATACCACTTGCCCCACCATGTACTAAAAGTGTTTCACCTTTTGACAAGCCCACACGGTCAAAAACATTAACCCACACCGTAAAATAGGTTTCAGGCAAGCCAGCAGCTTCTATCATGCTTAATCCCTTTGGAATTGGCAAGCAATGACTAGCTTGTACAGCCACGTATTCAGCATACCCGCCACCTGGCGTTAAGGCACAAACTGCATCACCAATCTGATAGTTCGTACCTGATATATCACCATCGACAATTTCACCGGCCACTTCAAGACCCGGCAAATCAGAAGCATTAGGAGGAGGAGGATAATTACCCTCACGTTGAGCTACATCAGGACGATTAATACCCGCTGCACGCACTCTAAGCAATACCTCTCCAGCCTTTAACTCAGGCTTTTCCCGCTCAACTACTTGCAGTACCTCTGGTCCACCTGCGCCATTTATCTCAATTGCTTTCATTATTAGCTCCTCACTTTTAAAACGAAAAAACCTCTTTTGCATATTATACAAAAGAGGTTTTTAATTGCTAACTTAACTAAAAAAATTTCTTAAACGATCGCCCCAAGATTTATTTTGGGGAGAATGCTTCTCAGCATCTTTATCAACTGATTCAGCAAATTTATTTAATAAATCTTTTTGCTCATCACTTAAACGCACTGGGGTTTCAAGCACTACATGGCAATATAAATCACCAGGATAACCGGCCCTAATACCTTTAATACCTTTACCGCGTAGTCGGAATACCTTAGAGGTTTGAGTACCTTCCGGGATCTTGATCTCACCTTTACCGGTTAAAGTCGGCACAGTTAAGGTACCACCTAAAGCAGCTGTAACAAAAGACATCGGCACTTCACAGTGCAAATCATCACCATCACGAGTGAAAATATCATGTGGCTTAATCATCACATCGATAAACAAGTCTCCTGGTGGGCCTCCGTTTTCACCTGGCTCACCATTACCAGCTGAACGTACACGCATACCACTATCAATGCCGGCAGGGATTTCCACTTCCAACGTCTTATACTTGCGGATACGACCTACACCATCACATGACTTACATGGCTCCTTAATTTCCTTGCCAGAACCATGACATGTTGGGCATGTCTGTTGCATATGGAAAATACCTTGACGCACATTGACACTACCGGCCCCATGACAAGTGCTACATGTAGTCGCCTGTGTACCCTCTTTGGCTCCTGAGCCATCGCAGGTTTCACAGACTTCCCAGCTTGGAATTCGAATCTCAGTCTTATACCCTTCGGCAGCTTGCTCAAGGGTCACATCCATTCGATAGCGTAAATCAGCTCCACGGGTTACTCGCGGACCTCCTTGACGGCCACCACCTTGCTGACCAAAGATATCGCCAAAAATATTACCAAAAATATCGCCTAAGTCGTTGGGGTCAAAACCACCACCACCCATACCATTTGGATCAACACCAGCATGACCAAAACGATCGTATGCTGCTTTTTTCTCTGGATCCGACAAAACGTCATAGGCCTCTTTGATCGTTTTGAACTTTTCTTCCGCTTCCTGATCGCCCTGTGTACGATCAGGATGATATTTCATGGCGAGTTTACGGAAGGCTTTTTTGATTTCGTCTTCTGAGGCATTTTTGCCTAGGCCTAACGACTCATAATAATCAGCTTTTGCCATTTAAATATATACCTTTGTACTTTTTACAAACAAAATGCTCCCGCATGGAAAATCCGTGCCGGGAGCATTTTCTTACGCTAAGACAGATTAGTCTTCACGCTTTACTTCTTTGAAGTCGGCATCAACGACGTTGTCATCTTGCGACTGTGCTTCAGCACCGGCGGCACCCTGCTCAGCAGCAGCCTGAGCCTGCATGTCAGCGTACATTTTCTCACCTAATTTCTGAGAAGCAACGCCTAGGGCTTCAGTCTTTTCTTCAATGACTGCTTTATCGTCACCTTTTAGAGACTCTTCTAAGTCTTTGATAGCACTTTCAATTGCTTCTTTTTCAGAAACCTCAAGCTTATCGCCATACTCTTCTAAAGACTTACGAGTGCTATGAACTAAGACATCACCTTGGTTACGAGCAGCAACTAACTCAGCTACACGCTTATCCTCTTCGGCATTTGCCTCCGCATCTTGGATCATACGCTCAACTTCTTCATCTGATAAACCAGAGTTAGCCTTAATAGTGACCTTATTTTCTTTACCAGTACCCTTGTCTTTAGCCGACACATGTAAAACACCGTTAGCATCAATATCAAAGGTTACTTCAATCTGAGGCAAACCGCGTGCTGCTGGTGGGATACCCTCAAGATTAAACTCACCCAATAGCTTATTACCAGAAGCAATTTCTCGCTCACCCTGGAACACTTTAATCGTGACAGCAGGCTGATTATCATCAGCGGTAGAGAATGTTTGTTGGTGACGAGTTGGGATAGTTGTATTTTTCTCAATCATCTTAGTCATCACACCACCTAAGGTCTCAATACCTAAAGATAATGGTGTTACGTCTAATAATAGAACGTCAGTACGATCACCCGATAAAACTGAACCTTGAAGCGCAGCACCTTGAGCTACTGCTTCATCTGGGTTAACGTCCTTACGAGGATCCTTACCGAAGAACTCCTTAACTTTATCTTGAACGGCAGGCATACGTGTCATACCACCAACTAAGATAATGTCGTTAATTTCAGATAACTTAACACCAGCATCTTTAATAGCAACACGGCAAGGCTCTAATGTACGCTCAATTAAGTCCTCAACTAACGCTTCTAACTTAGCACGAGTTAAACGAATATTAAGGTGCTTAGGACCTGATGCATCAGCAGTTACGTATGGCAAGTTAATATCTGTCTGAGAGGCAGAAGACAACTCAATTTTTGCCTTCTCAGCTGCTTCTTTTAAGCGCTGTAAAGCTAAGACGTCTTTCGATAAATCAACTCCCTGCTCTTTTTTGAACTCACCAATTAAGTATTCGATAATACGTTGGTCAAAGTCTTCACCACCCAAGAAAGTATCACCGTTAGTGGATAGAACCTCAAACTGCTTATCACCATCAACGTCTGCAATCTCAATGATTGACACATCAAAAGTACCACCGCCCAAGTCAAACACAGCGATCTTACGATCACCGCCGTCAACCTTATCCATACCAAAAGCTAAAGCAGCTGCCGTTGGCTCGTTAATAATACGCTTGACCTCAAGACCGGCAATGCGACCTGCATCTTGAGTCGCTTGACGCTGACTATCATTAAAGTAAGCTGGTACGGTAATAACCGCCTGAGTAACAGGCTCGCCCAAGAAAGACTCAGCAGTTTCTTTCATCTTACGAAGAATTTCTGCGGACACTTGAGGTGGTGCCATTTTCTGACCATTAACCTCAACCCATGCATCGCCATTGTCAGCTTTGACAATCTCATATGGAGTGATTGCAATATCCTTTTGAACCTCAGCGTCATCGAAACGACGTCCTATCAAACGCTTAATTGCATATAGTGTATTTTTAGGGTTAGTAACGGCCTGACGCTTAGCAGGAGCACCTACTAAGATCTCGCCATCTTGCAAATACGCAACGACTGACGGTGTTGTGCGACCACCCTCTGCGTTTTCAATAATCTTAATTTGTTTACCGTCCAATAAAGAGACGCAGCTGTTGGTAGTACCTAAGTCAATACCAATAATTTTAGACATGATGAATTTCCTTACGAAAACAATTTAACTTTTCACTTGAACTAAATATAGGGTTTGAAATGAATATTTCAAGAGCTTTTTATAACTTTTAAACAACAACCACTACTAAAGCAGGACGAACAACACGATCTGACAGGCTATAGCCCTTTTGCAATAGTTGAACAATCGTATTAGCTGCGTAATTAGGGTCACTAATAGAAGAAATTGCTTGATGAAGGTTAGGGTCAAAGACATCACCCGAAGCCGGTGCAATTTCCTTGAGATTATTACGCTCGAAGGCTTGAGTTAATTGACGCAGGGTTGTGTCAACCCCTTCTTTATAAGTTTCAGCTGATTGCTGCTCATGCGATAGTGCAGCTTCAAGGCTGTCGCGGACTGGAATCAAGCTCTCTGCAAACGATTCCAAAGCGAATTTACGTGCCTTAGATACTTCCTCTTGGCTACGACGACGAATATTCTCCATTTCTGCACGGTTTCTCAAGAGCTCATCGTGCATTTGGGCAATCTCACTCTGTAATTCAGAGACCATTGTCCCAAGATCAACGTCGGCTTCACTCACTCCTAAACTCTCAATAATTTCCTCATCGCTAAACAATTCGGTATGTGCTAGTTCCTCTTCGCTAACGAGGTGCTCAGCAGCTTCTTGAGCTTGTTGCTGTTCTTGATTCTTCTCAGTCATAAAGCGTTCCTGAAGTAATATAAGTAACAAAAATCAAGGCCACGTTACTGAGTCGACTAAACTCTGCGTGACCTCGTAAATAGATATGACTGATATATTGTGTTAGTTAAATTTTTTTCAAGATGTTTTATAAAAAATTATTTTTACTGACTAAAATACCATCTTAGAAACTAGCGCCAACCCTTTAGATTGCTCTCAACAATATATTGAATAAGAGCAATGGAGCCCTCACTAGCATTTAAGCAAGGGATGTATAAAAGCTCTTCCCCACCTACTTCTTTTTCAAAGATGTCCTTGATACCCATGGAAATTTCCTCAAGTGTTTCAAGACAATCAACGCTAAAACCCGGACACATGATATGAACCCGCTTAACGCCAGCAGCAGGATACTCTCTAATCGTAGCCTCTGTGCTCGGACCAATCCATTTAGCCTTACCAAATTGACTCTGGAAACTCACATCAATAGCAATATTGTGCTCTACCAACGCTTCACGTAGCAGGTCAGCAGTGAGATGACAGTGTTCAAAATAAGGGTCCCCCTTGTCCACCATAGACTGCGGTAAACCATGATAGCTCAGCAACAATCGCTCAGGCTTACCATGCTTAACCCAAAATGCCTCCGCACTTTGCGCTAAGGCATGAATGTAGAGGGGGTGATCGGTATAGTGTTTAACTGAACGAAAATTAACCGGATCGCGCAACTCTGCGTTATAACGCCCTAAATAATCCAAGATCGTACCGGTAGTACTACCGGAAAACTGTGGATACATAGGCATGACCAAAATCTCTTCACACCCTTTCTCCCGCAGTGAGTCAATCGTTTTATCCAGTCTTGGCTCACCATAACGCATCGCATAATCAACAATGACCTTTCTGGACTCTGTATCAGTATCAGCATCTAAACGCACCTGTAATTTTTCAGCTTGCGCTTTGGTGTACACCATCAATGGTGAACCGCCTTCCATCCAAACTAACTTATAATTTTCAGCGACATGCTTTGAGCGACGAGGACTAATCACACCTTTTAGCAAAGGCCTCCATAAAAACCCCGGTAACTCCACCACTTTTGGATCAGATAAAAACTCATTAAGATACTCCGCAACTGCTTGTGGCGTCGCTTCACTTGGCGTCCCTAAATTGACCAATAAGACGCCCAACGGCTTTTGTTTAATAGTGAAAAAATCATCTTTGGAAGTTGTTATTATTTGTGTTTGACTCATAAATATGCTCATTAAATTTCGGCAGAGTTAACGACTCAAAGCCTTTGATAGTAACTTAGCGGTGACATCAACAATAGTAATTACGCGCTGATAAGCCATGCGACTAGGGCCAATCACGCCCAACGCCCCGATGATTTTACCATTAAGCTGGTAAGGCGCCGTAATAACCGATAGATCCTCCATAGGAACTAAGCGCGAATCACCACCAATAAAAATTTGAACCCCCTGAGAACGACTAGACACGTCTAGTAATTGCATGAGCTCTGTTTTTTCCTCAAACAACTCAAACATCTGTCGCAACCTATCCATATCTTCGGTTAAATCGCTAACACCCAATAGGCGATGTTCACCACGAATATGTACATTTTCAGCCTCCTCACTACCTCGCACACCCACTTCAACTGCCGCCTGCATCAGCTTAGAAATATCAGCTTGCAACCTATCCAACTCACCACTTAGTGCCGTCAACACCTCTGAAAATGACTTGCCTGAAAAATGCTGATTGAAGTAATTAGCGGCGTACAGCAGTTCCGACTCTTTATACTCTTTGTCCACAAAAAGGATACGATTTTGTACATCACCCTCAGGGGTGACTATCACAAGCAATACGCGCGTTGCAGATAACTGGATAAAATCAATATGCTTAACAACCTGAGAACGCTGTGGTGCCATCACAATACCAGCGAACTCGGTCAACTCTGAGACCATATCCACAGCAGTATTAAAAGCAGCATTAGGGTCTACATCAGCAAATGTTTTAATCAAACTTGATGGCAAACCAGCTTTTTGCCCAAACTCCAGTTCCAACTCATTTGAAGACAGTAAATGATCGACAAATAAACGATAACCTTTAGGCGTGGGAACTCGCCCCGCCGAAGTATACGGGCTATGGATAAGACCTACACTCTCTAATTCGCCCATCACACTACGTATAGTAGCTGGAGACAAAGAAAACATAGATGATAATGATTTGGATCCTACCGGAGAACCCTCTTGGATATATTTTTCTACAATCGCTTGCAATAAAGCGAGCGCACGCTCATCTAACATGTTTGATAAAAAATCGTATATTTTTAATTGCTAATCTCTCAAAAGCACTTATTTTGAAGCTTTTGGTTATCATATAAAATTCATTATATATTTACTATTTGGTTTACTTTATGCATTTTTCAACTGCAGCTTTATTTGGTCGTTATCAAGACCCCGGCATGGACACTCCCTTACGGGCAATGGCTGAGCTTCTAAAAAAAGCTGGTTTGTCAGTGTTTCTTGATAAAGACACTGCCATTCACACAGGCATAAATGACTATCCGAGCCTTGAAATCGATCAAATGGCTGGTACCGTAGACTTAGCGATTGTTATGGGCGGTGATGGAACCGTGCTAGGGGTTGGTCGCAAGCTTTCGCCCTATGATATCCCCATTCTTGGCATAAATCATGGTCGCCTAGGTTTTATTACTGATATCCCCGTAGAAAATGCACAAGTTGCTATTGAGGCAGTACTAGAAGGCAAATTCAGCAAAGAGGACCGTTCTTTACTTAGCGGTAAGGTAATACGCGACAACGCAGTACTCACTCAAGATTTAGCAATTAATGATGTGGTACTCAATCGCTCCGGTTATGGTGGCATGATTGAAATCGAAGTCAATTACAATGACTCACTCATGTATAAGCAACGAGCTGATGGCTTGATCGTAGCAACCCCTACTGGGTCCACAGCCTATTCTCTTAGCGCTAACGGTCCAGTTATGCACACTGGAGTTGAAGCCTTTTTATTGGTACCAGTTGCACCTCAAACACTATCTGCACGTCCTATCGTCGTTCCTGACACTGGCGTCCTGACACTGACTTTGCAGGACATTAGCCGTGGTGGCTATGGTGCCAACGTGCATTTTGATATGCAAACCTGGACTAATTTGCACGTAGGCGACAAGGTGGTAGTTCAAAAAGCCCAGCATAAGATGACATTTTTGCACCCAATAGGCTATAGTTTCTTTGGCACCCTGCGCCAAAAAATGCACTGGAACGTAATGCCTAAAACCTAAGTAGAATACTTCTATGCTGATCTCCTTACATATTCGAAATTTTGTTATTGTCGAAAAAACTGACATACAGTTTAATGAAGGGTTTACCGTTTTTTCCGGTGAGACCGGTGCCGGTAAATCTATATTAATTGACGCTTTAAGCCTTGCTTTAGGCGGTCGCACCGATGCGGGCGTCGTCCGCGAGGGTACTGATAAAGCTGAAATTAGTGCCATCTTTGAACCAAGCAATGATGTCTGCCAATGGCTCAAAGAAAATGATTTTAGCCATGATGAACTAATCTTGCGCAGAGTCATCACCAATCAAGCTAAAAGCCGTGCTTTTATTAACGATAGCCCATGCACGTTATCTCAATTAAAAAACCTCGGTGACATGCTGGTTGATATCCATGGTCAGCATCAACATCAAAGCCTCCTCAAAAATACGGCTCAACGTCAATTAGTTGACGCGCACGCACAAATAGAGCCTCAGCTTCGTGAGCTGGCCAGAACATGGCAGGTATGGCAATCGAACAAGCAAAAACTGGATGACTTCCTAGCAAATGAGCAGCAGCGTAAATTAGAACAAGAACACCTACAATGGCAATGGCAAGAGCTAAGCAATCTCAAACCACAAGAGCATGAGTGGGAAGAAATCGACCAGTCTTTTAGCAGGCTTTCTAATGCCGCTGCCCTACTAGAGGGTACTGGTACGGTTATCGAACAACTTGATGGTGATGAACAAAGTATCATCACCGCATTAAACCGATGCCAACAACAAATTACTCAACTTAGCAAGCATGACCCTAGCCTAGCTACGGTCGCCGAAAGCATTGAATCTGCTCGTATTAGTTGCGTTGAAGCCAGCCAAGATTTAAATCGATTTTTAGAAGGTGTAGAGCTTGATCCACAACGCCTTGAGGAAACTGAGCGTCGCATGCGTCGACTATTTGACGCCGCCAAAAAGTTTGATACTGAGCCAAACTGCTTGCATTTACTCCTCGCTGATTTAGAGCAACGTCTAGCAGACCTTGACTTAGGCATGGACACTGATGCACTCAAGCAAATAGTGATAAAAAACAAAGCGGATTACATGCAATTAGCCACAAGAATCTCGGCGATCCGTCAAAAAACAGCTGTGGACTTATCACTCAAAATCACAAAAGTAATGCAGACATTAGCTATGCAAGGTGGTCGCTTTGAAGTCGAACTACATGCAGCTAATCCATCTGCTCAAGGTTTAGAGCAGGTGCAATTTAATGTGGCAGGTCATGCTGGAACCACTCCACGCGCGCTCGACAAAGTCGCCTCCGGTGGTGAATTGGCTCGCATATCTTTAGCAATGTCTGTGATTGCCAACAAAGCGGGACGGGTTCCTACCTTAATTTTTGATGAGGTGGACACCGGCATTGGTGGTGGCGTCGCTGAAATTGTTGGTCGTCTTTTAAGGGAGCTAGGCGAAAGCCACCAAGTGCTATGTGTGACTCACTTAGCCCAAGTTGCTTCATGTGCTCACCAGCACCTTGAGGTAAGTAAACAAGAGCAATCAGGCATTACTCTTTCAGATATTAAAATTCTTAATGATAAGCAAAGAGTTCAGGAAATCGCTCGCATGTTAGGCGGACTAAACATCTCTGAGACCACCCTCAAGCATGCAGAGGAAATGCTTCAGCACTAGCAACATACAAGCAGCAAAAAGCCCGACGTCTGGGCACCACTCTATACACCTAGGCGTCGGGCTTTTCTTTAAATAATTAAACCCTACTAACGAATTTTCTTAGTGCAATCTTTACAAATACCGTACAGTACTAAAGCGTGGCTCTCTAGCTCAAAATCATACTTTTTAGCAATCGCATGCTGACGCTTCTCAATCGTCTCATCCACAAACTCAACTACCGTACTACATACTGAACAAACTAAATGATCATGATGTGTACCATCATCAATCTCATAAACAGCACGACCATTATCAAACTGATGCTTAGTCAGAATGCCCGCATCTTCAAATTGAGTTAAGACCCGATAAACCGTGGCTAAACCAATTTCTGTATTTTCATTGATCAAAATGCGGTATACATCCTCAGCGCTGAGATGTCCTGCATCCGGACGTTGGAAAATCTCTAAAATCTTTAAGCGAGGATAAGTCGCTTTTAATCCCATGCTTTGCAAAGCTTGTGATTCACTCATGTATACCCCCAATAAATAAGTCCACTAATGCATCATGATATATCAATTTGAGGCATCAAAAATGTAACTTAAAAATAAATAAAATTATGCGCAACAGCAAGATACCCGATTTTACCACAACCAGATATTTATTAATAGATAAAAACTATTAAATATCAACAATAATGAAAATTAACTATCAATATAACCATCATATTTTTCACAAAATTCTATCTACTCACCTCTATACCTCTCAATGCTAGAGACACCTTATGATAGAATTAAACGCTATAGTAGTTCTTCAACTACAGACTTAATTTTAGGTTCAAATTAATATACAGAGTATGCTTATGAACAAAGTAGCCAACAACAAGGTCTTATCACCCAACAAAGGTGTTAAATTAAACGGCTCCGGCCTAGGTAAGGTTATAGCAGTTACAGCCCTTGTTACGCTGGTTGGTTGCTCCTCCGGTAAATGGGGCTTTCCCTACCGCGCTCCAGTCCAACAGGGCAATTGGGAAACAGCCGAGCAAGTCTCTTACTTACGCCCTGGATTAACTCAAAGTCAGGTTCTTTATGTCTTAGGCACACCAACACTGGTTGATATTTTCCACCCTAATCGCTGGGACTATCCTTATTACTTTAAGCCAGGGTACGGTGATCCAGTTCAACGCAATCTATCACTTTGGTTTGATGAAAATGGCCTCTTAGAACGCTGGGAGCATGACCCATTACCTGAGACTCAACCTGGAGATTTCCAAACACAGCAATTATCCGGCATTCCTACTGTTGGTCAAAGCCAAGTTCCTACTGAGCAAGCCGAGACATTTAACGTAGATGGTGAAACTATTCAAATCGGATTTGAAACCAGCCCTCTCGAAGATTAATTATTAAAGTAGCAAACAGTTATTAGGATTCTTTATGCGTATTGCAGTTGCCGGCGCTAACGGCCGTATGGGTCGTATGCTTGTTGAAGCAGTTATTAACCACCCCGAATTAACGTTGACTGCCGCTCTTTGCCTAGCCGAGGCTAGCGAAGAGGGCAAGGATGCGACTGAATTTTTAGGTCAACAATCAGGTGTATTAATTAGTAGTGATTTATCAGTTCTTAGCAATGCCGACTGTTTAATTGACTTCACTCGCCCTGAGGGTACTTTAACCCATCTCAAAGCCTGCCAAGAACACGGTGTCAAGATGGTGATTGGTACGACAGGCTTTAGCACTGATGAACTTGCTACGCTTGATGCTGCATCTAAAGACATTGCTATTCTCTGGTCTCCTAATATGAGCATTGGTGTCAATGCACTCTATGTCTTATTAGAAAAAGCAGCACAGATGTTTAATGATCAATATGATGTTGAGGTATTCGAAGCCCACCATCGCAACAAGGTAGACGCACCTTCTGGTACAGCTTTAAAAATGGCTGATGTGGTTGCCGAAGCTAAAGGCAGAAAACTTGAAGACATTGCTGACTGGGCCCGTCACGGCCACACAGGTGTCAGAGAGTTTGGCCGTATTGGTTTTTCAGTCGTACGCGGTGGCGATATCATCGGTGATCACACAGTTAGCTTTAATGGTCCAGGTGAGCGCATTGAGCTTACACACAAAGCAACTGATCGCACTATTTATGCCTCTGGCAGCATGCAAGCTGCCTTATTCCTCAAGGATAAAGACACTGGCTACTTCACCATGCGTGATGTCATAGCCTAGCCTTCGGTTTAGTTTAAGTTTTAGTCTACAAAAATCGGCTCAGGCTCTAAGCAGACCCTAAATTTGGTATAAACATCTTGCTTAATAGCCTCAGCCAATTGCCTAATATCCTCAGCAACTGCACCATCACGATTAACAAGCACTAATGCTTGGCGATGATGAACGCTAGCCTTACCAAAGTCCCTACCCTTCCAACCACATTGGTCAATTAACCAAGCAGCCGCTAATTTATACCGCCCATCTGCTTGTTTATATGACGGAATCGCAGCATAACTAGCTACTAACTCCTCGTATTGCTCAACGCTAACCAACGGATTTTTGAAAAAACTACCGGCATTACCTATCTCAACAGGATCAGGCAGTTTAAATCGTCGCACTGCACAAACCTGCTCGAATACTTGCTCAGCAGTGACATACTCAGGACTACCATCTTTGACCTGTTCGAGCACTTTTTGTAAATCAGGATAATTTAACTGGGCAAACCATGGTTTTGGTAATTTAAAGGTGACCGAAACGATTAATAGCCCCCTACCTTCATGCTTAAAATAACTATCACGATAAGCAAAACGACATTGCTCATTAGTTAGCGTAAAAAATGTGCCTGTAGTAAAGTCAAATACCTCAACTTCATAGCAAAAATCCTTCACCTCTTTACCATATGCACCAATATTTTGCACTGGTGCGGCGCCGACAGTTCCTGGAATTAAAGCAAGATTTTCTAAACCATGCCAACCTTGCTTTAGACAATGCTGTACAAAATCATGCCAGACCTCACCACTTGCCGCCTTAACTAAAAAAAAGTCGTCTTCATCTGCTAATAGATCAATGCCTTTTATTTGGTTATGGATAACAAAACGGCTCAATTGTTGTGGAAGAACTACATTACTACCGCCACCTAAAATAAACACTTGTTCCAAAAGTGAGCTTTGGCCTAAAAACACAGCAAGCGCTTGAAGCTGATCTTTTGTTTTTAAATCAAAGTATTGCTCTGCAAAGGAGCTTAAAGCGAAGGTGTTGAAACAACTTAAATTCTGATTATGCGCTACGGCATTGGCGATATTGAAAGATGACATTATTTTGACAAGACTAAAACTCTAATGATATTATTATAGCTTAGCTTGATGGATGACTAAGTAGCTGACCAAGTTTTTAGTTACTCAGTGTTGTAGAGTATAAAACAACAAGCAGCAAGCTAATTTATAGTTTTTCTAGAAAGTTATTGACAATATTAAAAAATCTATATATAATTTTAATCTTTCCTAATCACTAGTTGGCACCGATTAGAAAAGCAAAGCGGGAATAGCTCAGTTGGTAGAGCGCAACCTTGCCAAGGTTGAGGTCGCGAGTTCGAGCCTCGTTTCCCGCTCCAAAATTTAATTGCCCAGTTTGATTGACTGGGTATTTTTACTTAGTTTAAATAATAAAAACAAAAGCGGGAATAGCTCAGTTGGTAGAGCGCAACCTTGCCAAGGTTGAGGTCGCGAGTTCGAGCCTCGTTTCCCGCTCCAAAATTTAAAAGCCCAGTCTCATGACTGGGCTTTTATTTTATGTATAACAAAAACTCCACTAAAGTCTATCATTCATTGCAAACAGAGCCTTACGTCATGTAGAGTACATGTCTAGTGGAAAGACAGAATCATACTTTCTCGGAAGGCCCCTTAAGCTCTACCCGGTTACCATCTGGATCATTGATATAGATGGACAACCCTTCACCTTCAGCACCATAACGAACCATGGGCTCACCCACGTCAATTTGATGCGATGCAAAATAAGCACGAAGCTCAGTGAGATTGAACGGATCAATTCTTAGGCACAAATGATCCACATTTGGTCGATGCGAGTCTGGCGCATCGCCACCCGCTTTGCCAAGTATCCCTTTGACATCAACGATGTCGATCATTGATGTACCTGTGCGTAGGTGAACCATGGAATAATGCTCATTAGTCTTGGCAATAGAACAGCCAAGCAGGCCGACATAAAAATCTAAGCTACGCTGCATGTCATTTACCCGCAAAACAATATGATCAATATTGTGGATAGTGAATGGACACATAATAATTTCCTCATTGAAAAGAGTATCTACTCATGTTAACAAGCAGAAATTCTGTATAATTTTTTTAACGACAATCGAGAATACCTAACCTAGCTTAATTTCACTCTACATTTATCTTAACGTCAAGCGCTCGGTGCAACTTTAAACAGCATTAGTCACACAGCTTCGCTTCTCGCTTCTCAAATAAAAGCCTAGTCTCATGACTAGGCTTTTATTTTATATTCTATTCGATTCACATGTGTTTTTATTAACTAGCGGCACTCTCACTTGTATCCCCCTCCTCTATTGGACTTATATTGCCAGACAATGCAGCACTAAGGCTATATAGCGGTATAAAAGATTCAGCTTGAGCCATAGGCCACGCCGTTCTAAAGATCGTATTCCTAAATCTCCCCTCTAATAGCTCACCTTTCTCGAGATCAGGGTAGAGAGCTGACAATAAACGCACCTCACCGTTAGCGATACGCTTAACAATATGATGCGGGCGTAACAAACCTGGATGTTGCAACCCTGCCGCACCGAGTAATTCAGATAACGCCTCCAAGGTATTCACATGAAAGTTATGGACACGAACCGACTTATCAGTCACCACCAAGGCTTTTTGGCGTATAGGGTCCTGAGTTGTAACACCTGTGGGACAGTAACCCGTATGGCAAGCCTGCGCTTGAATACAACCCACAGCAAACATAAAGCCCCTTGCACTATTACACCAATCAGCACCTAATGCAAAGGCACGAGACATATCAAAAGCCGTAATAATCTTCCCTGAAACACCTAATTTTATCTGTTCACGTAATCCAATACCGACTAGCGTATTGTGTACAAGACGAAGGCCTTCACGCAACGGTGTACCCACATGGTCAGAAAACTCAAGTGGTGCCGCCCCCGTACCACCCTCTGCTCCATCAATCACAATAAAATCAGGAGTAATATTTGTTTTAAGCATTGCCTTAGCGATGGCAAACCACTCCCACGCATGACCAATACACAATTTGAATCCCACAGGCTTACCACCCGACAACTCACGCAAACGAGCAACAAATTGCAGTAGCTCAATAGGAGTTCTAAAAGCGCCATGTTTAGCTGGAGATATACAATCAATACCAATAGGTATACCACGCGCCTCAGCAATTTCCGCTGTCACTTTAGCTCCGGGCAACATACCACCATGACCAGGCTTCGCTCCCTGTGACAACTTAATCTCAATCATTTTGACCTTCTCATGAGTGGCACGTTTTCTAAACTCCTCCTCAGAGAAATTACCCTTCCCATCATTACAGCCAAAATACCCTGAACCAATATTCCAAATCAAATCTCCACCGTGCTCTAAGTGATAACGACTAATACCGCCCTCACCCGTATCATGCGCAAATCCCCCAAGCGCTGCACCCTTATTAAGTGCCAACACAGCATTGGCAGATAAGGCACCAAAACTCATGGCAGAAATATTCAGTACTGACATATCATAGGGCTGAGCACAATCAGGCCCACCAACAGTGACACGAAAGTCATGAGAACTTAGTTTGACGGGCTCCATCGAGTGGTTCATCCATTCAAAATCCGTGGCATACACATCGCCTTGGGTACCAAAAGGACGCTTATCAATCTGCTGCTTTGCTCGTTGATACACTAGCGATCTGTCAGCACGAGAAAATGGTGTTTGATCGCTATCAGTTTCAAAAAAATACTGACGCATAGCTGGCCGCAACTCTTCAAAAAAATAGCGTAAATTACCAATCACTGGATAATTTCTCTTAATGGCATGTTTAGCTTGCATTAGATCAAAAATCCCTACGACAACAAGCGCCCCAAACATCAAGGTTGCGATAAGCCACAGCTTATCTACAAACAGGCCTAAGAAAAAACTGACAATCGTGATTAGAATAATCACGATAAAAGCCAAATAACGCACCATGGATCGAAGCATACAGCACCCTTTAAAAATTGAATAAGCTAATATGATTGCTTATATAATTACGGCTATTATAAATAGCTTGAGCTATTATTGAAACAGCGTAAATCTCCCTAATAGCCACTTCTCTAACTCTAATAGAGCATTAATACTACCCCCACATAATCCTAGCAAGATAACCAAGCTAGCACGCACATAACACATATTAAATAAAGGACAATCAAAAAAATGATTAATGGTTAAAAGAAGTATTGTGCAGCAGTGCAGCGACTAGTAGCAGCATAGTTTGAGTATCATTGACATAACGCAAGAATCGATACTAAGCAGATATCGTTATCGGTAGTGGCTACCCATTGAAACCATCTCTTTGCAATCGTCTCAATGCCTCACCTGCACTTAATCCCTTGGGAGAAGAGCAAGCTTCCTAAGATCTCATCAGCTGACAGAGCAACCATGCAGAGATGATACCTGTTTCCTCTTTTGGCCATCACTACCTTTATCCTTAGCCCTCCATGACCCCACCAATCTAATAACTTGAGCAATGGCATTCATTAATTGCATGACTAACCCTCTATCAGGTCAATTACGACTACATGACACTAAGACAGGGTAAGCATTTATATTTAACTAGAGAAGCTAACAGCTACGTTATAGAAACTTATTCCTTATAGGCAACTCCTTGACTCTTAACATCAATCCTTTATACTATTTCCTTACTAGGCTTTGAAAACTAGTCCATATCACCTTCCGGCATGTCATGTAATGACTGCGAGGCACTTATTATGAAAAGAAGAAGTTTTTTATTAACGCCACCAGCGTTAGCTCTTGGTTCAATTGCACTACCGAACAAAACCCTTGCGTCACCATTAGCCATTCATAGCGACACGACACTACTAGCACGTCGGGGCAAAGGTCCACGTATCGTTATTTGTGGTGGTGGTTGGGCAGGTATGACTACGGCACGTCATATTCAAGAGAAGCTCCCAGAAGCAGATGTCATTCTTTTAGAAAAGAACCCTACATTCTGGTCAGGCCCGATGAGCAATAAATGGTTAATCGACGTTGTTGATACGCAATTTGTTAACCGCGACATGCTTCATCCCGCTAATAAATACGGTTATACCCTGATTAACGTTGAAGTAACTGGTTTCGAGCGTGACAAAAAAATTGTTCGTACGGCAAGAGGTACTATTGATTATGATTACCTCATACTCTCCGGCGGCATTCGCGATAACTACGAAGCATGGTTTGGTGAAGATAGAGAGGCTGCTGAGTATACTCGTAAGCACTTTCCTAATGCCTACATCCCTAACCAGGAAATGTACAGCTTGAAGCAAATGGTTCGCAACTTTAAGGGTGGCACCATCGTCATGACCTTACCACCACCACCGCATCGCTGCCCGCCATCGCCTTATGAGCGCGCTTGCTTGATGGCATGGCACTTCAAGAAAAACAAGATCCCAGCCAAGATCATTATTTTAGATCCTAAGCCTATGATTGCCCCTATTACTGAGGGCTATAAGATGGCGTTTAACGAACTTTACCCAGATATCATCCAGCACGTTCCTAACGCGATAGTTCAAGAGGTTGACCCATACAACAAAAAAATCAAAACCGCTGCAGGTGAGTTTGATTTTGATGAAGCCGTCCTTATGCCTCCACATCAAGCCTCTGATATGGTTTGGCATGCGGACCTAATTGTCAAAGACGATAATGGCAAGCTAGGCGATTGGGCAGACACAGATGAGAAGTTCTTTACTGCAAGAGATGACGATGATGTATATATTATCGGTGATTCAGTAGGCTTTATTTCTGATCAATTCGGCTACTATCCAAAAAGCGCTCACGTAGCTAATGCAATGGCCAATATTATTGCCCAAAACATCTACGAGCGCGTCAAAGAAAAAGAAGTGGTTCGCGTACTTCCAGACAACCTTTGCTACATGCTGGTCAATGCAGAGCCACGCGAGGCAATCGCCGTTTTCTTTGAGTACGAATTAGATGCAACTGGCAAAGTAATTCAAACCCAAATTGATATGGATGTACGAACTGCTGATTTTGTTGAAGATGACTTTAAGTGGATCAATGGCAGATTCGCCGACTTCTTATAATACTCAGATCAACTAACCCTCTAGACTCCTCACTCATTGGGGAGTCTAGCATTTTTCCCTCTCCTGCATCCTAAGGTAATCAAACAATGTCACATAGACAAAAAAGACGCTTATTCTTACATGCGCTATCAATGACGGGACTAGGTACCGCACTTTTTAATAGCGGTATTATCTCTAGCTTAACCGGTTTAAATTTATTTAATAATCTTGCACATGCCCAAGAGACTACTGCTCCCGCTCCTATTGCTCAAGATGAAGCCCTACAATCAGCCTCAACAGCAGAAGTACACGCCTTAATCGATAGCTTTGTTGGTGATGCAACTATCGTAGAGGAAGGCTTAAGCATGGTGATGGATCCATTAGCTAGCAACCCTTCGAGTATTCCTGTACAAGCTGTATTTGACGAAGAAATTAACGATGACAACTATTGCGAAGAACTAATTTTTGTTGCCGAAGGAAACCCCATTCCACTCGCCTGTCGTTTCAAGTTTACCGCCCTGTCAGGCACCACTGAAGTAGCATTTAGAACACGCTTAATTGATGCTCAATACATTCGCGCCCTTGCTCGCATGAATGACGGCCGAGTCCTCAGCGCTAGACGCTATGTGACCGTAGTCGCTGGCGCCTGCGGCATGTAATATTTGGAGCTAAATTATGAATAGTCAAAAACCCAGAATCTGGATCAGCAACAATGCACCCGCAAAAGATGAAATAGTTAGAGTACGCGCGGTAATCGTTCATCGTATGGAAACAGGCCTTAGGCTAAATAACGAGGGACAGGCAATTACACGAAATATTATCCATAAATTCGTTGCCACCTTCAATGATCAACCACTATTTATTTGGGAACCGGAAACTGCCATCGCTCAAAACCCCTATCTAGAATTTACTTTCAAAGCTAGAGAGTCAGGCACCATAAGCATGCGCTGGGAGGATGATGAAGGCAAAATCATCACCAGTGATACTGAAATCACTGTTAGCTAATAATCCCATATCAGCAAAGTATTTTTTATGAAAAATCCCGCACTAACACTCATCACCTTTGTGCTCGTGAGCATGGCTAGTATTAACCAAGTCTATAGCAAAACAAAAAATAATGAAGCAATTTTTGATGCCACTGCACTGGCTTATGCCTGTTTAAACTGCCATAGTCCAAACGCCGCGACCCACAATGGCGACAGACTAGCTATTCCCAATATCTTAAATCAAGATGCTGGAGTAACTTATCAACTATTAGTGGCTTATCAGCAAGATGAACTTCCTCCAAATACAACCATTATGAATAGGTTACTAGCGGCTTTTAATGATGAGGAATTAAAAGCAATTGCAGAGGCCGTATCAAAAATTGATTTGGAGCAACAATAATGAAAAAGTTTAATTTATCTCGACGTCAATGGATCGGTAAGGTAGGACAAACTACTGCAGCAGCGGCCGCTATCACTGCGTTTCCCGCCATTGCCAAGAACGCCACAGGGCATGTAGTCATTGTTGGTGGTGGCTTTGGTGGCGCCACTGCTGCCCGCTATGTGAAACGCTTTAATCCGGCAATCAAGGTCACGTTAATAGAACCATCTAAAACTTTCTACACCTGCCCGTTTAGTAATATGGTGCTTGGGGGCTTAAGACAGATAGATCAAATTGCTCACAACTATAACAATTTAAAAGCCTTTGGTATTAAGGTGATTCATGACTTTGTCACAGCGGTAGATTCAGATAAAAAAACAGTACGTCTGCAAAGCGACAGCAGCATTTCTTATGACAAACTCCTCCTATCACCAGGTATTGACTTCAGATGGGGAGCCATTGAAGGTTATGACGAGGAAGCTTCAAAACTAGCACCACACGCCTGGAAAGCTGGCGAACAGACTACCCTACTAAGAAAGCAGCTAGAAGCTATGCCTAGCAATGGAAAGTTTGTGATGGTTGTGCCTGAAGGTGCCTTCCGCTGCCCTCCTGGGCCTTACGAAAGAGCCAGTATGGTGGCGCATTACCTAAAGCATAACAAACCTAAAGCTAAATTAATTATTTTAGATGCTCAGGATAGCTTCTCTAAACAAGGTTTATTCGAGCAAGGTTGGAATACGTTTTATGGCGATATTATCGAACGCATACCATTCTCTTTAGGCGGCAAGGTCACTCGCGTTGATGCTAAGGCACTAGAAGCTGAAACTGAGTTTGGTGATATTATCAAAGCAGATGTGCTAAATGTCATCCCACCTCAACAAGCAGGTCTGATTGCACATGAAGCAGGTGTTGCCAACGAAACGCTTTGGGTACCAATTCAAGCTAACACCTTTGAATCACAAGCAATCAAAGACATCTATGTAGTCGGCGATGCTACCATTGCGGCGCCAATGCCTAAATCAGGCTTCTCTGCCAATACCCAAGCCAAGGTAGCTGCAGCTGCTATTGTTGCTAGCCTAGAGGGTAAAGAAGCGACACGCGGTCATTTTGCTAATACTTGCTATAGCCTAATTGCACCCGACTACGGCATTTCTGTTGCTGGCGCCTACACGACAGAAGAAGGTAAGATGTTCGAGCGCTCTGGTGGCGTTAGCCCTATGGATGGCGACGACGCCTATAGAAAGCGTGAAGCAGATTATGCTGCAGACTGGTATGCAGCAATTAGCTTAGATATTTGGGGAACTAAGGTGCAGGCCTAATCAAAATACTTTAATCACTAGAAAAAAACCTCATTGAGCAAAGAACAATCGCTTAATGAGATTTTTTAATATCCTAGCGAAAAAGGCCACCAGCCCTTAAACGTCGGGATTGTATTCTATTGAGTCGTGCCGCCTCACGCTCGGCATAGGCCTCTTCTCCTGGCTCATAGCCACCTGAGTAATGACCATAAGAACCTCTGGGACTACTGCCACAGGCAACTAACGTCAAAAGCACTCCCAAACAACTCAGCTTAAGTAAATTCGTAACAACCTTCATAAGACTCATTCTTTAATGATGACAATTCCAACTAGTTTAACAGAGATAGATGTTGATTTTTTGAAACACCAATTATGGTATATATCAGAATAAATTACTAAGCCACCATTTAGGCTTGCATTATTCTGTAACTATGCTATTATTATCTGCTTAGGTGGCGCGATAGCAAAGTGGTTATGCAGTGGATTGCAAATCCATCTAGAGCGGTTCGATTCCGCTTCGCGCCTCCATACCACTCTTTTTAAGAGATGCAAAGACACTATAAACCCTTGTACGAAGCTGATTCTACAAGGGTTTTTTAGTTTCTGGGGGTTTTAAGGTATTTTTAGCTACGCTTGATTACGCAGAAAATTGACGGTATATTTTAACGTTGACGGTATTTATAATATTGTACCATCTAGCTAATACTGAAGAGCTACCTATATGAGACTAAGAGACAGTGAAATCAAACACGCCCAAGCTAAAAATAAAGACTATAAATTAACTGACGGTGGACTCTATATTTTAATCCGCACTACCGGTAGAAAGTACTGGCGACTGGACAGCAGCCTAAGCCAATCTTGCACACCTAAATGAGCATAATTGTCCTTTCTAAATAACCAAATAATACTCTTTTGAACAGTGCCCTTTCAGATACTATCTTATTTGAAATAATGGTATAAGAATTGAAATCTCGACTCTAAAGCTTCAGGATATGATGAAGCAAGTGCTTTATTAGCACCAACTTAGGAGGCTAAGTTTTCCAGACGCTCTAGCCAGTTATTGAATAAATGACATTTCTGGCGCATGACAGTAAGCCCTACTTCCATTGCAGCCAAGTTATCCATAATTGGCTTTTCATAACCAAGAACTAATTGCTCAATACGCTTACTTGGTGCGGTTTTCGGACTATCATTAATGTGTTCTGGTGTAGGAAATTCGCCCACAATACGTTCAAAATCGTTTTCTAATGACTGCTTACCAATCCCTTTAGCAAAGGCTACCGGATCGCTAAATAGCAGAGCCTCAAACTCGTACATTTGTATGAACGGAATAAATCGGCGCATAGCCTCAGCTCCAATCTGTTTCTCCAAAGCCTCACTCAGCGCACTTTGCACTGTTGCAGCTTTTTTCTTTGATATTATTCTTAATCACTGCCTCATCCTCACCGGGGAATTGAGTGGGCAAACCATAAAAATCAAAGAAAGTTGTGCAATAGCAGGACCTATCACCTAACAAACGATTTTTAACATCGGGGTATAAGCGGTCAAATTTAAAATTTCCGCCTTTATGTCCTGGATTTCCTACTAAGGAAGGGATTAAATGAATTCCTTTGGTAAAGAAAACAGGTTGAAGTAGCTCATTGACGAACATTTCTTCCGTCTGGCCTTCGCAAATTACATGTACACGAATCATTACGATGGTCTCCCACCGAGAATGTTTTTCTGCCAAAGTTCACCAATGGTGTAATCCTCTAACCAAACGTCAAAATCCGCTTGCTCTAGGCGTTTAAACACGGGATCGCCCTGCTCTCGGTCCACCACAATCAAATCATCAATTTCAAATTCATTGACTAAAGCAACAGACTGCGTTGAAACAACGACCTGCATACGTTTAGATGCAGAGCACAGTAACGCCCCAAGTAAAGTAATAGCATAAGGGTGTAAACCTAGCTCTGGCTCATCAATAATAATTGTTGAAGGCGGCTGTGGTTGCAACAACGCGGCGACCAAACAGATAAAGCGAATTGCCCCATCAGACAACTGGCTTGGCCATAAAACGTAATCGCTGTTAGTTTGCTTCCACTGCAAATTCACCTGTTCTTCCTGAGTAACCAGCTCTCTAGGTTTAAAGACAAACTTATCAAAAATAGGAATACCTAAGCGCACTATGCGTTGGATTTCTTCCAGCACATCCGAGTTTTCTTTTGAAATACGATATAAATAGGCTGCTAAATTAGAGGCGTCTGAACGTAAGAAATCACTGTCATGCGCTGCCACCCACCGCTTCATTCCTGCCATCGCACTCCTATCATGAAAATGAAAAACTTTCCAAGGCGCAATAGAAGAAAAATCATCCCGAACAGAGCTAAATTTATCCGTCAAATCTATAGTTTTAGGCAATAAAGACTCTGTTTGTCCAGAGCCAAGAAATTGCGGTTTGTCTGCTTGCTCGTTTTGAGAAATCAACTTCTCATTAGCAAAAACAAATGCCCCATCCAACGTAGGTTCTAACTCGAACAAATATCCATTGTGGCCAAAGCTCAACGCAGACTGTATTTTTTGAGTTTCTTTAACACCATAACTAAGAAGACGATCCGCGCTTCCTTGATTTCTAACCCAAAGCTGCAAGCGACCAGCCATCATTTCAGCAAGCATGCGGAAATAATCGACAAAATTACTTTTGTCAACGCCATTACCACCAATCAGCACATTTAAACTCTTCAGCTGCAAATTTTCTACAGTACGAAGAGACTTAAAGCCTTTGGCAGTAAGTGAGTAGAGTTTTTTATCCATTGTCATCTTGTTTTCACTATTTATATTAGTTTATATAAATGTATAGTGCTTCATTTGGCAAGTAATATCCTATGCAGAGTACAATAAATATTCCGTTCATCCGCACCAAAAGACTAATACCTAGTAAAATCAGTCCATATTTATTGGAAACTCAACTCTTGCATATTTTTAAGCGCAATCTGAGGAACTCCATTATGCATTTTTATTCTTCCTATTACACATAATTTACGACCAACCAACTTATCAGATAATACCGAAGCAAACTCTTGACGATCATCACCCCAAACAACAATTGATAAGCGGTTTTTATTCGGGTACTTTCCACCTATATTAATCCATGTTGGCTGACCATTAACTTTGGGCATATATGCATACTCTACGATAACGCCCGAAACAGTTACTATTTGTTCATCCATTTCTTTCGCCTGAAACCAAGGGATCGCTTTATCACAGGAAGACCCTATAGCTTGCTTAGATATTCTTTCTGATTGTCTTTCACTGTAAACGGGTGTAGAAGCAATTGCTACCTCTCTTTCTACAGGAGTAACGTTGTCGGAATTCACAAAAACATAAACTCCAGAAACTATCAACAAAGCTATAATTACAGTAAATGCCCATACAGTTGTTCTCATTGTTTTATTTTCCTTATCCAAAACTAGTCCTTGCTGTTCGATTTCTTTTTTTTCAAAAGACAATAGCACTTTGATTTTTTCAGATTCTTCATATGCACGCTTTAATTCACGGTTTTCTTGCTCTAAGCGCTCCACTAGTTGCTGCTTTTCTAACTGTTGAGTCTCAGAAAGTGGGTGTGCATTTTTTGCAAAAGTTAACTGTCTTTTTAAAAGACCTATTTCATAATTAAGCTTTTCTATCTGTTCTGATGTCCCTACTTGTGAACGCGCTTTTTTCAACTCCAAGCCCATCTCTGTAATAGCGGCTTCTAAGCTCAATTGATGTTGACTTTTGCTACGTTGGTCCTGTAATAAAAGCTCAATGTAACGCCTACATCGTTGTGGGTTATCTCGAACATCACGATTTGCAAAACGCAATACATACCACCCCTCTGCAGTCAAAGCTGCTTGACGACGCTGCCAATCAATAAAGTCTTCATGCGTCATTCCTTGACCTGTGTTACGCTTGTCATAACCATCAATCTCTATTGCTATACGAATATTCCCTTCTTTAAGTACAAAATCGCAAAAGCGCCTTTGACCATCCAGATCGTAAAACTCATATTGTGCTTGAACCGTACTTAGCTCTAGGTCCTCTACAAAAGCCAATACCTTCTTTACAAACATAAGTTCAAAAGGGCTATCAAATTTCTCTTGATTATTAGTAATCCAATTTTCTAAATTCACTGTTTATCCTCAAGCAAATTAAAGACTTTCAATATAATTCATCGCTTTCTTATAAGAGGCATTGATACATATAGACATAATTTCAATTTCTCTCTTCTAACTGAATTAAATTGATATACAGTTTAATAATATCCACAACTTATTAATATTTTTTCTTAGGAACAGTGCTTTTATTTGATGACTAGTATTTCCATACTATGAAACATAGTACAATACCTACAGTTACTTCCTTACGGAATTCCTCATAAGTATTGTTCAGGCTCAATACATTCACTCTCCAAAAATAAAATCATTCAATAAGCTATTGTAAATACTACTATCTTTACAATGAACCCTGTAGCGCAAGATGAGTGCTGTCACACAATTCCCACCAAAACTACCTTGGTCTCGCAGGCACCCAACCTGCATTCCAACAGCAAAATTCCGCAATTATCTTCTCCTTCACTTTGGCCAGAAGATGTTCGTTATAGGGTGTAATCTCAACCTTTTCCATACTAGACAACGATGGTAGGAAGATCCGAGATGGATATAAATCATGTTACAAACAATCTATCCTGTCTAAATCAAGTGTTTTCGCTAGAGGCCGAACTTTATGGTCTTCAATTACTAGTTCTTTGCGACTCGGGAGAACTATCAGAGTTGTTGTACGGTAATCCCGCCATATTTAGAGCGCCACTTGTAAAACGTGGCGCTACTCATGCAGTGCACGCGACACAACTCAGGCACGAGTGTCCCCGCTTCAGCTTGTTTAAGAATCGCCATAACTTGGCTATCAGTAAATCGTGATCGTTTCATTATTCATTTCCTCGTATGGAAATACTACTTTAAATCACTACGGCTTTGTGGGGGGGTATTATCAACTGAGTTGCTAATTACTGCCAACATTAAAAGCATTACAAACTGCTCAGTCAACACTGTTTTGTGGTGTCTTTCTATGTTAGTGTTGCACGATGCTCTTCAAAAGAGCTAAAACTAGTAGAATAGACTAAGCACAAACTATGAGATACGTCATTTTAGTGAGAAAAATGAACGAAGATATAATCAAGCGTGAAAATCTTTGGACCGAGTTCCTACAACGCTGGCCATTAGATAGCCTTCATAACATGATCCTGGAACAGTATAGTCAAGCTGGGGACACTGATTGTTTTGTATATTGGCTAGAAGCCAAAACTGAAGAGTTGGGTTCTATATGGGGCGGCTCTGCATTTAAGTTCGGCATCTACTCAAGAAAAAATAAAGATAAAAAACCACCAACCAAAGGCCTCAGCTATGGGGAAAATTATGCTTGGTACACAAAATACGGCGTCTCGGAAGAAGAAGCTTTTTCGAATATTAAAGAGATCATTATTCGCATAGCAAAAGCAGCTCGACAAGGACAACTTGAGATAATAGACTCAGCGGACTTAGGATCTGCAGTCAAATGGAAAATTGCATTTCTATATCAAAACCGAGATGTTCCAACCGTTCTACCTATTTATAAGAATGAATGGCTGCAAATCGCTCTGAATAGCAAAGAAAAAAGTGCCTCAAAACTTCAACGACAACTGATCGAGGATTTTCCACAATCCGGAAGCTTTAAACTCAACAAAAACATTTTCAACTACGGAGACACAATTTGGGAAAATGTTCAACAACAAATACAAACAGAACTCTCCCCTAAAGAGGCTAAAGAATTTTTCGACGAGTCCGAACGATTCACCCCCATTAAACCAGCAACAAAGAAAATGGCTGGATATCAAACTAGCGATGGCTCACAACTGAGTTTAGCTTTAGATAATAAAAAAACCACAATCTATTTAAGTAGCGGTGATTGGCAAAATAACATACAAGGAATTACTGAAATAGAGCTATACCCGACCGAAAGTTCCCGTAGCAGTAATATTGCAGCCAATGCCCCTTTATTAACGCAGGGGAATGCAATCGTTAAAGTAGTAGTACCAGATAAAGCTACGTTAATTACATTATGTGACGCTTACGAAAGCGGCGATTCAATAACATTTTCTCCAAAGCAGAGCACCATGCCTACAGAGTCATCATATGAAGCTCCCCTAAACCAGATTCTTTATGGTCCTCCCGGTACAGGAAAAACGTTCTCTACCATTAATGCAGCTTTAAAAATACTTGAACCCGACTTTCTACTGATGCATCCCAACGACCACAATGATCCCAACGCTCGCAGTGCCCTCAAGAAACGATTTGATGCTTTAGTAGCTATGGGGCATATTCGATTCGTGACATTTCACCAAAGTTTCAGCTACGAGGACTTTGTTGAAGGACTCCGTGCAGAGAACAATGACAAAGGCGAACTACAGTATAGAGTAGCCGATGGTGTTTTTAAAAGTATTTGCCATGCTGCCGCTGCAAAGATTACCAAACAGGCAGCACTACCCATAGACATTACTGGCCGCAAAGTTTGGAAGCTCACCTTAGGAAATCATGGTGGTGACGACTCATACATCTTTGATGAATGCATTGAAGAAGGTTACGCACTAATAGGGTACGGCTCTCAGCTAGACTTTAGTTCTTCACCAACCCGAAAATCAATTCAAGATCACTTCGCCGCAAATGGCTGTATAAGAAAAGACGAAGATTACGAGCTGACAGCAATCAATACCTTCGTCAATAAAATGCAAATGGGTGACCTGGTTATCGTGTCAGAAGGAAATTTTAAATTCAGGGCGATTGGTCAAATCACCAGTGATTACCGTCTCATAAACCGAGACGAAGAAGGGGATACCTACCGACAATGCCGTGATGTGAAGTGGATACGGGTATACAACCCTTCCTTACCGCATGACCAATTAATGAACAATCAGTTTAGCCCAATGACTATTTATGAGCTTAAGCCAACAGTTTATGACTCAGAAAAACTGAATAACCTATTACATTCTAAACCACCTTCTAAAATAACTCACCTCTCACCACTTAGCTTCATGGTCGGAGAGAAGTTTGGTTCAGGCTACACAGTTGCTAAAGTTTCCGCAGAGTTGCTTGAGTTGAACAAGCCAAATGGAAAATCGTTACCTTTTGCTATGAGCATATTACAAACTCTTGCTGACTATGTTCTTGCCGGGCAGATCAGCATTAATGACATCCGCGATAAACAGGTTTTCGAAAAAGTGCCAGACACATTACTTGAACGATACATTGTTAACGGTTATAACAGTATCCTGCCAGCACTTGTTGAGCGACTAGTATATCGTACCCATCTCAGCATAGCTCACGCAGCTGACACCAGCACTCTAAACACTAAAGTTTTAATTATTGATGAAATAAATCGTGGTAATATTTCTCGAATTTTCGGAGAGCTTATTACGCTGATAGAGCCTTCAAAACGTGCTGGCGCCTCGGAAGCTTTAGAAGTTACGCTCCCCTATTCAAAAACACCATTCAGCGTACCAGACAATCTCTATATTATTGGCACAATGAATACAGCAGATCGTTCATTAGCAGGCCTTGATCTTGCTCTTCGGCGTCGCTTTATGTTCAAAGAAATGCCGCCCCGCCCTGATTTTCTAGATGATGTTTTTGTAGAGACAATTAATATCGGAAAACTACTTGCTACGTTGAATAAACGCATCGAAGTTCTTCTTGACCGTGACCATTGCTTGGGTCATGCTTATTTTATGTCACTCAAAACTAGCTCAACCCCACAACTTACAGATCTAGCAAATATTTTTAGATTAAATATAATTCCGCTACTTCAAGAATATTTTTTCGAAGATTGGCAACGAATTCAGTGGGTACTTAATGACCACCGGAAGCCCGCTCACCTTCGGTTCATTAAGGAGCTTCCAATCGAACCATCATTATTTGGTGATTCTGCCAACATCAATCAACAAAGAGGAATTTGGCGTATCAATGACAACGCCTTCGCAACCAAAGAAGCATATTTAGGTATCATAGAAACACCTGAGACAGGTGCAATGTGACATGCGTAATCTCGGTGCGAGAATATGCACGATTAACGACAGAGCATGTAAGTAAACCATCGCTAGATCATGCACAAATACCAACTTCGGCTTTTGACTGGCTCTGTAACCTAAGCTCCACGTTTAGCCAAGCTGGGGCAGCACTGCTACAAATCGAGGGCCGAAAATGGCTACGCCTTGATAATTATGTAGGTGTTATCGAAACACCATGTGGAACTAAATTAGAAATTTTACCGAAGCATGTAGATGATGGCGATATTCTACAATCTAGTAGAAAGCTTCTCCAAAAGATGATAGCTACATCACTAGATCTACCTCCACGCATTGTAAAAGAAGCCTCTCTGTCCTTATTCAATGCACCACTTCACGAGTGGATCATTGAGCGTTTCCTTACAGCGCTTGAACACCTGATTAAACTTGGCATTCGTTCGGATTATGTGCGTATTGAAGCACAAGAGCGTTATTTACGCGGCCGTCTCGACCTTGTCCGACAAATACGACAACCAGCAGGACGTCAACACATTTTTCAGATAGAACATGACATTCTCATTCCTGACAGACCAGAAAACCGTTTATTAAAGACTGCTCTTGAAATTGTAACTAAAAATTCTCAGCTTACAAACAATTGGCGTTTAGCCCAAAACCTCCGGATAATGCTTCATGAAATCCCCTTGAGCACCGATATTAATGCTGACTTCAAGCATTGGACTAAAGATCGCTTGTTGGCTCACTATCAATCCATTCTTCCCTGGTGCCAGCTTATCCTCTATCAACAAATGCCCTTATCACTTGTAGGGCAATGGCATGGCCTTAGCATGCTATTCCCAATGGAAAGATTATTTGAACGTTATGTAGCAGCATCTCTAAAAAACACACTGTCCTCAAAAGCCAAATTGACTACGCAAGCTTCTAGCCAATTTTTGTGCTTACATGAGGGAGGCACAATATTCCAGTTACGCCCAGATTTACTAATTGAATACGGCACCCAGCGATGGGTCCTCGATACAAAATGGAAACGACTCAATCAAAACGAAAGATCTAAGAACTACCAAATTAGTCAAAGCGACTTTTATCAGATGTTTGCATACGGGAAAAAATATATGCATGGAAGAGGTGAACTAGCTCTGATTTATCCACGACATACCAATTTTTTTAAACCTCTTCCAGTCTTTAGGTTTGATAACGACTTACGATTATGGGCTCTACCTTTTGACCTTGACACAGGAAACCTCCTATTCACAAACGCCCCCCCTTTGCCCTTACAAAGCCTGAGATTCTCATCATTAGATGCAGAGCCTGAAGTTTCCTTTATACAGGGCAGATGATCTGACTGCGTTCTACGACCGTATAAGTGGCCTCTTGGATTAAAATAAAGGCTATCTATTGCATCAGAAAAGGAATTAATCTTCCTCGTTTGTACTCCCATTGAGGATTACCTTCTTACCCCCCACCTGTAAAATTCTCTACAAACTACTTACCAAATGTAGTTTTATACCAAGAAATATCTTGCTACTATTAGATCGTTGGTACTACTCAAAGAGGAAATGTCATGAAAGGTATTATTCTTTGGTTGATGGGCGTACCCATCTTTGTCATTATTTTGCTCTATCTTTTTATCTTTTAGTTATTTGCAAAATATTTTCAGCTTATAACACGACTTTTAATTAAACGCCACCAGTTTTCCACGTATTGAAATTGGTGGCGTTTTTAGTCACACTATTAATTGGTTTTCAAGATACCTTAGTGAGCAGTTTATGACCACAGAGATTTTTCTCGTTTTACTAATTACCGTTATCGCAATGGTATTATTTATTACCGAAAAATTGCGTTACGATGGCGTAGGCATGTTGGTATTAGCCAGTTTAGTAATATTAGATCTCGTTTCACCCAGCCAAGCGCTGAGTGGCTTTAGTAATGAAGCAACCATCACCATTGCCTCTATGTTTGTCCTTGCCGCCGCCATTGAAAATAGTGGCGCTCTGGGTATTATCAGCAAGCTATTTGGTCGGCTCAAATCACCACTGACTTTTTATCTAACCTTATTTGGGGTATTAGGTGTAATATCGCCCTTTGTTAACAATACAGCTGTTGTCGCAGTTCTTATTCCGGTTGTTATCAGTGCTAGTTTAAAGGTTGGCCTCTCACCCTCCAAAACCCTAATCCCTCTTTCTTATGTCTCACAAATGGCTGGGGTAATGACCCTTATCGGTACTTCCACTAACTTAATCGTTAACTCAGTCGCTAAGGATCTAGGCTATCGTGGTTTTAGCATGTTTGAGTTTCTACCACTGGGTTTAATCTGCTTTGTGGTTGGTTGTGCCTACTTACTTACCATCGGTCGACGCATCCTGCCTGATGTACAAAGCGATGATCTCGACAACTTATACGAATTTGGCCATTATGTCACTGAACTGTATATTTGTGAAAACTCACCACTAATCGAGAGCACCTTTGCTGATGAAGAAATTATTAAAGACTACCGTGTATATTTAATCGAAGCCCGTCGCGGTCAGGAAATAATCAGCTCACCCCGTGCAGCCCAATTACTTGAAGGTGATATTTTATTAATTCGAGGCCGATGGTCTGATATACAGCAGCTCACTGAGGACAAAAAGTTAAAGATTAACCATCGTCTCCAATACGGCAAGCAGGTCCCAGAAGATGTCAAATGGGTGATGGCAGAAGTGATGATTGCGCCCAACTCGCGTGCTGCAGGCAGGCGTCTAGTACTCTTTAATCGCACATGGAATCACAATACATTACTGATGGGCATACAGCGACGGGGCACCATAATTCGTAACAAGCTTGATCAGGTTAGACTAAAAATCGGTGATATTATCATGCTTGCGATCCCTGAAAATGATTTAGCCGCATTGCGACGTGATAAAAGTATCATAATACTTTCAGAAAACCATCCGCCTATTGATAATAAAAAATGGAAGGCTCCTGCCGCATTAGCAATCATGGCAGGTGTCGTTGTGGTAGCAGCAATAGGATTGATCCCAATTGCCATTAGCGCTTTAGTTGGGGCCCTTTTATTAACACTGATAGGTTGTATCAAAGCAAATGAAGTATATGAGCGGGTCGATTGGTCAATTATTGTTCTAATGGCTGGTCTGATCCCCCTGGGTGTCGCTATGAGCCAAACTGGGGCTGCCGAATATATTATCAGTAACTCCTTAGCTTATTTTGAGCAATTTGGTCCTCACGTCATCTTAGCTATCTTATACTTAATGGCTCTGCTTCTTGGCGAAATGATGAGTAACTCGGCCGCAGCGGTGTTACTGACACCCTTAGCAATTTCTACTGCACAACTACTTGACGCCGATCCTACACCCTTTTTAATCGCCGTTACTTTCTCTGCGGCAACCAGTTTTATTACCCCTATTGGCTACCAGACTAATACCATGGTCTATGCAGTTGGCGGTTATAAATTTACTGATTTTATTAAAGTGGGTATGCCCTTAAACCTCATTTTCTGGGTTTTAGGAGTAATATTTATTCCTATGTTCTGGCCTTTTTACCCCTCGTAGCTTATACGCTCTCAAAAGCAGCGGCAGCTCGTTGCAAACGGTCATTAACCGCCTCCCAGCTATCATCCTCGGGCAAGGCCTGTACCGCAATGCGAGTATAGTTCTGTTGATCTAACTCACGCAGTAGACGATACAGGCTCTTCGCATATACCGTCGCATCGGTAGGCATTTGAATATAATCTATCTGTTTAGATTTAGGAAAATTCTCGGGCTCAAAAACTAGCACTGCCCATTTTTGTGCCGAATTGCTGGCATCAGGGGTTTGTAGCTTTTCTATTAACTGAAGAATAGCCTGCTCATCACGTGGCAACCATTGCAATAATGTCTTAGGCGCATAATGGGCTTTTAAACTACCAGATACCCGTGGTGCATTTTTATCTTGAGTAAGCGGCTCGTACCCCAGCACTTCCGCCAACTGCTGACGACTGATATGCCCAGGTCGCAATAAGGTAGCAGGTACACCCTCATCAATACGAGACACATCAACAATGGTTGACTCAATCCCAACCTCTGCATCCCCACCATCAAGCACCCATAGCAGACCTTCTTCTATCTCAGCAGAAAACTCAGCGATAACATGCTGACTTTGCGTTGGTGAAACCTGACCGAATTTATTAGCCGATGGAGCAGCTAAACCGCCTTGTCCATTAGGCCGTTGCTTAGCAAACTCAGTCAACAGCCCTTGGGCAGTAGGATGTGAGGGGCAACGCACACCAACCGTCGTCTGACCACCACTAACCGCAGCAGGAATATGCTCGGCACGTTGTAGAATTAAGGTCAGCGGACCAGGCCAAAATGCCTTAATCAGAAGCTCAGCCTCATAGGGAATATGCTGAACCCAATAAGACAGATCTGCCTCAGGCGCTAAGTGCACAATGACAGGGTGATTGCTAGGTCGGCCTTTAATTTGATAAATTTTAGCAATAGCCTCTACACTTTCTGCATCCGCACCTAGACCAAATACTGTTTCCGTAGGAAAAGCAACTAATTCACCTTGATTTAAGCGCTCGGCGACAGCCTTAATCGATTGAGTAAGCATCTAAGTACGACTACCCTCTTTTGAACTTTGCACCCAGATGCAAACTATCACTAACTTGTTGTGCCGTAGCATAAAGTGCATCGATGTCACTGTTAATGATATTGACATGCCCCATCTTGCGTGCTTTACGCGCTTCTGCTTTACCATAAAGGTGTAGAGAAACACCAGGCAACGCTAAGACTGAGGCCCAATCAGGCTCTACAGCTTCCTCAGCACCACCAACAAACCAACTATCACCCAAGATATTCAACATAATTGTCGGGACTAACAGGCTAGTGTCGCCTAATGGCATACCCGCCATAACGCGAACCTGTTGTTCAAACTGTGAACAGGCTGTTGCATTGATCGTATAGTGACCACTATTGTGTGGGCGTGGCGCAATTTCATTAGCCACGAGTCGAGGTTGATCACTTTGCAACTTAGACTCATCTAAGACAAAGAACTCAACACACATCACACCAAAATAATTTAAACCCGCCGCCAGCTTTTTAGCATACGTTTGTGCTTCAAGTACCAAGTCATCAGGCACCAAATCAGGATAGACGGTGGTGCTAGACAAAATACCGTTGATATGATTATTGACGCCTACTGGATAGACAACAATATCCTCTTGGTGATTACGCGCAAGAATCACAGAAATCTCGTAAGCCAAAGGTAATTTGGCCTCCAAAATACACTCAACCTCACCTAAATCCTTGAAAGCTTGCTTCGCCTCTTCAAGGCTATCGACGATTGCCTGACCCTTACCATCATAACCAAATCGCGTCGCTTTTAAAATACCAGGAAAAAGTGCACCGTCAATCACATCTAAGTCATCAAGGCTACGAACTGCCGCATGAGCAGCTACAGGAACACCCTGCGCATCAATAAAAGACTTTTCAACTAGGCGATCCTGCACCACCGCAACAGACGCTGCTGCTGGTGCTGTACGCGTAGTGTATGACAAGTGCTTTAATGATAACGCTGGCACATTTTCAAACTCAGTAGTTACTGCTCTGACCGTAGCTGCCATTTTGTCTAAAGCGGCCTCATCGGCATAATCTGCGGTAATATGCTGTTCTGCAACCTGCGCTGCAGGACCATCTACATCAAGCCCCAACACAGCTACCTTATAACCCATCGCCTGTGCTGCATGACAGAACATACGACCCAACTGCCCGTCACCCAACATGCCTAAATACTCGCCTGGTTGCATCTTTTCAGTGTATGCCGGCGGTTGTTTATCTTGCATACTATACCTCCGGCGGCAAGGTCATTGCACGGGCTTTTTGAGTTTGATTAGCGCGATACGCCTTAAGCTTGTCACGCAAAGCCTCATCCGTCATAGCCAACGTCGCAATCGCATGCAAGGCAGCATTGGCTGCACCTGCCTCACCAATTGCAAAAGTAGCTACTGGTATTCCTTTGGGCATTTGCACAATAGAATGTAGCGAATCCTCACCGCGTAAATAACGTGATGGCACAGGCACTCCAAACACTGGAACTTCTGTAAGAGCAGCAACCATACCGGGTAAGTGAGCAGCACCACCAGCACCCGCTATAATTGCGCGAACTCCACGTTGATAAGCCGACTCACAAAAAGCAACCATATCTAATGGCATGCGATGAGCAGAAATGACCTTAGCTTCGTGAGGGATCTCAAAAAACTCTAACAGCTCAACAGCATTGCGCATCACCTCCCAATCACTGGAAGACCCCATAATAACGGCTACCTTAACCTCTTCTCTTTGAGAGCTCATACATATATCCTGTTTTTAAAACTAAAGTGATTGACCGGTCAATATTTCTAAAGCTTGGCGGTATTTAGCCGCAGTTTTTTCAATAACCTCTTGCGGCAAACGCGGCGCTGGAGATGTCATATCCCAGTCTTGTTCTTCAAGCCAATCATGAACGAACTGCTTGTCATATGATGGTGGATTGATCCCCATCTGAATACGACTAACTGGCCAAAAGCGTGACGAATCAGGCGTAATAACCTCGTCCATTAAATGCAACTTACCTTCTTGATCTAGCCCAAACTCAAACTTAGTATCAGCAATCACAACTCCCCGGCTCTCTGCGTACTCGGCGGCAGCTTGATAAAGCGTCAAGGTTACTCGACGAATCTCAACTGCCAACTCATGGCCAATTTCATCACTGACATATTGAAAGTTAACGTTAACATCATGGCCACCCACCTCGGCCTTTGTCGCAGGTGTAAAGATCGGCTCTACAAGCTTTTCTGAAAGCTGTAAACCACGAGGTAGCTTGACACCACATATCTCACCGCTACTGCGGTAGTCCTTCCAAGCCGAACCAGTAATATAACCACGCGCTACGGCCTCAACCAGAATTGGTTTAAGACGCTTAACAACGACTGCACGTCCTTGCACTTGTGCTAATTCATCACCAGAAAGCACATCCTCAAGCTTCATATCTGAATTATGATGTGGCACAACATGCGCTAACTTTTGCAACCAAAAGTCAGTCATCTCAGTGAGAACTTTACCTTTACCAGGAATAGGATCAGGTAAAACCACATCGAAAGCTGATATCCGATCTGTCGCCACAATTAAAAAATGCTTATCACCTACCGCATACATATCACGCACTTTGCCACGCGCAACTAGCGGCAGCGATTGGATGGAAGATTGATAAAGTGCAGCCGCCAAAATACAATTCCTTGATTTAACTATCAGACTAATAAAAGAATAATTTTAACATAGGACTGACTTAGCTTAATGCCGGACAAAGAAAACCGGTGCGACATCTTAGTGTTGCACCGGCAAATTGATTACTAACTGATTAGTGCTTTGACTACTCCGCAGCTCGCTCAATAGCCTCACCACCTTCTTGAATATCTTTTCCAGCGCCCTCTATCGTATTACAACCGCTAACGAAAGCAACACCCGCTAAGCAGCATACCAACAAGAAAACTCTGGTTAAACGATCTAATTTCATGGACTTCCCCTTAAAAACTATACTTATAGTTAACGAGTTAAATTATTATAAGCTTAAATTAATGTAATTTGTTCTTTTAAGTGAACAGTTAATCTTATCACTTTACTATGAAAACTCAATAAAAAACGCCATAAGTTTGCACATAAATTATAAGGCATGTAGGCATCAACCCTCATTATCAAAATTTTTCTTTAATGCCAGACATAGCTGTGACAAAATAGCACCGAAAGTTTTTGAAATTTTAACCACACTTCAAAGGGGAAGTCCGAGATGAAGTTTTTAATACGCATTTCAACCCGCCTAATGGAGCGTTACTTACCCGACGCTTACATCTTTGTTATTTTATTAGCACTTATTGTCTTTATCCTAAGCTCTATTACCAACAACGCACCGCTCAATGTAGTGGACTCTTTTGGTAGTGGATTTTGGAGTCTAATGGCCTTTACCGTACAAATGACCATGGTCTTATTGTGCGGTTCAGTAATGGCTAAAAGCCCATTCTTTAAAAAAATCCTAGTGTCTTTAGCTAAAATGCCTAAATCTGCAGGCTCAGCTATCATCATGGTCGCCGCCATTAGCTCAATTGCTTGTTGGTTTAACTGGGGTTTTGGTTTAGTTCTTGGTGCCTTAATCGCAAGAGAGGTTGCCAGACAACGAAATGACACTGACTATCGCTTATTAATCGCCAGTGCTTATAGTGGCTTCTTACTTTGGCATGGTGGTATCGCAGGATCGATTCCACTGAGCATCGCTACAGCTGCTCATCCCTATGAATCTCAAATCGGTGTGATTCCAATTAGCCAGACACTCTTTTCCACTGGCAACATTCTCATTTGTATTGCTCTTTTAGTTACGATTCCACTGCTTTGCTACTTCATGCACCCGTCAAAGGAAGAGCGAGTCATTGTCGACCCTAAGTTATTAGTCGAACCAAAACATGACCCTAAGCCTGAAAAGATGACGCCAGCCGAACGTTTAGAGCACAGCAGCCTGTTGAATATTATTATTGGAGTGCTAGGTTGGGCCTATATCATCGGCTACTTTATCAAGGGTGGCAGTTTAAACCTAAACATCATTAACTTTATCTTCTTCTTTGCAGCAATTGTACTACACGGTACACCCAAGAACTTCCTGAATGCAGTCGATGATTCTGTCCGAGCGGTCGGACCAATTTTAATTCAATTCCCATTCTATGCTGCGATCATGGCAATGATGACTCAATCCGGTTTAGCTGCTGCTATTACCAATGGCTTTGTCAGTATTGCCAGCGAAAACAACTTCTATGTTTTATCCTTCCTAAGCGCTGGATTAGTTAACTTTTTCATTCCTAGCGGTGGTGGCCAATGGGCTGTCCAGGCACCTGTCATGATCGAAGCGGTCAACCAAATGAATGCCATGGGCGCCAATCTCGATCAGGCCAAAATGGCTATGAGCATTGCTTGGGGTGACTCTTGGACCAATATGATTCAGCCATTCTGGGCCTTACCTGCACTAGCCATTGCAGGCTTAAAAGCCCGTGATATTATGGGATTCTGCGTCTTTAACTTAATCCTATCGGGAATTATCATTACAAGCGTTTTCTACTTTATTTACTAAGTAAATTCAAAAAAACATGGGTGCCATTAAAAATACGGCACCCATGTTGTTATAACCATTTTTAAAGCTATAGCTTATTTTCTATAACTATCATGACAAGTCTTACAGGACTTAGCCGTATTAGCAAAAGCCGCTTTAAACTTTTTCAAATCACCACTCTCAGCAGCCTCTTCTAACACGGCAACAGCAACAATAGAAGCTTGAGCTTTATTATCAAAATCAACTTTATTGATCCAAAGAGAGTCTTCAGAGTAACCGCCTTCAGTCCCTTCGCCAAAACCTGCCCACGGCAAATTAACAAGAACTTTTAGTACTTCAATATTATTTGAAACCTTCTCCACGTTAAAATCCACCTCACCACGCACGACTGGACCTAAACGGCCATCAAAATAATCACTCATTAAAACAAAAGCCGCTTGCCTGTATTCAATCGCATCTTCAACACGTTCAAGATGAATATCTGCATGCACAGGTGCCACTGCGAAAGTACAGGTAACAGCCAAAGCAAGCGTACATAATAACTTTTTAATCATAATTCTCTCTACCTATCAATTCTATTACAAACAGTAGCATAAAGCATTGCTTAAGGTATACCTAATATATATCAAACACTTTACTTTTCCCTGACAAAAAAGCCGACAGTTACGAAAAGCAATAACTATCGGCTTCATGACTAACTAAGCTCTAACATTAAACCTTAAAACCACTAGCTAATTTAACAGCGTGACCTATATAAGTACGTGGTTTAAGCGCTAATAAATACTCCTTAGCATCAACCGGCAACGTCAATCCTTGAATAAACTCAGTTAATGCTGCTTCGGTAATACCTTGCCCACGCGTCAATGCTTTCAATTGCTCATAAGGTTGTGGCAAGCCATAACGACGCATAACCGTTTGTACTGGTTCAGCCAAAATCTCCCAACAGGCATCTAAGTCAGCATCAATTGCTTGGATATTAAGTTCTAACTTACCCATCCCCTTTAAGCATGAATCCCAAGCGACCATGCAGTAGCCTAGACCAACACCTAAATTTCTTAATACCGTAGAGTCTGTCAGATCTCTCTGCCAGCGCGACACCGGCAGCTTTTCAGATAAATGACGGAACATTGCATTCGCTAAACCGATGTTACCTTCAGAGTTTTCAAAGTCAATTGGGTTAACCTTGTGAGGCATCGTAGAAGAACCCACTTCACCCTCTTTTAAGCGTTGCTTAAAGAAGCCTAACGAGATGTAAGCCCAAATATCACGATTAAAGTCGAGCAAAATTGTATTGGCACGAGCAATGGCATCAAACAGCTGCGCCATCCAGTCATGTGGCTCAATTTGGGTGGTGTACTCATTTTGAGTCAAACCAAGACCATTGAGTACCTTCTTACTAAGTGTAGACCAATCAATCTCAGGGTAAGCGCTGAGATGCGCATTGTAATTACCTGTCGCGCCGTTTAACTTAGCTAATGGCTCTACCTGCTCTATCTGTACAATAGCGCGCTGCAAACGAGCCGCAAAGTTAGCAAACTCCTTGCCCATCGTGGATGGCGTAGCCGGTTGACCATGAGTACGTGACAACATAGGTTGCTCAGCAAACTCATGAGCAAACTCAATCATTTTAGCCAAAACATCTTTTAGCTTAGGTAATACAACCTGATCACGCACTCTACTTAGCATCAAGGCATGCGAGGCATTATTAATATCATCAGAAGTACAAGCAAAGTGAATAAACTCAGCAGCCTCTGACAGAACTTGGTGGTCAGCAACCTTTTCTTTGAGGAAATACTCAACAGCTTTGACATCGTGGTTGGTAACTTTTTCAATTTCCTTAATACGGACTGCACAGTCCTCGGTAAAATTACTCACCAAGTCATCTAAAACAGCAATAGCCTCCGCATCAAAGGCAGATAATTCAGGTAAACCTGCGTCAGCAAGTGCCTTTAACCAAGCAACCTCGACCTCAACGCGGTGAGCCATATAAGCGGCTTCAGATAAAAATGGACGCAACGCATCAGCACGTGATGCATAACGACCATCGATAGGCGATAAAGCGTTTAATGTTGTTAATTGATCCGCAATTTTCATAATCTAAATAAATAAGTTAAAAAATAATACCGCCGCCTAAGCACACATCCCCATCATATAATACTGCTGACTGACCAGGAGTAACGGCCCATTGTGGCTCGGGGAAGTTTAGCTTAAAGCCATTGCCTGTTAATTCAAGCCGACATGGCACATCAGCTTGTCGATAACGTGATTTAGCCGAATACATCGCAACCTCTGGCGCATAGCCGGCAATCCAGCTCACATCCTCAGCGACCAATTCATCGCTCATTAACCAAGGATGGTCATGGCCATTGACCACGTATAATGTATTGTTTTCTAAGTCCTTGCGAGCAACGAACCAAGCCGGCGCCGTACCGTCTTCACTCTGGTAATTTTTAACACCACCTATACCCAAGCCTTTACGCTGGCCTAAGGTATAAAACGATAAGCCCATATGCTGCCCCAATACATCACCTGTATCGGTCACCATAGGACCCGGTTTAGTAGGCAAATAACGGTTTAAAAACTCTCGAAATGGACGCTCACCGATAAAGCAAATGCCGGTGGAATCCTTTTTAGCGGCATTAGGTAGTTTAAGCTCCTCCGCAATTTCACGTACTCTGCTCTTATGCAGCTCACCTAAAGGGAATAAGGTTTTGCTTAATTGCGCTTGATTTAAGCGGTGTAGGAAATAGCTTTGGTCCTTAGATGGGTCAAGACCCTTTAACAATTGAAACTCAGGACCATTAGCCCCATCAACCTGACGCACACGTGCATAATGACCGGTAGCAATATGATCTGCACCTAGCGACATCGCATGATCTAAAAAGGCTTTAAACTTAATTTCGGCATTGCAAAGCACATCTGGATTAGGCGTACGACCTGCAGAATACTCACGCAAAAACTCAGAGAATACCCGATCCTTATACTCACTTGAGAAGTTGACTGCTTCTATTTCTATACCTAATAAATCGGCAACGCTGACCGCATCTAAGAGGTCCTGACGAGTGGAGCAATACTCATCCGTGTCGTCGTCTTCCCAGTTTTTCATAAAAAGACCAACAACATCATAGCCCTGTTGCTTAAGTAACCAAGCACTGACCGATGAGTCCACGCCCCCTGACAGACCAATAACGACGCGTTTGCCATTTAAAGGTGCTGGGGAATTATTCATTTATTTCTTTATAAATTAAAATAAAATGGCTAAGTGACTACTATGAACCACTTAGCCATTTTTACATAAATCAAAAAAACTTATGCTAAATTAGGGCTATATTTGCGCTGCAATTAAGCCTTTTTTTGACGGCGAGTTGCAACTGCTGCAGCTAATCGCTCTAACACTTTTTCAGTGGTTGGCCAATCAATGCAGCCATCAGTAATACTCTGACCATATACAAGCTCTTGACCTTCAACCTGATCCTGACGCCCCGCAACTAGATGGCTTTCAACCATCACACCGCAAATACGCTCATCGCCAGATTCAATTTGTTGTGCTACATCATCCATCACAATAGGCTGATTTTCAGGCTTTTTAGAACTATTAGCATGACTAGCATCCACCATGATCTTAGGTGTAAGGCCTGATTTCTCAATCACTTTGGCTGCAGCCTCAACATACTCAGCGCTATAGTTAGGGCCATCATTACCACCACGCAAGATGATATGACAATCCTCGTTACCACGTGTTCTTACAATAGCAGAATGGCCACCCTTAGTCACAGACAAAAAATTATGAGGACGCGAAGCCGCTTGTACCGCATCAACAGCAATTTTAACATTACCATCAGTACCATTTTTAAAGCCAACTGGACAAGACAGACCAGATGAGAGTTCACGGTGAACCTGACTTTCAGTGGTACGAGCGCCAATGGCCCCCCATGACACTAAATCAGCCATATACTGTGGGCTAATCATGTCCAAGAACTCACAGCCTGCCGGCAAGCCCTTAGCGTTAATATCTAGAAGCAACTGACGGCCAATGCGCAAGCCCTTATTGATGTTAAAACTAGAATCCAAATCAGGGTCATTAATCAGGCCCTTCCAGCCAACAGTCGTGCGTGGCTTTTCAAAATACACCCGCATCACAACCTCAAGCTCACCCTTAAACTTATCACGGGCAACTTTCAATAAATCAGCATATTCTAAGGCTGCTTTAGTGTCGTGGATCGAACAAGGACCTACAACTACTAAAATACGATCATCTTTATCATATAAAATATCATGAATTGCCTGACGTGACGCATGAACCACGCTAGAAATATTAGAGGAGCAAGGAAACTCTCTCATCAAATGTGACGGTGGGGTTAATTCGCTAATTTCGGCAATACGTAAATCATCGGTATTGTAAGACACCTTTGCTACTCCAACTTTCTAAATTTTTAAACTGATAACTATTTACAAGCTTAGTTATATTGTATTGCAACATAATACACAAAAGCATAATATGCGCCCTTTTATGAGAAACTATGCTGTACCACCTACAGTTAAACCATCAATACGAATAGTCGGCATCCCCACACCGACAGGAACACTTTGACCTTCTTTGCCACATGTACCAACACCTGGATCTAAACTAAGGTCATTACCAATCATTGATACTCTGTTCATCGCCTCAATGCCGCTACCTATCAGCGTAGCACCTTTAACTGGGTAAGTAATTTTGCCATTTTCGATTCGATAAGCAACGGAAGCAGAGAAAACAAACTTGCCACTAGTAATATCGACCTGACCACCGCCAAAGTTTTCTGCATAAAGGCCATCCTCTACTGATGCAATAATCTCTTCGCGTGTTTTATCACCAGCAAGCATATAGGTATTGGTCATACGCGGCATTGGCAAATGAGCATAAGACTCACGACGACCATTACCAGTTACCGATGTTTTCATCAGACGAGCATTAAGACTGTCCTGCATATATCCCTTTAAAACGCCATCCTCAATTAGAACATTGTGCTGGGTTGGGTTACCCTCATCATCAACATTTAATGAACCACGACGATCGGCAATCGTACCATCATCAATAACAGTTACGCCCTTTGAGGCGACCTGCTCACCAATGCGTCCAGAAAAAACACTGGAACCCTTACGATTAAAGTCACCCTCAAGACCATGACCCACCGCTTCGTGCAATAAAATACCAGGCCAACCTGAACCTAACACGACAGTCATTTGGCCAGCTGGTGCCGGACGTGCCTCTAAATTGACTAGCGCATCACTCACTGCTCGACTAACATACTCTTCAATCAAACTATCGCTAAAATAATTTAGCCCAAAGCGGCCACCACCACCTGCTGACGCGCTTTCACGACGACCACTCTGCTCAACAATCACACTCACTGACAAACGCACTAATGGACGCACATCTGCTACCAAACGACCATCACTCGTAGCAACTAAAACCACATCACGACTCGCCCCCAAACTTGCCATCACTTGGATAACCCGTGGATCGCGTGCCCGCGCCATCTGCTCGACTCGTTCCAGTAAGGCAACTTTCTCCTCGGCACTCATAGAATCCAAAGGATCCTGTGGTGCATAAAGTTGCTGTACGATCCTTTGATTACTTTGAATTCGAATAGCTCGGTCTTGTGGACCGTGGTCAGCGATCGTTTTGACCGTACTGGCAGCCTCTAGCAACGCTTGTGGAGACAGGACATCAGAATAAGCAAAGGCCGTTTTCTCATCAACAACGGCACGCACACCCACACCCTGAGAAATATTAAAGGAGCCTGACTTAACAATACCTTCATCAAGTGACCAGCTCTCACTATTACTATACTCAAAGTAAAGGTCAGCATAATCAACTTGATGACTAAACATTTCGGCCATCGCACTATCAAGGTGGCCTTCATCCAAACCCCACTGATCCAACAGAAGGGATTTTGCAATTTCCATAGAACCTGCAACTGTTGGTACTAATACCTGTTTATCCAACTGCGACTCTTTAATTTCGGTTTTTAAATTCATTTAAACGTAACTCTTTTAACTTTCAGATTTGAAACTTACAGCTATTGTAAGCCAACTGGCAACCTTTCGGCTGCTTCAACCTCAGACTGCATACTCTCTGGCGTTTGTAAACTAGACTGTAATCCTAAACCGGCACCAGGAGCATCTAAATCAAAAGTAATCTCTCTAATTTGTGCATTTTGACCTGGGTATCCGTCAAACACAGCTGCCATTAAATACGGCATCACTTCAACCATAGCAGACTGAGTATTTGCCACTACCGTAGACTGATATACACTCTGTTTATCTGAGCGGCGACTAATCAATACTTTTAAGCTGTAATGATTATAATTAACCTGTCGCACTTGTGAATACTGCTGAAAATGCGTGTAATAATTCACCCTACTATAAACGCGCCCATTACGTCCATAATAATAGTTCCAATAAGGCACAAATACCGGATCGTAGTAATAATCATTAACTAAGCGTTGACGCTCATCTTGAGCATAATGAAAATCAACTAAATAATCCGCGGTACTAGTTGAGGTAGCCTGATATAAACCAGTACGAAACATATTTTGTTGTAATAGCTCAGCATAGGCACTACGTTCTAAGCTCTGCCCCTGATAATCTTTAATCACATAGCTCCCACCCAGCGCCGCACCACCTAATTGTTGAAATACCTCTTGCTGCACTGTAAAGGTATTACTAGTAGCACACGCACTTAAAAATATCACGAAAGAAGCTGGCAATAAACGCCATCTTTTAAGTAAATTCAAATACCCCATCGCTCTGTCCTAAAAGTCAGAATGTCATTTATTGTAAAAAATCCACCACCTGCGGATACTGTCTTTATAAAAATAGTCCTACAAACATTCCCTATTAATTAGTAGTTTGTACCATTGACCTATAATATACGAATTGAACAAGGTACTAAACACATATAGAGTAACGTTATGACTGAAAAAACCTCTACCACCATATTGCGTGAAGACTATCAAGCCTACCCTTTTGAGATTACAAAAGTAGCTCTAAAGTTCAATCTAGAGCCTACAAGCACATTAGTAACATCTCAAATTATGGTACACAGTAAGAGCAATATAGCCGAAGACATGTATCTAGATGGCGAAGAGTTGGATCTGATAGCTGTTTCAATTGATAACAATGCCCTTAAAGCAAGCGACTATCATTTAGATGAAAACGGTCTAACTATTTTTAACTGCTCTGGTGACTTTACGCTAAGTATTATTTGCCGCAATCATCCTGAAAACAACAAAACATTGATGGGCTTATACCGTTCTGGTGGCCACTTTTATACACAATGTGAAGCTGAAGGCTTTAGACGCATTACTTTTTATCCCGATAGACCTGATGTCATGAGCGAATTTGAGGTCACACTTATCGCCGATAAAAAAACCTACCCTATTTTATTATCCAATGGTAATTTACTAAATCAAAAGGATTTGGACGATGGTTATCATCAAGCTGTCTGGCACGATCCATTTAGAAAGCCAGCTTACTTATTTGCCTTAGTCGCTGGTGACTTTGATTTACGAGAAAAAACTAGCACAATCGCCGGTGGTCGTGAGGTGCTATTGCAAATTTATAGTGACAAAGGTACTTATGATCAAACAGCATGGGCACTCGAAAGTCTTGAGAACTCAATACGCTGGGATGAGACTCGCTTTGACCTGAGCCTAGATTTAGATCGCTTTATGATTGTCGCTGTTAGCGATTTTAATATGGGCGCAATGGAAAACAAAGGGTTAAATATTTTTAATACTGCCTATGTACTGGCAAATCCACAAACTGCTACCGATGCCAACTACGCCGCAATTGAAGCAGTGATCGGTCATGAGTATTTCCATAACTGGACCGGCAATCGAGTAACCTGCCGCGACTGGTTTCAGTTAAGCCTCAAAGAAGGCCTCACTGTATTTAGAGAGCAGGAATTCTCTGCTGATATGATGAGCATGGGCCTCACTGAAGACATGGCTAAAACAGCACGTGCAGTTAAGCGAATTAACGATGTCAGTCTCTTGAAAGCACATCAATTCCCTGAAGATGCTGGGCCCATGTCTCACCCTATTCGTCCAAATAGCTACGAAGAAATCAGCAATTTCTACACCAGTACGATTTATGAAAAAGGTGCTGAGGTTATTCGCATGTTACATACCATTTTGGGCGAAGAACTTTTTCAGCAAGGAATTAAGGAGTATTTCCGCCGGTATGATGGCCAAGCCGTTACATGTGATGATTTTGTTAATGCAATGGAATGGGCCTATCAACAGCAACATGCTAACGCTGACTTAAGTGTCTTTAGACGTTGGTATAGTCAAGCCGGCACTCCTAGAGTAGTAATCCAAAGCCGCTATGATGCTGACAAGCAACAACTCACACTCTTGATGAAGCAAAGCTGCCCCAAGGTTGGGGTAGAAACCTTACAAGCTGATGTTGAAAAGCTACCATTTCATATTCCTATCTCTGTCGCATTACTAACTAAAGATGGTAAAGCGTTACCATTTGAGTTTGATGGCGGTCACTATGATGAGGCCCTATTCCATCTTAAGGACGAGCAGCAGGAGTTTGTTTTAGAGCGCGTGACAAACGATGCTATTCCCTCCATCTTGCGCAACTTCTCCGCTCCAGTCATTATTGACTACGCTTACAGTCAAGATGACTTAATGACCTTAGCGGCTCATGACAGTGACCATTACAATCGTTGGGAGGCCGTGCAAATCATCGCTATCAATGAGATTAAACGTTTGTACGCGCTGAATGATCTGAGTTCGTATGACTTCAAAACTATAGTAATTGATCCAAAAGTCATTGATTTATGGTCACAGAACCTGCTTGACCCAGCTTTAGATGCTGCTTATCGTAGTGAACTACTCGCTTTGCCAAGTATCAAAATACTGCTCGAACAAATTGACAATATTGATCCGCAACGACTAGCAATGGCTTATGATCTGCTTGAGTTCAACATCGGTTATCGCTTACAACAACAATGGTGGTCCAACTATATTGAACTCAATGTCGATATCCCTTACAAGGTTAACGCCATTGAGGTTGGTCGCCGCAAACTTAAAAACCTAGCATTAAAGCAACTCGTGGCCATACAAGACCCTAATGCATTGAAAACTGCTGAAGTTCAATTCGAACAAGCAAACAATATAACCGACCGTCTAACGGCACTCTCTGCTTTGGTTAACTACAATAAAGAGGGCTGCGACTGCCTACCTCTCAATAAGTTTTTTGAGTCATATCAGCATAATGCACTAGTCGTTGATAAATGGTTTGCCCTACAGGCCTCATCCTCTCAAACAGAGTTGAAACATATCAAAGGATTAATGGCGCATCCTGCCTTTAATCTTACTAACCCAAACCGAGCACGCTCTTTAATCTTCCAGTTCTGCATGAACAATATTCGTGGTTTCCATCGCCCCGATGGCAAATCCTATATTTTCTGGGCCGATCAGGTACTGCAGATTGATGAATTTAACCCTGAGATCTCAGCACGTCTAGCACGTATCCTGGATAACTGGACCCACTATGCAGAACCCTATCGATCGTTAATGAAGGAAGCTTTGGAACAAATTGCCTCGCAAGAAAGCATTTCCAAAAATTTACGTGAAATTGTTAACAAAACCTTAAGTCTTTAGGCTTTACTCTCTCAACATCAAATTAATTTCAATTAGGGAAGACTATGTCTACATACACTTTTTCTGATTATTTGTCTGCACTACAAGACAAAAATCACATTTCTAGCGAGCTAGCTAGGCTCCTTTTCTCAGTCAGTGACTCCTGCAAGACCATCAGTAATAAGGTTTCCAAAGGCGCCTTAGCTGGTATTTTAGGAACACTAGGCTCAGAAAACGTGCAGGGTGAAGTGCAGAAAAAACTAGATGTCATTGCCAATGACATTTTATTAGAAGAAAATCAGCATGGTGGCTTCCTTGCCGGTATGGCCTCTGAGGAAATGGATACCTTTTACAGTCTCAAGGATATTGAAAAAACAGGTAACTACTTACTACTATTTGACCCACTTGATGGCTCTTCTAATATTGATATCAATGCCTCCATTGGGACCATTTTCTCAATTTTAGAGTCACCAAAAAATGCCGCAGAGCTAAGCGAAGAAGACTTTTTACAGGCTGGCCACAAGCAGGTTGCAGCAGGCTATGCAATTTACGGTCCACAAACCATCTTGATTTTGACCCTTGGTCAAGGCGTAATGGGCTTTACCTTAGATAATGAAGAAGAGGACTGGTTCCTAACACATGACAGCATCACTATTCCTGAAAATACCCAAGAGTTCGCCATCAATATGTCTAACTACAGGCACTGGACTGATCCAGTGCGTAACTACATCGATGACTGTTTAGCCGGCACGACAGGGCCTCGCGAGAAAAACTTTAATATGCGTTGGATTGCCTCGATGGTAGCCGATGTACATCGCATTCTTATGCGTGGTGGCATCTTCATGTACCCATGGGATTCTAGAGAACCTAATAAAGCAGGTAAACTGCGCCTGATGTATGAAGCTAATCCGATGAGCTTTTTAGTTGAGCAAGCCGGTGGTGCATCTACTGATTGTCAACAACGTATTTTAGATATTCAACCAGTGGAGCTTCATCAACGTGTTAGCGTTTGCTTAGGCTCTAAAAATGAGGTTGAGCAAGTCATGAAATACCATCAAGACCAACAGGCTTAATTAACTCTTATTATTCTCAATAAAATAGCAGCTTAATTGAATACTTAATTAAGCTGCTATTTTGCTAATTACAAAAATCAATCGATAATTAACACCGTTGAGCCCGTAGTACGACCAGCAGCTAGGTCCTCATGTGCTTTAGCCACATCAACCAACGGTACCTTTTGATTAATTTTCACCTTGATATTACCAGACAAGACCTGTTCAAAAAGCTCATCCGCTGCTTCTTGCATTGATTCTCGCGTGGATACGTAGCCTGCGATATTTGGTCGAGTCACATACAAAGAACCTTTAGCAGCTAAAATACCTAAATTAACACCAGTCACAGCACCGGAAGCGTTGCCGTAACTAACCATTAGACCACGTGGCCTTAAGCAATCTAAGGAAATCTCAAAAGTATCCTTACCTACACCATCATAGACAACAGGCAATTTCTGACCTTCGGTCAACTCAAGCACACGAGAAACTACATCCTCCTTGCGATAATTAATCATCTCCCACGCGCCATGCTCTTTAGCCAATGCTATTTTTTCAGCGCTTGAAGCCGTGCCTATAACCTTAACACCTAAAGCATTGGCCCATTGCGTAGCAATTAATCCAACGCCACCTGCTGCGGCATGTAACAAAATAGTTTCACCCGCTTGCACTCGATAGGTTTGACGCAATAAATACCAAGCTGTTAACCCCTTTAACATAATCGCGGCAGCTTCTTCAAAAGAGATACCATCAGGCAACTTGACCACTTGGAAGGCGGGCACATTACGTACTAACGCATAAGCACCAATCGGACTTTGCCCATAGGCTACTCGATCACCTACGTGTAAATGAGTCACCTCGGAACCAACCGCAGTGATCACACCACTCCCCTCAAAACCTAAACCATGCGGTAAGGAGTTACTATAAAGACCTGTGCGAAAATAAATATCAATAAAATTAAGACCAACAGCTTTTTGTTCAATTTGCACTTCATTTGCAGCCGGTGCCTCAACGACAGTATCCACCCACTCCATCACTGATGGGTCACCATGCGCTTTGATCTCAATTCGCTTGCTCTGTATACTCATAAAAAGTCTCCTGTAGTTAATATTGATGCAATATAGGCAATCTTCATGGAAAATACCATATAGATGGCCCCATACCTAATAATAACGTTATCATACTACTGTATTAACTTATGCCTCAAACCTTATGAACCATATAACAATAGATCCTTATCAAAGTAGAATAGTAGAAAATGAACAAAACGCTGGTAATTTACTGCGCGTTGTTTATAAGGTGGTTAACGATCAACTAGATGAGTATTTATTACCTTTAGGCCTAACTGGAGCACAGTGGCGTCCAATTGTCTTACTTGATACTGGTAGAGCAAATACAGCAGCTCAATTGGCCGAGTTTATTGGTGTAGATACAGGCGCAATGACCCGCACGTTAAATCGACTAGAGGCTAAGGGCCTAATCACTCGCCAGCGCTCTGAAAAAGACAGACGCGTGATTGAATTAGCTCTAACAGAAAAAAGTGCTAACTTACGAGTAGAGATCATCAAAACTATCGAGGACACTCTAAATCAGTTCTTTTCCTGTTTCAGTCCAGAAGAATTTGATACCTACACGGAGCTCAACAAAAAGCTTATTCGTCACAATGTACCAGAGGTTTATACTGTTATTTTTCCGGATGAAAAGTGATAAGTTTTACTAAAACAAGGATACTTCATAAGATCCTTGTTTTAGTCAGTCTTACTACCTTTTTTTGCTACTACCTAATAGCGATCCTAATACACCACGCACCATATTTCTAGCAATACGGCGTGCTTCTGTCTTCGCCACTTGCTCTACCAACCCTTCGCGACGTCCGCCACGTGGTCCCGTTGAACCAAAAAAAGTATCCTTCAGCATCCCTACTATGCCACCACTCTCTTGCTCAATCTGCTCCTCCGTTGCTTCTGCCCGTTCTAGCAACATTTCATATGCCGACTCGCGATCAATCGCTTGATCGTATTTATTAGTAAATAATGAAGCACTTCGAATCCGACTAATTTCATCTGCTGTAGCTAAGCCAATACGACTACCCGGTGCAAACATCCAAACTCGCTCTGTTGGCGAAGGAATCCCCTTAGAATCTAAAAAAGAGACCAAAGCCTCACCTACCCCCAGCTCAGCAATTGCTTGCTGTACATTCAACGGAGGATTAGGACGCATTGTATCGGCCGCGGTTTTAACTGCTCGCTGATCTCGCGGCGTGTAAGCTCGTAAAGCATGCTGTACGCGATTACCTAATTGCCCCAAAACAGCCTCAGGAATATCTAAAGGATTTTGCGTAATAAAATAAACACCAACACCCTTTGAGCGAATTAACCTAACCACTAATTCAATACGCTCAATCAGGGCTTTAGGTGCGCTATCAAATAATAAATGAGCCTCATCAAAGAAAAAAACAAACTTTGGCTTATCTAAATCACCAACCTCTGGTAAGTTTTCATATAACTCTGCTAAAAGCCATAATAAGAAAACCCCATACAACCTTGGCGACTGCATTAGTTTATTCGCAGTCAAGATATTTACCACACCCTGTCCTTGGGCATCTGTACGCATCAGGTCAAAGATATCAAGCATCGGTTCACCGAAAAAAATATCCCCACCCTGCACCTCAAGCTCCAGTAAAGCACGCTGAATAGCACCAACTGAAGCCGCTGAAATATTACCGTAGGTAGTTCGTAGCTCCTTCGCATTATCCGCAACAAACTGCAAAATCGACCTGAGATCCTTAAGATCGAGTAATAACAAACCTTCATCATCAGCCAGTTTAAAGCAAATATTTAAAATGCCACTCTGCGTATTGTTCAGGTTCATGGTTCGAGCTAAAAGCAAAGGACCCATATCACTAATCGTGGCACGCATTGGATGTCCTTGCTCACCAAAAACATCCCAAAAAACAGTTGGACAAGAACCCCAATTAGGTTGCGGCAGACCTAGCTTCGCAAGACGCTTTTGTAACCCCTCATTATTCTCCGCTGCTTGTGAAATTCCACTTAAGTCGCCTTTGACATCTGCTAAAAATACTGGGGTACCTATTTTTGAAAACGCTTCAGCCATCAACTGCAAGGTAACTGTTTTACCTGTTCCGGTTGCACCAGTAATACAACCATGACGATTAGCTAATTTTGGAGATAAAACAACTTCAGTTTCGGAATTGCGGCCGAAAGCCATAGGTTCAAGCATAGAGTAATCCTTTTAAAAGGCTATAATTAAGGCTATTCTATAAAAAAATGTGTCAATCAGGGTAAAATCAAGGCACAATAAAACATCAAAACTAATACCTATAATAATATTTCATCAATTTAACCTTTATATATTAATAGAACACATTATGGCAGGTCACAGTAAATGGGCGAATATCCAGCACCGTAAAGGTCGCCAGGACGCCAAACGAGGTAAAGTTTGGACAAAAATTATCCGTGAAATCACGGTTGCTGCACGTGCAGGCGGCCCTGATCCGGATACTAATCCGCCATTACGCTTAGCCGTTGACAAAGCCACTACCAGCAATATGCCTAAGGATAATATTAATCGTGCTATTCAGCGTGGCGCTGGTGCCGCTGATGGTGATGATTATGAGTTCGCTCGCTATGAGGGCTACGGTCTTGGTGGCGCAGCAGTGATTGTCGACTGCATGACAGACAACCGTACTCGTACTGTTTCTGACGTACGCCATGCGCTCACTAAAAACGGTGGTAATCTTGGCACTGACGGATCAGTTACCTTTATGTTTGATCACGTAGGTCAATTTCTTTTTGCGCCAGATATCTCTGAAGAAAAAATCATGGATGTCGCCCTAGAAGCTGGCGCAGAGGACGTCATTACCGATGAAGACGGTTTAACTGAGGTTATCTCTGCACCAACTGATTTCGCCCAAGTACGTGACGCTTTTATTGCTGCGGAGCTTGAGCCAGAATTAGCTGAAATCATTATGAAACCGCAAACTGAAATCGAACTATCTGGCGACGATGCTGCCAAAATGCAGAAAATCATCGATATGCTTGAAGACTTAGACGACGTACAAAAGGTTTATACCAACGCCGTTTTTGATGAAGAAGCAGCTGAGTAATTAATAATTTAATCTTTAATGAGTTTTAGCAAAAGCCTTATGAATATTTTAGTGATCGGTGGTGGTGGCCGTGAACACGCCTTGGCATGGAGTTTTTCCAAATCATCAAAAGCCGATAAAATCTTTGTAACTCCTGGGAATGGCGGTACAGCTCGTTCTGAGCACTTAGTCAATGTTGACCTTAAAACGCCTAAAGATATAGTACAGTTTGCTAAAGACAATCGGATTGCCTTAACAGTTGTTGGTCCTGAAGCTCCCTTAGCTGCCGGTATCGTTGATCTTTTCCGTGCTGAGGGATTAGCTATTTTTGGTCCAAATCAAGCTGCTGCTCAACTAGAAAGCTCCAAAGACTTTGCCAAAGCCTTTATGGTTCGTCATCAAATCCCTACTGCGGTCTACGCTAGTTTTACCGAGGCTGCCGCTGCTCACGACTATATCGAACAGCAAGGCGTCCCTATTGTTATTAAAGCTGATGGGCTTGCCGCTGGTAAGGGTGTCGTGGTTGCAATGACGCTTGAAGAGGCTCATCAAGCAATTGACGATATGCTCGGTGGTCAATTTGGTGCGGCTGGTGCTTTAGTGGTTATTGAGGAGTTTCTGGATGGCGAGGAAGCAAGCTTTATCGTCATGTGTGATGGCAAAACCATTTTACCTTTAGCATCAAGTCAAGACCACAAGCGCCAACTAGACGGCGATCGCGGCCCAAACACAGGTGGCATGGGTGCTTACTCACCTGCCCCTATTGTTAGTCCAATTATTCATGAGCGCATCATAGATGAGGTCATCACACCAACCATTGAAGGCATGAAAGCAGACGGTATCGAATATACTGGTTTCTTATATGCTGGTGTAATGATTGGCAAAGGTAATGATGACACTCGCCCTATTAAAGTACTCGAGTTTAACTGTCGTTTAGGCGATCCTGAAACTCAACCCCTTTTAATGCGTATTAAAAATGATTTTGTCGATTTATTCGAGGCAGCCTCCCAAGGCAACTTAGACGCAATAGAAATTAACTGGGACCCACGTAGCGCAATTGGTGTTGTTTTAGCTGCTGAAAACTATCCTGCTGAACCTAAAACTGGAGATATAATTAACGGTCTACCTAATGACAGCAACGAAATCATGGTTTTTCATGCGGGAACCAAGCTAATTGATGGCGATATAGTCACCTCTGGCGGTCGTGTACTGTGTGTTACCGCACTGGGTGAAAGTATTACAATAGCTCGCGAAAGAGCCTACAGCACAATTGAGTCAATTAGCTTTGATGGCATGCAATTTCGTAAAGACATTGCTTGGCGAGCAATAAAATGACGGTACGCCCTAAGATAGGCCTCTTAGGTGGCAGCTTTAATCCTATCCATAAAGCACACATCGAATTAGCATTAAGTGCTCTAGAGCAACTTCCTCTAGAGCACGTTGAGCTACTACCTGCGGGGCAGCCTTGGCAAAAGGATTCCTTATCAGTTAGTCAAGAGCACCGCTTAGCTATGCTCAAAATTGCAGCTGACGGCAATCCAAAGATCTTATTCAATACGATGGAGATCGAACGTGGTGGTCCCACGTATACACTGGATACAGTCAGGCAATTAGACAAAAGAATTGATTACTACTGGCTAATGGGCACGGATCAGTTGCAAAACTTTACGACTTGGAATGGATGGCAAGAAATTATGCAATATCTAACCCTTGTCGTCGCTAAACGCCCTGACTACTCATCAGAGATACCTCAAGAGATGCTTAGCGCACAGGTGAATGGCAAAGAAATTATTCAGATTCTTTTCGATGAAATGGATATTTCATCCACTGAAGTCCGACAGCGCCTAGCTAACAACGAAGACATCAGTGATTATATACATCCTGAGGTTATGCAATATATAAACGAGCATAATCTTTATAAAAACTAAAATTACAGCTCTCTAAAACACAAAGGATTTTTATGTTAAATATGCCATTAGAAGATATGCAACGCCTAGTAATTGATGCCTTAGAAGATGCAAAGGCTCAAGACATCAAGGTCTTTGATACAACTGGGCTAACCAGTCTATTCGACCGCGTTATTATTGCCAGCGGCACCTCTAATCGACAGACTCGCTCTTTAGCACGTAGTGTGTTCGATGCAGTACGCGAGAAAAAACTTGACGTGCTATCTGTTGAGGGTGAAGACACCGGTGAATGGATCGTTTTAGACCTCGCCGATATTGTCGTACATTGTATGCAACCAGCGATTCGTCAATACTACAACCTAGAAGCCATTTGGGGTGAGAAACCAGTAGAAGTTGAGCTACTTCCTCAATCTCGTATCATCCCACCAATCAATCAAGGATTTGACCCAGCTCAACCATACGCTGCATCTGACGAGGATTAATGAAAACCACCGTAATTGCAGTAGGTCACCGCATGCCGGATTGGGTTAAGGTTGCTTGGAATGACTATGCCAAACGCCTACCAAACGATTGTTCCATTGAGCTAAAAGAGATTAAGGCTGAGCCAAGAAACACTGGTAAAACAGCCGAACAAATGATGGCTGCCGAAGCTAAGCGCATACAGACAGCAATCCCACCGCACAGTCTAGTACTAGTACTAGACGAGCGCGGCAAGGACCTAACTACGCAGAATCTAGCCACTATGCTTAGCGATTGGATAGAGAATCAACAAAACGTGTGCCTAATCATCGGTGGCCCAGATGGCATTGATGCTGACTTTAAACGCACTATTACTCAAAAAATTCGTCTATCCTCCCTCACGATGCCCCACCCAATGGTACGTGTGTTGTTAGTCGAACAAATCTACAGGGCTTGGTCTATTTTAACTAATCACCCCTATCATCGCGAATAGTATATATCATCATGGAACTACCTTTTATTTACTTAGCGTCAGCCAGTCCTAGAAGGCATGAACTTTTAAAACAACTAGGAGTTCAACATGAAGTTATGCTAGTGCCAGAGCCTGAGGGTATAGAGGATGAGCCAATCCTGCTCGGCGAAAGGGCTGAAGATTATGTGGTGCGTACCGCCAGAGAAAAAGCTGAACGTGCTTTAGACTATTTACAAACAACCGCAACTCACCTAAAAACATACCCTATTCTTACTGCAGATACCTGTGTCATGATCAACGGACAGGTGGTTGATAAAGCGCACAGCGTTGAGGATGTACGTCAAAGTCTACGCACCTTATCGGGTCAAGAGCATGAAGTACATACCCATATTGTCCTTATTACAGCAGAATACATAGTCGAAAAAACAAATACTAATAAGCTATTCATGAGGCAATTAAGTGATACTGAGATTGAGTATTATGCCAACAGCGGCGAAGGCATTGGCAAAGCTGGCGGCTATGCAATCCAAGGTTTAGGTGCTATGCTAATCAAACGACTTGAGGGTGACTTCACTGGCGTTGTCGGTTTACCGTTAAGTGATACTTGGGAGCTACTTCGGTCTCTTCAAGCTTAGCCCCTCTTCAACTTTCAATTCAATTAAGGCCCTCATTATGGACGAACAAGTATTAGCGGCTATGGAAAAATGGCCTAATGTCCCCGCAGCTTACGGTTGGCTCTCACTTAATGCTCGTGGCTTGTGGCGTTTTCATCACCAAGGTAACTTTGCCACTAATCCCGAAGGCGATACGATTGAAAATAAGCAATTAATTGAGTTTTTTAATAGGAACTACTGCCATAACGATAAGGGTGAATGGTATGTACAAAACGGCCCTCAAAAAGCCTACGTAAGCTTGCTGCACGCTCCCTTTATCCTTTTCTACGATGATACTCAACAGAAGCTTACAACGCACCATGGCCATACTATAAATACTATAGCACATTGGTATTTATCAGAAGATGGTCGAATCTTTGCCAAAACTGATGTAGGCCCTGCCATGCTGGTGGATCGCGATATACCCGCTTTTCTAGAAAACGCCATGGTTACGTTAGATGGAGACGATAAACTCACTAAGCCCTTTGATGAAGAGGTCTTAGCCTTATTATCTGAGGGGAAAGTTCTTAATCTAAGGCTAGCTAATTTCACAGCTCCTTGCTGCTTGTTAGAAAGCAATAAAGCCGAGGAAATCCTCGGCTTTATTGGCGAAGCAAAAGTCTAATAATTAACCAAAACGACCAGTAATGTAGTCTTGAGTTTCTTTACGACGAGGCTGAACAAACATCTGATCCGTTTGACCAAACTCCATCAACTCCCCTAGGTACATATAGGCAGTGTAATCAGAACAACGCGCAGCTTGCTGCATGTTGTGAGTTACGATAGCTACAGTATAGTCATTTTTCAACTCAGAAATTAACTCCTCAATCTTAACAGTAGAAATAGGGTCTAAAGCTGAACATGGCTCATCTAATAAGATCACCTCAGGCTTAACCGCTACACCACGAGCAATACATAAACGCTGCTGCTGACCACCAGATAAACTATGCCCACTCTGACCTAATTTATCCTTAACCTCCGTCCAAAGTGCTGCTTTTTGAAGAGCCCACTCAACGCGTTCATCCATATCCGGTTTACTTAACTTTTCAAATAAACGCACACCGAAAGCAATATTATCGTAGATACTCATCGGGAATGGTGTAGGTCGTTGAAAAACCATACCAACCTTAGCACGTAATAATGAAATATCCGTTTCGCTAGTTAGTAAGTTTTCCCCATCCATATTGATTTGACCCTCGGCTTTCTGACCTGGGTAAAGCTCAAACATACGATTAAAAATACGTAATAAAGTCGATTTACCGCATCCTGATGGACCAATAAAAGCAGTTACTTTATTACGCGCAATACGCATATTAACATCTTTAATTGCGTGAAATTTACCATAATAGAAGTTTAAATCCTTAACCTCAATTTTGGTATCCTCTAAAGACACCAAGTCCAATTCATCTTGTCTATTTTTTGCTGGTGCTACAGTATCCATTGTTAATCCTAAAATCTTTAAAAATTATTTTGAACGAGTGACTAAACGGGCAATAATGTTTAGAGCCAGAACCAATAAAGTAATCAAAGTTGCCCCGGCCCAAGCTAACTGATTCCAGTCGTCAAACGGGCTAGCAGCGAATTGATAAATAGTGACTGGTAAATTAGCCATTGGCGAGTTCATATCCCAAGACATGAACTGGTTGTTTAGCGCAGTAAATAATAATGGTGCTGTTTCACCTAAAATTCGGGCAACTGCCAGTAAAATCCCAGTAATAATCCCAGATAATGCCGCACGATAACAAATAGACAGAACCATGCGGTATTTTGGGCAGCCTAGAGCGACTGCTGCCTCACGCAAGCTATTAGGAATTAGTAACAACATATTGTCTGTTGTTCTGACAACAACCGGAATAACAATAATAGCTAAAGCAAATGAACCAGCCCAACCTGAATAATGCCCTATTTGTGAAACATAAACAGCATAAATAAACAGACCGATTACGATAGATGGCGCAGATAACAACACGTCATTTAAGAAGCGAGTAGCAGGCGCTAGCCAACCACGGTTTCCATATTCGGCTAAATAAGTTCCTGCCAAAATACCAATTGGTGTACCAATCAACGTAGCAACAGCGGAAATCATCACTGAACCCACAATAGCGTTAGCTAAACCACCTTGGCTACCAGGCCCTGGTGTGCTTTCAATAAATAAATCAAAGGATAAAGAACCACCACCTTTAACTAGTAACGTACCGATAATCCAGAACAACCAGAATAAACCAAAAATTAACGTAATGAGTGAAAGAGTCAACATAATACGGTTAATTACACGACGCTTTCTATAAACTTTATTACGACCATGGAGAACCGAATTAGCTGGTGTTCTAGAAGAGCTAGGCACATCAGAAACATTTACAATATTAGTAGTCATTTCATTGCTCATTAGGTTTTACTCCCTTGACCTTTATCCATACGTGCCAACATCCAACGAGATAAGCTTAAAACAACGATTGTAATCAAGAATAAAATCAAACCAATTTCAATTAATGCAGCTAACTGTAATCCTGCCGCCTCATTAAACTCATTGGCAATCGCTGAAGCAATCGAGTTGGACGGTGCAAAAATACTATTCGGCATGCGGAAGGCGTTACCTATAACGAAGGTAACTGCCATCGTTTCACCTAGTGCACGACCCAAACCAAGCATAATTCCACCAATCACACCACCTTTGGTGTATGGCAATACAACCTTCCACATAACTTCCCAAGTGGTAGCGCCTAAGCCATAAGCAGACTCTTTAAACATTGCCGGAACAACCTCGAATACATCACGCATCACTGAAGCAATATATGGAATAATCATAATTGAAAGGATTAAACCGGCAGTAAAGAGACCAATACCCATTGGAGGGCCTGCAAAAATCTGATTCAATACGGGAATAGGTGCAAAAAAATCAATGAGGTGCACCTGAATATGCTTTTGGAACAATGGAACAAATACAAATAAGCCCCACATACCATAAATAATGGAAGGAATCGCTGCTAACATCTCTACAGCAATACCCAATGGACGACGAATCCAGGTTGGTGCTAACTCAGTAAGAAATATAGCAATACCAAAGGAGGCTGGAACAGCAATTATTAAAGCAATACCAGCAGTCACTAAGGTACCCACAATAGGTACTACTGCACCAAACTGATTTTCAACAGGATTCCATTCGGTGGTAAATAAAAAACTAAAACCGAAGGCCTTGATTGAATCCCAGCCACCATAAACCAACGATAACATGATCGCGGCTAATAAAATAAATACGAAAAACGCAAAGAAGCGTGCAGCATTAGCAAAGATAAAATCTGCTAAGCCAGCCCCACTTTTGCCGGAAGAAGGAGATATACTCTTCGACACCGTAGCCTCTTTAGTTAGGGTTTAAATACCTACTATTATTGACAATCGCTAAAACATGTCGCCAACAGCAATCCGGTACATTGACTTAAGTAAAAATCATGAAAGTATACATGATTGACAATTACTTTATCTTACTCGAGAATTATTACACTACAAAAAAGAATATCGGACAGTAAATAATAATACCCACTGCCCGACACTTACACAGTTAAACTTCCTTCGCAATAGCACTTGAAGAAAACTTAACCTTAACACATTAGACTAACCTGAAATTATTTCCAAATAACAGAGCCATCAGCTGCTTTAACCTCAGAAGCCCAAGCTTTGCGAACTGCATCGCTAACTTCTTTAGGAAGTGGAACGTAATCTAACTCAGCTGCTGTTTCTGCGCCGTTTTCCCATGCCCAGTTAAAGAAGTCCATAGTAGCTTTCGTTTGCTCTGGCTTATCAGCAACTTTTTGAAGAAGGATAAAAGTAGCTTGAGTGATAGGCCAAGAATCAGCGCCTGGCTGGTTATTAAGAACAACTCCCATACCTGGAGCAGAATCCCAGTCAGCGTAAGCAGCGGCAGCGGCAAAAGAAGACCGTTCAGGCTGTACAAACTTACCTTCACTGTTTTGTAATTGAGTCCAAGATAAATCGTTTTGCTTAGCGTAAGCATACTCAACGTAACCGATAGAATTGGCTAATTGACGAACGTAACCAGCAACACCCTCGTTACCTTTGCCGCCTTGACCAACAGGCCAGCTAACAGCTTTACCAGAACCCACTTTTTCTTCCCAGTCAGCAGAAACTTGAGATAAGTAGTTAGTCCAACCAAAAGTAGTACCAGAACCATCAGAGCGGTGTACCACGATAATGTCAGAATTTGGTAACTTAACATCACTATTTAAATCAGCAATTGCTTGGTCATCCCATTTAGTGATTTTACCTAAGTAAATATCAGCGACAATCTCTCCTGTTAATTTTAACTCGCCTGGTTTAATACCTTCAACGTTGATTACAGGTACAGTACCACCGATAACAGCTGGAAATTGAAGTAAGTTGGTCTCGGCTAATTTCTCACCAGTTAGTGGGTCATCAGAAGCACCAAAGTCTACGATTTTATCAATAATACGTTGCTGACCACCACCAGAACCGATAGACTGATAGTTAATTTTATTACCAGTAGCTTCGGCGTAGTCTGCAGCCCATTTAGCATAAATAGGGTATGGGAAAGAAGCGCCAGCACCAGTTACTGAAGCGGCAGCTTGTACTGTGAAAGTTGCAGCACCTAAAGCAACCGCTAAAGATACACGTGATAAAGCTAGTTTTAACATGATCGTCCTTTTTTGAATTCAGAATATAAATATCGTTTTATAAATCGATAATCTAAATATATTATCGGCGTATTTATCCACAACGAAATTGTACAAACCTCATATTACAAGAATATTACAGCAATAACTCATTCCATTTCAAACTATTTTGTGGTTAATAAGCTTCACCTAACTATCTGTTAAAACAAAATATTTTGTACAATAGTTCCATCTTTATACACAAAATAATTTATGGAAAATAATAATTTACTCGCTGCTGTAGATTTAGGTTCTAACAGCTTCCGCCTATCAGTAGGATGCATTGAAGAACGCAATGGTGAGGCCTATGTCTTTGCTATTGACCGACTAAAGGAAACAGTTCGTTTAGCCGCCGGTCTTGATGACGATAAGATTTTAAGCGACGAAGCCATCGAACGTGCAGTTGGCGTTTTAAAACGTTTTTCTGAGCGTATTCAAAATTTCCATCCAAGTCAAGTCCGTGCCATAGCCACTAACACCTTTCGCGTAGCCAAAAATAAAGAGTTGTTATTGCAAAAAGCTGAAGAGGCATTAGGTTTTCCTATCGAGGTAGTATCAGGCCCCGAAGAGGCTCGCTTAGTATTTTCAGGGGTCGCGCATGAATTGCCAATCTCTGATGAAAATCGTTTAGTTGTTGACATTGGTGGTGGCTCAACCGAGTTTATTATTGGTAAGGGCTATCAGTCTATCTTGGTGAAATCCTTATCCATTGGCTGTGTATCTTTTACCAAACTTTATTTCCCTGACGGAATGGTTACCAGTGAGGCATTTAAAAAGGCCGAAATTAACGCCCGCAATCAGATACAAGTACTTAGTAAAGCTTACCGTAAGCTTGGTTGGGCAGAAGCATTTGGCTCATCAGGTTCCGCTAAGGCCCTAGTAGCCGTACTACAAGCCTCTGGCTTTTCTGAGCGTGGTATTACCCTAGACGGTATGGAAAAGTTAAAAAAAGTACTAATTAAAACCGGTTCTGCTAATTCGCCTCTAATATACGACCTAAAAGACGACCGTGTTGAGGTATTACCTGCGGGTCTAGCCATTATGATGGCCGCCTTCAAGGAACTTAAAATTGAGCAAATGAATCAGGGTGAAGGTGCCCTCAGAGTAGGTGTACTCTATGACATGCTCGGTCGAAAGACAGCCTCTGATATTCGTGCTAGTACCGTTGCACAATATATGCACCGCTACCGAGTCGACACAAAACAAGCTTCTCGTGTTCGCCTACTCGCTGACACCTTTTATCGCGCAGCCCTAACACTTACTCAGGAAGAGAGAGAGAAATGGCATTACGACTTACCACTCTTATTAAGTTGGGCCTGTGACCTACATGAATTAGGCTTAAGTATCGCTCAATCCTCGTATCATCGCCATACGTCATATGTACTTCAATATGCCGATATGCCTGGTTTTTCTAAAGATGAACAAGGTATCTTGTCACGCCTCAACCTAGCATCTCAAGGCAAGCTAAGCAAAGTTGAAATTAATATGCTAGCTGATGAGGAATGGCAGGCTATCCTTTGTATGCGTTTGGCAGTCATGCTTTTACGTAACCGTCAAACCATTCACCTAGAGAACCTATCACTAAAGATTAAAGATAAACATATCTGCCTGAGTGTAAGCAAGCGTTGGCTAGCAAACCATCCGCTTACAGCCTTTAGTCTTAACAATGAAAAGAAAGATTGGGAAAACTCCGGTTTTAAATTCACGATCAACTTAATCAATCGAAGCCAAAATGACGTCGATAGCGCCGATCCATATTTTCAACATCCACAATTACCGGGAAATCAACCGTATTAAAGTCCTTATCCCATGCTGGTTCACCACAAATACGCGCACCAATTTTTAAGTAACCCTTAATTAAGGCCGGCATACGCGATTGACGTACTCGCTCACCGTCGGCCTTTAACTCTAACAGATCAATTGGATAAGGCTGATGCGGTGTTACAACAGGTTGTTCTCTGTATTCTAGCATTTGTTGCTTAGCCAACTTCCATACTCGAGAGGCTTGGATCCCATCATCCATCAAACTAACGCTTGCGCAACCAAATAAATATCGCAAATCATGATATCGCATAAACTGTGCTAAACCACTCCACAATAACATGATTACAGCACCATCTCGATAGTCAGGGTGTGTACACGAACGACCACACTCACTCAAATCAGAGCGTAAATGATCCATTTGACTTAACTCAAACTCAGATTCCGAATAAAAGCCGCCTGCCTCAATCGCTTTTTCCGGAGTGAGAATACGATAAGTACCGACAACAAGGTTTTCCTTGGTATCCATGACTATCAGGTGCTGACAAAACTGGTCAAAATGGTCAACATCACGACCATCTATCGCTTCTGGAAAATGCACACCCATCTCATTGGTGTAAACATCGTAACGAAGTCGCTGAGCAGCCTCCACCTCTTCTTGCGTAGTGGCAATGCCTAATACCAAGCTAGGACTATCTATACTGCTCAAGTCCCTTGGGATTTCAATCAGCTCTTGCATAAAAAAATTTTCCTCGATATGCTAAACAAATAACTAAAAGATTTGTGACAGCATATATATTACAAGATGACACAATTCTTTGCGAATCAAATACCAAAATGCATTATACAAAAGTCACTTTACAAATTTCTTTCAGTTCTTTTTCTTTTTTAACTCAAAGTGTAAAACACCTTTGGTCCAGCTTGAGGACTATATGATGATTCAAAATTAAGCACCAAGGTCTACATCTACCAAACGCTCAACACCTTGTTTAGCCAATTCCTGTGTCTCTGCCTCAACCATTAGACGCAAAATTGGTTCAGTCCCTGACGCACGAATAAGAACACGCCCTCTATCACCTAAATCAGCCTCAACCTCTGCCCTAACTCGATTAAGCTCAGCATGATTTTGCCAATCCAAACCTGGTTGTAAGGGCGCATTTATCATCACCTGCGGGTACATTTTAAGATCACTAATGAGCTCCTCCAAAGCTTTGCCACTACGGACTACGGCTGTCAGGACCTGTAACGCTGCGATAATGCCATCACCCGTCGTGTGGCTATCTAAACACAATAAATGGCCTGAACTTTCACCACCATAACTCCAGCCATTGCGATGTAACGCCTCAAGAACATAACGATCACCAACCTTAGCTCGTTCCAATGGTATGCCTAACTCTTTCAGACGCCTTTCTAAACCAAAGTTTGTCATCAAGGTACCGACTACACCTTTAACATCTGAACGTTGCATACGCTCTAGGATAATGGCATATAAAAGCTCATCACCATTGTAAATATTGCCCTTAGAGTCTACCATTTGCAAACGATCAGCATCACCATCAAGGGCAATGCCATAATCAGCACGCTGAGAGTTAACCGCAGCCACTAATTGCTCTGGATGTAATGCACCAACATTACGGTTAATATTGAAACCATCAGGACTACAGCCGATGGCAACAACAGTAGCACCAAGCTCTTTAAAAACATGGGGAGCTATTTGATAGGCTGCGCCATGAGCAGCATCAACCACAATTTTTAAGCCGCGTAGATTTAAATCATTAGGAAAGCTACCCTTACAAAACTCAATATAACGCCCCGCAGCATCACTTAAGCGACGAGCACGACCAATCGACTCAGACTCTTCATACTGGATTTTTTGATCGATTAATGCTTCAATCTCAGACTCAATTTCATCCGGTAGTTTTAACCCATTTTCTGAAAAAAACTTAATTCCATTATCATAATAGGGGTTATGTGAAGCACTAATCACTACCCCCGCATTTAGCCTTAACGTACGGGTTAAATAAGCAATCGCTGGCGTTGGAATTGGTCCGGCCAACAACACATCCACGCCAGCAGCAGCAAAACCAGCCTGCATAGCAGCCTCAAGCATATAGCCTGAAACCCGCGTATCTTTACCGATCAAAACGACAGGGCGCTCAACACCATCTAATGATTGATGTGCCAATACACGGCCTGCAGCATAAGCTAATTTTAAAGCAAACTCAGCATTAATAACTGGTCCACCCACACGACCACGTACACCATCAGTACCAAAATACTTTCGTGTCATTTTCTAATCTCCCTGATAAATTGCACGCCAAACGGCTAAACCATCAACTGTTTCGACTACGTCATGCACTCTAAGAACAGTCGCACCACGTTCGACCGCCGCTAAAGCTGCAACAACACTACCTACTACCCGTTCTTTAGGATCCTTACCTACCACAGCACCAATCATAGATTTGCGCGAGAGACCGATTAGGAGTGGCAGATTTAAACTCTTTAACTCTGTCAGTTGATTTATTAACTGATAATTTTGAGCAACAGTTTTACCAAAACCAAAACCAGGGTCTAGCATAACTCTAGAGGGGTCAATGCCATATTTTAACAAAGCATCTAGTCTCTCTTGCAAAAATTGCTTAACTGCTACAGTAATATTTCCTGCATAATCTGGGGGAGACACTTGCATTGTTTTAGGTTCACCATCCATATGCATAATACAAATACCACAATTTGGATGATTAGCCACTACCTCAATTGCTCCTGGTTGACGTAACGCATAAATATCGTTAATCATATCAGCACCAGCATTTAATGCTGCTTGCATTACCTCAGGCTTAAAAGTATCAATCGATAAAGGTACACCCACATCTCTAAGCCCTTCAATTACGGGAATGATACGACGCAATTCCTCCTCAACAGATACTGCATTACTCCCTGGGCGAGTCGACTCACCACCAATATCCAAAATATCAGCACCTGCTTCAACCATTGCTAAACCACGCTCAATGGCTAAATTTAATTGCTCAGACTGAGCGCCACCATCAGAAAAAGAATCGGGTGTTACATTGACTATCCCCATCACTAATGGCTTTGATACATCTAGGACATAGCGTCCACAAATAAAACTTAAACTCATAAATCAGACAACTTATTGACTATTAATAAAAAAGGCACTGCGAAATCATATCACAGTGCCTTATCAAAAAAAGATAGAAATTAAATCGCTTCTACTGTCTTATCATCATCCTTGTCCTTTTCAGGATTATCATTACCTTCTGCTTTTTGCTGCTCTTTAGCATCAGCAGCAGGCGCATTACCTGAGCCTGGAGGCTGAGAATCATAAGGCTGATCAGGAATCTTAGGTGGACGTGGTGGACGACCCTCCATAATATCGTTAATCTGATCCATATCAATAGTTTCCCATTCCATCAAGGCTTTGGCCATTATGTGCATTTTTTCCTTATTATCCTCAATAAGTTTGCGCGCAACAGCATACTGTTCATCAATAATGGAGCGAATTTCTGCGTCAACCTTTTGCATCGTTGCTTCAGACACCCCCGCTGAACGAGTCATCTGACGGCCTAGGAAAGGGTCTGGATCGTGTTCAGAGTAAACCATTGGACCTAAAGAGTCAGTCATACCATACTTAGTAACAATATCACGTGCAATTTGCGTTGCTCGCTCAAAATCATTTGAAGCACCGGTAGTCATCTGATCCATGAAGACCTCCTCAGCAATACGACCGCCAAATAACACAGCAATTGTGTTAAGCAAGCGCTCTTTATCCATACTGTAACGATCACCCTCAGGTAATTGCATAGTCACCCCTAAAGCGCGACCGCGAGGAATAATGGTAACTTTGTGTACTGGATCAGTCTTAGGTAATAATTTAGCTACTAGTGCGTGACCCGACTCATGGTAAGCAGTATTTAATAACTCCTCTTCTGGCATCACAATCGAACGACGCTCAGCACCCATGATAATCTTATCTTTAGCATCCTCAAAGTCCACCATATCGACGGTACGCCCTTCACGACGTGCAGCAAACAGCGCGGCCTCATTGACTAAGTTAGCCAAATCCGCACCCGAGAATCCCGGTGTACCACGTGCAATAATAGAAGCGTCGACATTAGGAGCTACATGCACTTTACGCATATGGACATTAAGGATTTGCTCACGACCGCGTACATCAGGCAGGGCAACAACTACCTGACGGTCAAAACGACCAGGACGTAACAGCGCAGGATCCAGTACGTCAGGACGGTTAGTCGCAGCAATCACAATCACACTTTGACCGGACTCAAAACCATCCATTTCAACCAATAACTGGTTAAGCGTCTGCTCACGTTCATCGTTACCGCCACCTACTCCAGCTCCGCGCTGACGACCTACTGCATCAATCTCATCAATAAAAATAATGCAAGGCGCCTGCTTTTTAGAGTTTTCGAACATATCACGAACCCGTGAAGCGCCCACCCCCACAAACATCTCAACGAAATCAGAACCAGAAATACTAAAAAACGGCACCTTGGCTTCACCAGCAATGGCTTTAGCTAATAAAGTTTTACCTGTACCAGGCGAACCCACTAACAGTACACCACGAGGCATACGACCGCCCAAACGTTGGAAACGTGAAGGGTCGCGTAAAAAATCAACTATTTCACTGACCTCTTGTTTCGCTTCATCACAACCTGCGACATCAGCAAATGTGATGCGATTGCTATTTTGGTCTAGCATGCGAGCTCGTGACTTGCCGAAACTAAAGGCACCGCCCTTGCCGCCCCCCTGCATCTGACGCATAAAAAATATCCATACGCCAATAAGAAGGAGCATAGGGAACCAAGAGAGTAAGGCACTAACAAAGAAAGAAGGCTGCTCAGGTGGACGTGCGGATACCTGTACACCATCACGGATCAAATCACTAACCATCCAAAGATCGCGTGGTGCAGTTAAGGTATATGAACGACCATTTGCAGGGGTAACTGTAAGCGTATCTCCCTGAATCTCAACCCTAGACAACTTACCCTGCTTTGCATCTTCCAAGAACTGCGAATAGGTCACGGTATCAGTAGGCGTTGTAGATGTATCAAGCTGCCTGAATACCGTAAATAGGACCATCGCAATGACCGCCCAGATGGCAAATTTCGAAAAGGAATTATTCAAAACATGGTACTCCAAAAAAACCGAATGTAATCTTATAATAATAAAACACTGAGTGAGTAAATACAGCTAAATGTAAGATTTAGACTTAATAATCACTCAACTACTCTTCACTTATGATTAATGTGCTTTATTTTAACCTAATAAGGTGGGGTCAAAAAACTATAACTCAAGCACAAAGCATAAAAAACACTAACACAATTAGTCATGCACCTTTAAGCCTCTAGAAACCAAGAAAGTTTCAGCAGAACGATCACGGGATGCCTTAGGCTTACGCTCTACAACACGCTTAAAATGCTGCTTAAACATCTCGACGATTTGTGAAAAACCACTGCCATGAAAGGCTTTTACAATAATCGCCCCCTCCGGCTTAAGATGCTCCAGAGAAAACTCTAATACTAACTCACACACGTGTTGAATTCGTGCAGCATCCGCGGGACCAACACCAGAGAGGTTTGGTGCCATATCAGAAATCACTAAATCAACCTTTTGACCTGCCAAGCGCTCCTCAAGCTCTCGCAGCACCTCATCCTCACGAAAATCCCCTTGAAAGAACTCGACACCTGGAATCGCTTCCATTGGCAAAAGGTCAAGTGCAATCACTCTACCCTCAAGCTCACCAGACGGCGTTACCAATCTTTCTCGCGCAACTTGAGACCAACTACCAGGTGCAGCACCTAAGTCTACTATAATGTCTCCTTGACGCATTAGCTTTTCAGTATCTAAAATCTCTATAAGCTTAAATGCAGCCCTTGCTCTATACCCTTGTTGCTGAGCAAGCTTTACGTATGGATCATTAATATGTTGATGTATCCAATTTTTGGAAAATTTCTTTTTGGCCATTGCCAATAATTCCTATGTCTATTCTTGAACTAGCCTCTAAGGAGCGTAGCACACTACGCTCTGCAGCCCATGCTTTAAAACCCGTTGTACAAATCGGTGACAACGGACTAACTGATGCTGTCTTAAAAGAGATCGATCGCAATCTAAACGCCCACAGTCTTATTAAAGTAAAAGTAGCGCTCGACGATCGCGAAGAGCGCGGCAGCATACTTAATAAAATTTGTGACGAACTGTCTTGCGCTAATATCCACCATTTAGGTAAGACCCTAATTTTATACCGTCCCGGCAAAACCGTCATTGAGACTGAGACTTATGATGAATTTGCTCCCAAAAACCAACGTAGCCATCGACAAGCAGGTGAGGCTTACACCCCAAAACGCTTAGCTGCTGAAGGCAAAAAACTTCAGCGGCCATTTAAACCGACCAAAGCAAAAAGCACTCCAAGCAATCGTGACATTGCCAATGCTTTTTTTGGCCGTAAGGATGCTAAAGCGAGTAAAACGTCGACACGTCGCCGTCCTACTAGCGCCCTAAGCCTAAGAGCAGGTCGCCGTAGAGCCGACTAGAGTAACCCTATTGACTTACACTTAGTAATCAAGTGTTTATCATAAAAAAACCTCCTACCTTAAGCTAAGGCAGGAGGTTTTTTTATTTACTATCTAACATCAAGTCAAACTATATATACTTGACCGATAAAATCTCAAACTCTCGTTCACCTGATGGTACCCTCACAGTAACCTCTTCACCCTCATGCTTACCGATTAACGCACGCGCAACCGGACTTGAAATAGAAATCAAGTTAAGGCGAATATCTGACTCAACATCTCCAACAATTTGATATTTAAGTTGTTCGCCCGAATCAAGGTCTTCTAACTCAACTGTCGCACCAAAAACAATGCGGTCTCCTGCCTCTAAGGCAATAGGATCAATGACATTAGCAGTTGATAAAGCTGCCTCTAACTCCTTGATTCGACCCTCAACAAATCCTTGACGCTCACGCGCAGCGTCATATTCAGCATTTTCAGAAAGATCGCCATGCGCACGCGCTGTTGCGATTGCATCAATCACATCTGGCCGCTCTACTGTCTTTAAGTTATGTAGCTCTTCGTTAAGACGCTTAGCGCCCGCAACAGTTAAAGGAATACCTTGCATGATCTACCTCTATCATGAAATATAAAAATATAATGAAAATAGCGCCCCATAATTACTAAATGAGGCGCTTAAAAATAAAACCCCGACCATCACAGTGAGGAGGCTCTATAGATACATTATGCTAAAAAAACACCTAGAAATCAAGTGCTCATATATCACAACGTAGTACTGAACTATATCATGCTCTTAGGATTTTTTATTTCTACCAATACTTAGCAACTGATGAAGCAAAATAGCACCAAAAGTCGCGGTACCAATACCCTCTAATTTAAACATGCCTAATTCGATGGTGAAGTTACCAGCACCTAAAATCACGGCAATCGCAGCAACAATTAAGTTACGGTTATCTGAAAAATCAACGTTATTAGTTACCCAAATTCTAGCACCAGCAATAGCAATCAAACCAAATACAACGACCGATACACCACCAAGCACTGGAGCTGGCACACTTTGAATCAACGCACCGAACTTAGGTGAAAAACCTAAGATAATCGCAAAAACTGCAGCAATAGCAAAAATAATGGTTGAGTAAATACGGGTCACCGACATAACACCAATATTTTCACCATAGGTAGTCACACCTGTACCGCCGACAGAAGCTGCTACCATAGTAGCCACACCATCACCAACAAAAGCACGACCCAAGTACTTATCTAAATCGCGACCGGTCATCACACTGACTGCTCGAATATGGCCAAGATTTTCAGCAATTAAAATAATCGCCACAGGAGCAATAATAGTAATAGCAGAGAATTCAAACTCAGGCTTATACAAAGTAGGTAAACCAAACCATGGAGCCGCTGCCACCGCACTAAAATCAACCGCTGTGCCAAAACCAAAAATATTACTGAAAATATAATAGATTAAATAAGATAGAACTAAACCGATTAGAATCAGCAGCCGCTGCAGCATCCCTGTAGTAAACACAGCGACAAGCCCCACGCTTATCATGGTTACGATGGCCATTAGAGCATCATAAGTTGAACCACTTGCCATCGCCCCTTTAGCAGCAACCGGTGCTAGGTTTAAACCGATAACCGACACAACGGCACCTGTCACCACTGGCGGCATAAACTTCTCGATCCAAGCCGAGGCACTACCTTTGGCATTAAAATGCCAAACTAGCCCCCCTACCAAAGCATAGATCAAACCACAAACGATAATGGCTCCCAGCGCTACACCAATATTAGGATTAAGTCCAGAGCCGCTATATCCGGTAATCGAAACCACGCCACCAATAAAAGCAAAGCTTGAACCTAGGTAACTCGGCACTTGTCCTTTTACAAAAAAGAAAAATATTAACGTACCGATACCTGACATTAAAATAGCCAGATTTGCATCAAAGCCCATTAACAAGGGACCCAAAACTGTTGCACCAAACATCGCTACAACATGCTGCACACCCAATACTAATGACTGCCCCATGGGGAGCCGTTCATTTGGCGCAATTATTTGTCCCTGCTCTAGCTTATCAACTTGACGCCATTTAGGAAACCAAGGCGCAACGTCAGGATCTGGTGTTTGCTGCTCATCAACACGCGTTAACCGCTTGACCTGATCGGCAACCGAGCTTTCCTCACCACTATAGCCAAAGCCTACCGATTCATCTGCGGTAGGTTGTTGCTTATCCTCCATGGGACTCCCCTTATTATCTGAAATTGAAACAAATTGGTGCCAATATTTTTTGCGCTATAAGTTTAACATGAGCTTGATCTATTCCTCATCACTTTCAGCCTCTCAGTCTCATCGCCATACATCAAGTGTTTCAACAATTGCAAGAAAAAAATATATTTTAAATGTCATAAAAACGACAAAACAACATAAGGGAAAACCCTTGATGCCCTTTATACAATCATGGTTATTAAATAGACTACAATTCTATTGTTATACATTTTCACTTTGAAACACCTGTTTTGTTCTCTTACTTACAGATTGGGGAGACCTATGTCATCTACAAACACTTCAACGATACAAGGAAAGATAGGATGGCTCTTAGTAGCCATCCTAGGTGCCTTTGCTTTCGGCTATATTGCGCTAAGACGTGGTGAAACGATTAACGCAATGTGGCTGTTAACAGCAGCTGTGTGCGTCTATTTTATCGCTTATAGGTTTTATAGCCTATTTATTCAAAATAAAGTATTGCAGGCAGATGCAACTCGCATGACACCCGCATTCCGTCATAACGATGGTCTTGACTATGTACCCACTAATAAGGTTGTACTATTTGGTCACCACTTTGCCGCAATTGCCGGTGCTGGCCCTCTTGTTGGTCCTGTTTTAGCCGCACAAATGGGTTACTTGCCCAGTATGATCTGGATTCTCGCCGGGGTAGTTGTTGCCGGTGCAGTACAAGACTATATGGTGCTATTTGTTTCAACCCGCCGTGATGCTCGCTCTTTAGGTGAATTAATTAAGGGTGAAATGGGTACAGTTCCCGGCGTTGTTGCATTAATCGCTTGTTTTATGATCATGATTATTATTCTTGCAGTACTTGCAATGATTGTGGTTAAAGCATTAACTCACAGCCCATGGGGGACTTTCACAGTCGCTTTCACCGTCCCACTCGCCATCTTTATGGGAATTTACCTACGATATATACGTCCGGGCCGTATTTTAGAAGCATCCGTTATTGGTATTGTGGGTCTAATTTTCGCGATTATTTACGGTGGCCATGTAGCAGAGCACCCTACTTGGGGGCCTATTTTTGATCTTGATGGGATCCAATTAACTTGGGCTTTAATGATTTATGGCTTCGTCGCTGCGGTACTTCCTGTCTGGCTACTACTAGCACCTCGTGACTACCTATCGACTTTCTTAAAAATCGGTGTAGTTGTCGGCTTAGCCGTGGGTATTGTCGTTCTCAGACCTGATTTACAAATGCCTGCCATTACTGAGTATGCGAGTACAGGCAAGGGCCCAGTTTGGGGTGGTAGTTTATTCCCATTCTTATTTATTACAATTGCTTGCGGTGCAGTATCTGGTTTCCACGCCTTAATCTCGTCAGGCACTACACCAAAAATGCTAGCTCGTGAAACCGAAGCACGTATGATTGGTTATGGCGGCATGCTGATGGAATCTTTTGTTGCAATGATGGCGTTGATTGCAGCATCGATCATCGATCCAGGTGTTTACTTTGCGATGAACGCACCGATGGCAGCATTAAATCCCACTGGCTTAACTGATATTGCCTTAGCTGCATCACAAACCGTCACTAGCTGGGGATTCCAAGTGACTCCTGATGTTTTAACCAACCTTGCCGATGAGGTTGGTGAAGCAAGCATTATTTCACGTGCTGGTGGTGCACCAACCTTAGCAGTAGGTATGGCACAGATCTTCCACCAAACATTAGGTGGCCTTGGTTCGATGTCATTCTGGTACCACTTCGCTATACTATTTGAAGCCTTGTTTATTTTAACCGCCGTTGATGCTGGTACACGCTCTGCACGCTTTATGCTACAAGACTTATTAGGTCTAGTACATCCTAGCTTAAAGCAAACACACTCTTTGCCTGCTAACTTATTAGCAACCGGTTTGGTTGTTGCAGCTTGGGGCTATTTCTTATACATGGGTGTAACCGATCCGTTAGGCGGCATTAATATGCTATGGCCGTTATTTGGTATCACCAACCAAATGTTGGCAGCAATGGCATTGATGCTATGTCTCGTTGTTTTATTCAAGCTAAAACGTCAGCAATATGCTTGGGTACCAGCCATACCAGCCGTTTGGTTAGTATTTGTGACTATGTATGCTGCTGCACTTAAAGTATTTAGCAGTGACCCAGGCGTTGGCTTCTTTGCTAAAGCCAATCAGTTAAAAGCGATGCTTGCTGACGGCTTTATGCCATCGGCCATCTTCCAAACTGAATCGTCTGTACGTCAGGTTATCTTTAATAATCAGGTTGACGGCATCTTACAAGCCTTCTTTATGCTTGTGATAGTAGCCATGGTCATCTTTACCTTCCAAAGTTGCCGCAAAGCGATGGCTACCGACAAGGTAACTGCCCGAGAAGTGCCTTACGAGCCTTTACCGGCTAATGCCGATGAGATCTTAAAAGGTCACGCTTAATAGAGTTTGAACCTCTGAGGCTTGGTTTAATTTTTAGTTAACAGGTGCTTTCTGTAAACCAAGCCTCTTTAGGTATCAAAATTTAAATTAAGGAAATTCAATGTTCAGTTTTAGTCAGTTCGCAAAAACAGGTCAACAAGTCAAAGCCGGTGGTAAGTACCTAAGTCAGACAGCACGCCTCATGGTGGGCGTCCCTAGTTACGACATGTATTTAGCCCATATGGCGCACAAACACCCAGACAAGGAACCAATGACTTACAAAGAGTTTTACCGTGATCGAGTCAATGCTCGTTATGGCGGTGGTGATGGCAGTTTCCGCTGCTGTTAATCTATAAATGTTGTACTTCTAGGGCGCTAATAAGGCGCCCTTTTTACCCTTAAGCTAATTAAACAAAAGCTATAGTCATAACTTCTTAACTCCTGAAGTGCTAGAATCAAGTCTCATATACAAACCAATTCTAGGAGCCCACATGTCGAAACATAGCACTGACTTATTAATTATTCGTCATGGCGAGACTGATTGGAATGCACTACAACGCCTACAAGGTTGGTCCGATATTTCTCTTAATGAAATCGGCACAAACCAAGCTGTACACCTCAGCAACTACCTACAAGAGCAATATCTAGAAAAGATATACAGTGAAAGAGGATTAAAACCAACGCGTATTTATGCAAGTGATTTACAACGCGCAATTCAAACAGCCACACCTTTAGCAAATAAACTATCCATAGAAATTAACATCGAACCCAATCTTCGTGAACGAAATTATGGCAAATTAGAAGGAAAAAATTGGCGTGAAGCCCTAGGACATCAAGACAAACATCAGCACGTTACACCAAAAGACTTTACTGCAGCCCTAGAGGTAGAAAGTTTAGGTACTTTTTCGAAGCGCATTCAACTAGGTCTAAATAGTATTGTAGAGCGCTATCCGGGCGAATTAATCGTTATTATCTCTCACGGCGGAACTCTTGATATGATGTGGCG
>CANROD010000004.1 GCA_947632105.1 uncultured Oligella sp. | reverse complement strand
AAGTAGGTCATCGTCAGGCAAATTACATAAAAACCTCTGTGAAATATATTCACAGAGGTTTTTTTATGCCTGGAAAAAATAACATCTTTCTAAGACTGAGCATGAACATCTCCTTGTGTTCACAATCATGTAATAAACATAGATTAAGCTAGCGTTTTGCTTCTCGTTTTAGTGGATTTGCTATGTTTAAAAAAGCGTTAATTTCTGTCGGCTTAGGTCTGTGCTTTGTAGGTACCTCACAAGCACAAGAGCTTGTTTTATATACTTCTCAACCAGTTGCTGATGCTCAGATGACGGTAGAGGCTTTTGAAAAAGCTAATCCTGGCGTCAAGATTGAGTGGGTTCGTGATGGTACTACCAAGCTGATGACCAAGTTTCGTGCAGAGTTAGCGGCTGGTGTTGTTAAGCCAGATTTACTTCTTATTGCCGATAGTGTGACACTGGAGCAATTAAAAGCAGAAAACCTACTAGCGTCTTACGATTCTCCTGAGAAGGCTAGCTATGATGCCTCACTATACGATGATGAGGGCTTCTATTACGGCACTAAGCTCATTACGACCGGTATTGCATATCACTCCGATGCGGCTGATGAGCCAACGTCATGGACTGATTTACTTAAGCCCGAATACAATGACTTAGCAGCTATGCCTAGCCCACTTTATTCTGGTGCTGCTTTAATCCACTTATCAGCTGTAACCACTAACGATGATTTCGGCTGGGAGTTCTACGAAGGCTTAGAGGCTAATGGTATGGCTCCTCAGAAGGGCAATGGCAGTGTACTTACCGCGATTGCTTCAGGTGCTAAGCCATATGGTGTATTAGTTGATTACTTAGCGATTCGTGAAAAAGCCAAAGGCTCTCCAGTTGAGTTTATATTTCCAACAGAGGGTGTCAGTATGGTAACTGAACCTGTTGCTATTTTAAAGGACTCAGAGAATAAGGAATTAGCTCAGAAGTTTGTTGATTTTGTGTTGTCTGAAGAAGGTCAGCAATTGGTTGTTGAACAAGGTTATTTACCAGCACGTAACGGTATCGATTCACCAGAGGGTTTCCCTTCACGTGATCAAATCAAGTTATTACCTTTTGATGCAGCGAAGTCTTTAGAGAATGCAGAGAGCGATAAAGAAAGATTTGCAGAGATATTTGAGTAATACCTCGTCGTACCGGATTTCTCGCCCCTTAATCTACGGGCTCGTCCTGATATTTGTAATCATCAGTGTTTTACCTAGCGTACGCTTACTGAGCCAAGCGCTGGTGGATTTGAGCTTGGACGACTCGTCAGCTTTTATCAAGGTGTTTACACGTAGTAGTACGTGGACTGCTTTTTGGCACAGTATATACACTTCCTTTATGGCGATGTGGCTTTCCCTGTTGCTCGGGGTTGGGCTGGCTTTTTTTATTAGCCTGACTGATATACGTGCAAAGGCGCTGTGGGTGTTTATGTTTATGTTACCCATGATGATTCCACCGCAGGTAATGGCATTAAGTTGGTTGCAGTTAATGGGGCCAAATAGCGTACTGTTAAAAACTATCGGGATGGCGCCACCATTAGGTAGCAAGCAACCGCTTTATTCCTCGTGGGGTATTATTTTATTAATGGGCGTGCAGCATGCACCGCTTGTGTTTTTAACACTCAGGGCAAATTTATTAAATCTGCCTAAGGAGTTAATAGAAGCTGCTCGTATGGGAGGAGCAGGTCAGTATCGTGTGATTCGCGATATGATTATGCCGCTTTGTAAAAATGGCATATTGGCTGCTGCTGCGATTGCTTTTCTATCAGGACTGGGTAATTTTGGTATTCCGGCTATGCTCGGTATACCTGCATCGTACTATGTCTTGCCGACCTTAATTTATCAGCGTATGGCAGATTTTGGGCCGTCGATGATTAATGAGGTCTCTAATCTGTCTATGCTTGTGGCAGCCTTAGCTGTCGCGGTGGTTTGGCTACAGCATTATTTTCAAAAACGTATGGCATTGAGTGGTTTAGCTGGTCGTCCCTTACATTTTAATTTAGGCCCTTGGCGCTTTGCTGCAGAAATCATGATGGTAGTCATTTTAATGGCGATCTTGGTAATACCACTGCTTGCTTTAGCAGTCAGTTCTTTAGTACCAGCTCAAGGAGTAGCACTGACATTGAGTAATATGAGCATTGGTAGTTATGAGCAAATTATGATGTCGCAAAGTATCACTTGGCGTGCTTTTAGTAATAGCTTTGTATTAGCAATAGGTGCCGCATTTATTATTGCCGTTGTCTCTGTCCCTGTGGTCTATTGGTTTAATCGAGAGCCGAGTTATTTAACGACTATCACCAAGATATTGATGGATATTCCTTATGCCTTACCTGGCGTCGTGTTATCAATTGCTTGTATTTTGCTGTTTGTTAAACCGATTCCGATTGTGCAAGTGACACTTTACGGTACTTTGTGGATTATTTTGTTTGCTTATGTGTCGCGCTTTTTTACGGTTGGTTTTAAGCCTGTGATGAGCAGTATGATGCAAATTGATACGTCGTTAGAAGAGGCTGCTCAATTATGCGGTGCGGGTATGGGACGCCGATTACGAGATATTGTGGTGCCCTTGTTAGCACCAGCTGTTTTTGCAGGATTTATTTTAGTGTTTTTAATGGCCTTTAATGAATTAACTGTCTCCGCTTTATTGTGGAGTGCCGGTAATGAAACGATCGGTGTGATGATTTTTAATATGCAGGAAAGTGGTGATGTGGTACCGGCTGCAGCAGTGTCAGTAGTAGTTGTTGTCTTAGTGGCTCTATTGATGCTGGGCTTGAGTCTATTTGCTAAGCGCCTGCCACGAGGGGTTATTCCATGGCAAAACTAGTCTTAGATGGCGTTACCAAGCGCTTTGGTGATGAGCCGGTGGTCAATGAGGTAAGTTTAACCATTGAAAGCGGGCAGTTTGTTGCCTTATTGGGGCCGAGTGGTTGTGGTAAGACGACGATTCTACGTTCTATCGCTGGATTTGAGCAATTGGATGATGGCTTGATTGCCTTAGATAATGACACGATTTCATCAAAAGTGCATCACGTACCCCCTGAGCTACGTCAAATGAGTATGGTCTTTCAGTCCTATGCTTTATGGCCTCATATGAATGTCATGGATAATGTTGGCTACTCTTTAAAATTAAAGGGGGTTAATGGTGGTGAGTATAAACGCCGAGTAAATGAGTCCTTAGAAGCTGTCAAAATGGAGCATTTATTGCATCGTATGCCTGTTGAGCTTAGCGGTGGTCAACGTCAGCGCGTGGCTTTGGCACGTTGTTTAGTATCTTCTCCAAAAGTAGTGTTGTTAGACGAACCACTGGCCAATTTAGATCGTCACTTACGAGCGTCGATGGAGCAAATTTTTAGAGAGTTTCATCAACGCAGTGGTACGACCTTTGTTTATGTGACCCATGATCAGGCTGAGGCTATGGCGCTTGCTGATCAGGTAGCGGTGATGAATCAGGGCAAAATTGTACAATTTGATAGTCCTGAAAATCTTTACCGTTTTCCTGACTGTGAATGGACAGCGCGTTTTATTGGACAGGGCTCTATTGTCTATAGCTATACGAAGCCTATGGGCAATGGCCGTAATTTGCATGGCGAGGATGTGATGAATGCGCTCAATAATCAGCCAAAGACTAAATCTGCCAATACACAGTACCATGCTATTTTAGTGAGACCGCAGCATATTCGACTCTTGAATTCTGAAAATGCTCAAGGTGTGTCGCAGCAAAGTGTGAAGGGACGGATCATTGATCGTGTCTTTAAGGGCGAGCGCTATCACTATCAAACGGAGATTTTAGGTAATCAACACATTGAGATCTATAGTGAAGACAAATTGTTAGTTGGCCAAGAACTGCAATTGTGTATAGAAAAAGGCTATTTGCTAAGAAGCTGATCGTAGCTGCTGAGCTAGTTGGGCTACGTAGTCATCGCTAAAGTTGTGTTTTTTCAACGTATCGTCTAGTTGCATCACATAATCAATGTTGCTACCGAGAATGCCTTTGGCTTTGCTGATGAGAGGAGAGATAGTTTCAATGCTATCGTCATTCTCATGAAGTTGGCTTTGTGGGTGGGCTCTAAAGATGATCGCCTTAGCCTTACGACCGTCATGTAGGTTAAGTTCGGCCCAGTCAGGTTGATAAGAACCAGCAATCATCTCACGGCGCCAGACCATAAGTAATTCTTCTTCAAGGTTATCCTCATCGAAGCGCAAGGCAAAGCCTTGAGTTTTGCCACCAGGTGACAATGACAACATGCGACCAGGTTGTTCAAGTGTAGCTCTCCCGGCAATTAACTTCATACAAAAACTACGTCGCCAACCATCCAATAGAGCCGGTACACTTTCCACATAATGACATTGAGGATTCCAAATCAATGAACCATAAGCAAACAACCATACTGATTGTGAACTAGGACGCTGTTCCAAGGTTGCATGCATAGACATCTTAATTTGTTTCTCAGACCACCAGTTAAAACCTGGTGTCTTGTGAAATGAATTTAAATAATTGCCATTGCTGAGGTCTTTGCGATTAAGAGGGGACATAGAACTAATAGGTTGATTTGATTAGGGATTATTATACTATGCTGTGATTTATTGTGTTTTTACTTTATTTAGCGGGAGGAAGAGTTTCTATTTGACTATCGGACTGATAAAAGAGTAGGTAAATATTGCCTCTGTTATAATTGCTTAATTGTATTGAAGTTGGATAGCTAATAAGTTCTATCTATCAAAAGAACATCAAGGAATCTCAATGACTGATTTACCAAAACATAAGCTTTCAATGTCGGTTTTAATGACACCAGACATGGCAAATTTTTCTGGCAATGTGCATGGTGGAACGATTTTAAAGCTGCTTGACCAAGCTGCTTACGCCTGTGCGAGTCGTTATGCTGGACAGTATGTGGTGACCTTATCAGTGGATCAAGTGATTTTTAGACAACCAATTCATGTGGGTGAGTTAGTGACTTTCTTGGCGTCAGTAAACTACACGGGTAATTCCTCTATGGAGGTAGGTATTCGCGTGGTGGCTGAAAATATCCGTACTCGTCAGCAGCGTCATGTCAATAGCTGTTTCTTTACCATGGTAGCAGTTGATGACCACGCTAGGCCGTTGCCTGTGCCTGCTCTGACTCCTAGTGATGATGTTGAGGTTTGTCGCTTCGCCGCTGCTGAGCGTCGCAGAAAACTACGTCGTGAGACTGAAGGCCGTCAGGATAGTATTAAAAAGGAAGTTCAGAATTAGTCTGAGCTTCCTCTGGTCTTTCTTCTAAAACACTCCCATATGCTCAGTGCATTTGGGAGTGTTTGTACGCTATATGCCTATCTCAAGACAAACAATTTCACCACATTTACTTTTGCCATTAGGCATAAAGTGGGCAGGTTTATAAGCAGCAAAGGTGTAGCTCAAATCGGCGTTAAAGGTATTGTCCGCTAGCTCGCCGCTATCGCAGTTTAAGCCTGTAGGCATATCTAAAGCGATGCGATAGGCTTTGGCTTCATTGGCTTGGGCCATCATACAGGAGACTTCCTCCGGCAGATCGCCCACATAGCCGGTACCAAATACCGCATCAATAATCCAGTCAGTAGACTCATTAATTGGATTATCACCGTCCTCGATAACCTCAATATCTAATGACGCTAAGCGCTCTAAATTAAGCTGAGCTAGTTCAGATAAATCACGTCCCAAGACAAAAAATAATTTGACCTTAATATCTTGTTCAGTCAAGGCGCGGGCGATAACTAGGCCGTCGCCGGCATTATTGCCTTTACCGCAAATAATCAGTACAGAGCGAGGTTTTGATAACTTGCCGTTAGCAAGGTGTTTGAATAAGTCTTTGGCGGCAGCTTGACCTGCATTTTCCATGAGTTGCTCAAAACTGGCTCCTCTGTTGACAGCCCATTGTTCGGCGCGTTTCATCTCTTCTACAGTGTAAATTCGTCTCATAGTTAGCCTGTCTTTATTTATATCGTTAATTTATTATATAAATAAAATAGTAACTTAGGGGGATTCATTGTCTAGGCTGTTATACTCAAAAGGAAATATTACTTTAAGTATATACTGATGATGTTTCATAATGAATTTGGAGGAAATATGACAAACTCAACCTTTACACCGTTAGAGCGTTTAAAGCAGAGTAGTGTTAAGGAGTGGCAGGATTACATTCAGCATGCCTTTGTTCAGCAATTGGCTGCAGGAACTTTGAGTGGTGATGCCTTTAAGCATTATTTGAAGCAGGATTATTTGTTTCTAGTACACTTCGCTCGTGCTTGGGGCTTAGCGGTTTATAAAAGCCGTAATATGCGTGAGCTTCGTCAAAGCTATGCAAGCTTGATGGCGATTGTTGATATTGAGTTTGACCTGCATATTGAGTATTGCGCTAAGTGGGGTATTACTGAGGCGGAGTTAGAGGTTTTGCCGGAAGGCCGTGCTACCATGGCTTATACGCGTTATGTGTTAGATGCTGGCAATCAAGGTAATTTGCTTGATTTACATGTGGCCTTGGTGCCGTGTCTTATTGGTTACGCTGAAATTGCCGAGTGGCTTAAGGTGCAGAGTTTTACCGTGATGGCTGAGTCTAATCCTTATTTACCTTGGATGAAAATGTACCTGAGTGATGAGTTTCAAGATGCGGCTAAGGCTGAGGCTGATTGGTTAAATCAGGCCTTAGCGAGAGTTGATGAGGAGCGTTTCAAGGAGTTAGCAGGCATTTTTTATGATGCCACGCGCTTAGAAATCGACTTTTGGCAAGCTGGTTTAGATCAAGCGGTTTGAGCTTTTTCAGAGATAAGTAGTAAGAGTCGTCTGAGGATTGGTGAAGCGTAATTTGGTGCTACTTCACTTAAAAACTCATTAAAATCCATACTGGCTTGAGAGTCAGCTCGGTCACTTATAATTCTAAAGATCGCAAAGGGGATTTCATACTCGTAGCATACCTGAGCGACCGCGGCACCTTCCATTTCTACGCACATAGTGCTGGGCATAGCTTCGACAATTTGGTTTTGCTTTTCAATCGCGTTGATAAAAAGGTCACCACTACCGATCAGACCTACGTGAAACCGCGGTGTAGGACGTTGGAAAAAGCGTTTTTTATGTTCTGTATTAAAAAGAGAGTTAAAGTCATTTTCTAGGTAATCGATACAGGACTGACTAATTTTCTTTCTCAACTCCTCGTCACTATCAAAAAAGGTTTTATTTAATAAGGGGACGCTGTATTTTGGAAAAAGCGGGCTAGCATCTAAATCATATTGATAAACTGAGCTGCCAATCACGATATCGCCTATTAAGACATCAGGGTGTACACCACCGGCAAGGCCTGCGAAGACGACACTTTGAACGTTAAACTGATTGATTAGAGTAGTGACGGTTGACGCTGCGGCGACCTTACCAACTCTAGAGAGTACAACAATGTACTTTTGCCCATCTAGCTCGCCTTGATAGTAGCGCCGTCCTGCAATAAGGTGGACTTTAACGCTTTCTCCCATGTTTTGTAAAATACTGGTAATTTCTTGCTCTAAGGCTGCCATGATACCGATAGCAGCATCTGGATTACTTTGTTTTGATTTGAGTTGGAAGCTTTGAGTGTGCATTGTGATGAGTTTGTCCTAAATCTAACTGTTATTTTTTAGTTGGAAAGGGGCGCAAGCTAGGCGTTGGTTGAGTTGAGATACCTTGCATTGTGGCTACTTGTTGTTCTTTTTTTAAGGCGTTAATAAAGCCTGGGCGTTGCTTTAGTGCTCGCCAATATGCTTGAACTCTAGCTGAACACTGCTCAAGTAGTCCAACATGCTCAGCAAGCATGAGGGCGTAGCCTACAGATATATCGGCGATGGTAAAACGATCACCACATAGATACATTGTATCTTGTAACGCCTGATCCAGTAGCTTCGTGCGACTAATAAACCACAGACTATAATCCTCTGCGATACTTGGTAACTGCCTTTCGGGGACTTCAAAGTGCTGGTAGCGCAAGACGATGGTCAGAGGGAAGGTCAGTGTACTCTCACCATAGTATAAAAAGTTTAGATATTTAGAGTAATCTGCGTCACGTTCAGTAATAACCAGATCAGTAGAAGGTTTTTTGCTAGCAAGGTATTGGCACATGGCGACTGATTCAGTCATTAGGCCATGTTCAGTGACAAGAGCGGGTACGGTACCTAAAGGGTTGATCTCAAAATAGGATTTGTCATGGACTCGTGGCGGAAAAGCTAAGACAATCAACTCATAGTCTAAACCTAACTCCTCAAGAGCCCATAGTGGACGAAAAGAGCGTGCGCTGACAGAGTGATAAAGTGTAATTATTGATACCATAGTGTCTCCAGATTGTTATATCATGATAAGCTAATACTAGCGACTAGTCTAGACTAGTCTATTTAACAAGGCTTGTCTAAGATTATTTGGAGTGTAGTGTCAAATTAGCGTAAATACTAATCGAGTTATATGGCAGTGGTGATTCTAATGGCTGCAAACGAGAGCGATTACTTAAGTTGAGGAACATTCAAATAACGTGTTAAGCTTTTGTAACATCCTTGTGCCTTTGCCATAAGAGTGCGTGAGTTGCTTGATTTTGTGATGAGTAGCTTTATGTTTTTAATTCAAATTAAGGTGATTTGTATATGAAAAAAGTTCTTATGAGTGTTTTATTAGCTGGTTTTATGACATCAGTTTACGCAGCAGACGATATTGTCGTTGATATGAGGTTTGCCACAGCGCAAGGACCGGGTGAGTCTGTCGGTACAGTGACGATTACTCAAACTGAATATGGTGCGAAGTTTAGCCCTGAAATTAAAGGTTTAGAAGAGGCAGGTGTTCGTGGTTTTCACGTCCATGCCGTAGGTTCTTGCGATGCAAAAGAAGCTGATGGCAAAATCACCCCAGCAGGTGCAGCTGGCGGTCATTGGGACCCAGAGGAGAGTGGTGCACACAAGGGGCCTTGGTCTGACGGTCACAAGGGGGATTTACCTGCTTTATACGTAGATGATGAAGGGGCTATTAACTATCCAGTAGTTGCTCCTCGTATTACTGATATTAATGAACTTAACGGCTTAGCGTTGATGATCCACGTGGGCGGTGATAATTACAGTGATGATCCTGCGCCTTTAGGTGGGGGTGGCGGTCGCAATTTATGCGGCTTAATTAAGTAATGGCCCATTAAGGAATAGTAATAGCCCTCAATTTTTTTGGGGGCTATTTTATTTCTTTTTCTATTTAGGTGCTAAGAACGTCGGCCAAAAAGAAATGATAATACTGCGATGATTAAGAAGACAAAGAAAAGTATTTTTGCAATGCCTGCCGCGGTGCCGGCAATGCCGCCAAAGCCTAAGACAGCGGCAATTAATGCAATAACGAGGAATACAACAGCATAATGAAGCATGGTTTTCTCCTTTTCATAAAATATGAACTTTTACTTTAAAGTATTAAGTCTTGTCTGACTATGATTATTTTGAAAATAATCTCTAAAATTTGTAAGTCTTTTGGTTCAGTTTTAAGTTTTTTTACTAGAGTATATAAAGTGATTGTGAGTTATTAGGAGGGTGCTGTTATGTTAAAGACGGAGTTTTGTGAGCGATTTGATGTGGATTATCCGATTATTCAGGCACCTATGGCTGGAGTTTCAAATCCTCATTTAGCGGCTGAGGTATTAAAGGCAGGAGCATTGCCTTCGTTGGGGTGTGGTGCGATGAGTGCTGCAGCGTTGGATAAATGCATTAGTGAGTTTACGGCTTTATGTGGCATGGGTAAATTGCCTTTAGTTAATATTAATTTCTTTGCACATAAAGAAGAAGAGGTTGATGCTGCAGCAAATGCCGCGTGGTTAAAGGAGTTAGCGCCTTTATTTGAGGGCTTTGGTGGGCAAGTACCGGATTCTCTGAATGTCATTTATCACAGTTTGCTAACTGATGATGAGCGTGTTGCTGTGTTGTTAGATAAGCGACCGCAAATCGTAAGTTTTCACTTTGGCTTACCCTCAGTAAATGTTTTACATAAATTAAAAGAAGCTGGTATTGCGATTTTTGCCAGTGCTTGTCATGTTGATGAGGCCCAAAAGTTAGAGGCAGCAGGGGTAGATTATATTGTCGCTCAAGGCTATGAGGCAGGGGGCCATCGCGGGATTTTTGATCCTAATCGTGATGAGAAAATGACTACTTTAGACTTATTACAGCAAATTAAGCAACATTGCATCACACCGGTGATAGTGGCTGGTGGAGTGATGACGGGTCAAGAAATTCGTACAATGCTAGAGCATGGTGCAGAGGCAGTACAGCTAGGAACAGCTTTTATTTTATGTCCTGAAAGCTCGGCATCAGAAACTTATCGCGAGCAGTTAAGAGTGCATGCAGTAAGTAACCCTGAGACCTTGGTGAGTACGGTGATATCGGGTCGTCCGGCGCGTGGTCTTAGAACGAAGTTAAGTGATTTTGGTGCGCAATTAATTCAAGAAAAAGGTCTGAGACGACCAAACTATCCGGTATTATACGATGCTAATAAGCAATTAAATGATGCGGCCCTTAAACAAAATGATGATGGTTATGGTGCTTATTGGTCGGGCACAGGATTGGCAAAAATTAGAGAAATGCCAGTGCAAAAGTTGGTAGCACTTTTGGTGCAAGAAGCGACAGAATAGATAGCTAAATATTATTAACTTAGTCCCCACGCAGTGTAATAGGTTCCTATTTCTGGGTGGGGATTTTTTGTCTTTGGCTTTCTTTTTTTATGAGGGATTTTGTAGGGGTTTGTCTGGATAAAAAAATTCTAACGCAGATGATGTTTTTAGGTAATATTATGTGCTATGTATTTCTAATAGGAGAGCTTTATGGATAGTTTAAATACCTTATTGAATCAGTTGAGCGGGATAGTTTGGGGGCCAATCACATTGATTTTAATCGTTGGATGTGGTGTTTGGTTGACCATTAGATTAAAATTTTTACAGTTTAGACAGTTACCTTTTGCTTTTGCCCAAATTTTTAAAAAATCTCCTGATAGTGTTAATGGTGTAAAAACTGAGGGGGATATTTCTCAGTTTGCTGCATTGATGACGGCATTATCAGCAACAATTGGTACGGGTAATATTGCGGGTGTAGCGACGGCCGTCGTGTTAGGTGGCCCGGGTGCTGTATTTTGGATGTGGGTGACAGCGATTTTTGGTATGGCAACCAAGTACGCTGAGGCCATTTTGGCGGTTAAGTATCGTGTTGTTAACTCCAAAGGCGAAATGTCTGGTGGTCCAATGTATTACATTGAGCGTGGCCTGAATATGAAGTGGTTAGCCATGATTTTTGCTGTTTTAGGTATGTTGGCATCCTTTGGTATCGGGAGCTCTGTGCAGTCAAATTCTGTGGCGAATGCGGTTGCACAGAGTTACGGAGTAGGTGTTTGGGTGACCGGTGTAGGTCTAACTATTTTTACTGCTTTTGTTCTATTGGGTGGTATTAAGAGCATTTCTCGCGCTTCTTCTGTGATTGTTCCAGTGATGGCTGTGACCTATGTCGCTGGTGGTCTATGGATTATGGTTGCTAACTACGAGTTAATTATTCCGGCATTTCAAAAGATTTTTATCTTAGCTTGGGGTAATGAGGCAATTGCTGGTGGTTTAATTGGTGCCATTATTCGTTATGGTGTGGCTCGCGGTGTTTTCTCAAATGAGGCAGGTATGGGTTCAGCACCGATTGCAGCAGCAGCTGCTAAAACCGATCACCCTGCTCGCCAAGCTTTTGTTTCAATGACTGGTACGTTTATTGATACGATTATCGTATGTACAATTACTGGTGTTGTTTTAGTGATGGGGTTAGAAGTTTTTGATGCGGGTGATCTTACGGGAGCTGCGTTGACAACCTATACTTTTGATGGTTTATTGCCGGGCATTGGGGGCGATATTGTTGCATTAGGCATGATTTTCTTTGCCTACTCAACGATTTTAGGTTGGAGTTATTATGGTGAGAAGTGTGCGACTTATGCCTTTGGGGATGCTGTGACGTGGCCATATCGTGTGATTTATACCGCATCGGTATTGGTTGGCGCTGTAGTTCACTTAGACTTGGTGTGGGCTTTTGCTGATATCTTTAATGGTTTAATGGCATTACCTAACGTTATTGGTCTATTCCTACTAACAGGCGTAGTCATTAAAGAAACCAATGATTTTTTCGAAAAGCGTAGGTTGGGCTTACTACCTTAAAGTTGCGGCGCTAAGTAGTTAATCAAACACCCCCATTTGTTTTGATGCAAATGGGGGGATTGCTATTTTATTCAATGAATGCAAGCTATCTTAAGCAAACTTACCCGCCTGAAAATCATTAAAGGCTTCCATAATTTCTTCACGCGAGTTCATCACAAATGGTCCGTGTTGGACAATCGGTTCATTTAATGGCTTACCGGCAACGATAATTACTTTGCTGTCTTCACTGGCTGTTAGGCTAATGCCATCAGCTTCAGGCGTATTGGCTAATAGTGCTAATTGCGTTGCCTGTACTGCTTTACCATTAACCTCTAATTGACCTTCATAAACGACAATAAAGGCATTGTGAGTAGCTGGAATGGCCGTTTCAAAGGGCTTACCTGCGGGCAGATGGACGTCAAGATACAGTGGTTCTGTGTGGTCACGCAGTACAGCACCCTCGACCCCATTGCTGCTACCAGCGATGATGGTCACTTGTACACCTTCATCTGTAATGTATTTTGGTAAATCAGGTTTCTGGTAGTCTTTGTACCACGGCTCAATCATTTTGTCCTTAGCTGCAAGATTGAGCCATAGCTGGAAGCCACGCATAACGCCATCTTTTTGCTGTGGAATTTCGGAGTGAATTAAACCACTGCCGGCTGTCATCCACTGCACACCGCCATTTTCTAATAGGCCTTCGTTGCCATTGCTATCACGGTGCAGCATACGACCTTCAATCATATATGTGATGGTTTCAAAGCCACGATGTGGGTGATCTGGAAAGCCTGCGATGTAATCGTCGGGGTTATCGCTACCAAAGCAATCTAGCATTAAGAAGGGGTCAAGGCGACGTTGTAGGTTATTACTTAATAAACGAGTTAGATTTACGCCGGCGCCATCGCTGGTCTCTTGACCACGATAAAGCTGCTCTATTTGGCGGGATTTGGTCATTGCAGACATGTGTACTCCTAACAAAGTTGTTGAGTAGCGTAATTGAGTAACTACTAGATGGGGGTAATTGCCGAGAGTACAAGGTCTGTGTTGTGACGGGTGGTTACTGTCTCGCCAAACGATTAAAAGGCGCTAATAGATCGTGTAAGCTGTTGGCAATTTCCTTACTACTGGCACGCCATGGATTAATGTCAAGACCGCCACGGCGCGTATATCGAGCCATGACAACGAGCTCTTTAGGTGCGCATTGCTTGAGCAAGTCGCAGTACATTTCCTCAACACATAGCTCATGAAAGCCATTGTGGAGGCGGTAGGATACGATGTACTTTAAAAAGGAGCTGGGATCAATGGAATTGCCCTTATAAGCAATAACCACCGTACCCCAGTCAGGTTGATTGGTGACTGGGCAGTTAGACTTTAACAGGTTAGAGTAAAGAATATTGATTTGCTCTGACTCCTCTGTGCCGTCCCTTAGCTGAAGTAGTGCCAAGTTCGGCTCGTAGCAGTCAATTTCAACCTCCAACTCATCAACGCTACTGCCGGGAATATTGATAAGTCGGCAGTTATTCCAATCGTGGTTGAGCTTAATCTCAACCTTCACCGTGCCACCACTGGCTTTGCTTAAGTCTTGTTCAAATAATGCCGCGACTTCCTTAGTGCTATTAAATTTACTCTGGTTGAAGGAGTTTAAATAAAGCTTAAACGACTTGGACTCGATTAAGTGGGTGCTGCTCTGTGGAAACTCAAATGATGCAATCGCCACAATTGGCTTGCCTTTGCTATCTAACCAAGATACTTCAAAGGCAGTCCAGATATCACCGCCAATCCAAACTGGTGTGTTTTCTGCCGGTGAGCCTTGGCGGGTTTCAGCGCGTGCAATAGGAAACAGCAAGCTCGGATCGTATTGATCTGGGTATTGTGTTGTTTGACCTAAGTTGCTGTCAGTTACTTTATTTGTCATTGGCTTTTCTATAAATTTGTATCACTTGGGCTTCGGAGCCTGCTGTAGTTTGAGTATCCTCTAAATCAGGGAAGGTCTCAGCGTCAAAGGCTGTGTCGCCATTCGGATTGTCTTCAAAGGTTGGTTTTAAATTAGCAAAATCAAATTGCTCCCTGTCCATTAGGTGTGATGGGACAATGTTAGCAAGTGATTTGTAGGCATTCCAGACCTTTTTCGGACTTTCTTTTTCCCACTGGCGAATCATCTTATTAATCTCTTGGCGCTTGAGGTTTTCTTGAGAACCACAGAGATTACACGGAATAATCGGAAATTCCTGGATGTTAGCGTACTTAATAATATCGCTTTCGGCGACATAGGCGAGTGGTCTAATTACTGTGTGCTTACCATTGTCTGAAACTAGCTTAGGCGGCATGGATTTTAACTTTGCGGCATAAAACAGATTTAGGAAAAAGGTCGCTAAAATATCATCGCGGTGGTGACCGAGCGCTATTTTATTGCAACCAAACTCTTCCGCTACGCGATATAAAATACCGCGTCTTAGCCGTGAACAAAGCGAACAGGTAGTTTTACCCTCTGGGATAACACGCTTAACAATTGAGTAAGTGTCTTGATTTTCAATATGAAAAGGCACGCCAATTGATGTCAAATACTCAGGCAAAATATGCTCTGGGAAGCCTGGTTGCTTTTGGTCGAGGTTAACTGCAAGTAACTCAAACTTGATTGGCGCACGCTTTTGTAGGGTACGTAGAACCTCGAGTAGGGTGTAGGAGTCCTTGCCGCCAGATAGACAGACCATTACCTTGTCGCCGTCTTCGATCATATTGTAATCAACAATAGCGTGAGCGGTTTCACGGATGATTTTTTTGCTCAGCTTGTTATTGCGAACTCGTGCGCGTTCGGAGAGGTTTGACTCGTTTACGTTTAAATTAGATTGACTCATGGTGGTAATGCGTATTAGCGGTTAACATTAAACTCAATGCCAACAGCATCACAGTCATCAAAGGCTGATGGCTTACTGATACGGAGTTTAACAGCAGCTACCTCGTCAAAGTCGCTAATTAAGCGTTGAGAAATTATTTGCCCTAGGGCTTCGACTAAGTGTACGTGCTTGCGAGTACATTCCTCGATAATTGCTTGACGTAGCAGTCTATAATCAAGGACAGTTTTAATATCAAGATCGTCAACGGCTTGTGTTTGTTGTACGCTAATCTCCGCGTCAATATAAATACGCTGCGTGTTTTTAAGTTCGCGTGGCAGGACACCAACGCGAGCTTCAATCGCAAGGCGTTCAAAAAAGATTGTTATTGTATTCATAGTTTTTGCAAAAAATAATTAGGCCATATTTTAGTCTTTACACAAAAGAAATACTTGTATTTAAAAGGATTTGTCACAATGTCTCTTGCTCAGAATAAGGCAGATGATTCGCTCTATGATGCCATTATTGTCGGTGCCGGCGTGGCTGGGGTTACATGTGCCGTTTGGTTAAAGCGCATGGGCTATACCGTGCTGTTATTAGAGGGTAGTGAGCAGGTTGGTGGTATGTGTGCTCGCAATCCGTTTAAGGATGAGTGGAATCCTACTGCGCCAAGCTTAACGGGCAAGGAAGTTGCACTCAAGTTGATTGAAAGTTTGGCTTTGGCTGAGATTGAAGTCAAGCTTGAACATCTCGTCAAGTCTACTCTAGTGGTAGATGGCGGTTTTGAATTAAGTGTGCAGACTCACACATCTAAGCTTGTTTTCTATTCAAAAAAATTGGTTGTGGCGACAGGTGTGAACTATAAGGAACCGGCGGAGTGTGCCGGTCAATCTTTTGATGACGTTTTAATTGGTGCTGGCGCAAGATTAAATAATTATGCTTTTAAGGGCAAGCGTGTGGCGGTACTTGGAGGTGGGGACAATGCTCTGGAAAACGCACTTTTTGCCCAAAATAGAGGGGCAGCGGAGGTCACTGTTTATGCGCGTACGCTACGTGGTCAAGATCATTGGATGGAGCGACTGGGCGATGAACAGGTTATTGTTGGCGATTACTCTTTTGACCCTGCACAAAAAGAAGTTGCTGATCAGTTCTATGATGTAATTTTGGTTTTTTATGGTTATGAGCCTCAGGCTAAGTGGCTTAAAGGCTTAGGTGTTGGTTTTGATGAAAAGGATTACTTAAAAGTGGATTTCGCAACCACTGAAACGGTCGTAAGTGGTTTGTACGCTATTGGTGAGGTAACGCGTCGCCAGCATCCGTGTGTGGTGACTGCAATGTCTGATGGAGTAACGGCGGCTAAGGCCATTCAGAAGGCCTTGAGTTTAGATTAATCGATCGTAGTAGCGTGAATTTCTGCGCTAATGTTTTTATTTGTGTCCTGCTTTTAAGCACAATAAGGCAGACTTCTACTAATCAGCTGCTGTTGCCTTTGTATGATGAATCGCCTCACATATCTGCGGTAATGCCTTGATAAAACGCAGGGTGGGGCGGTACAAAATATCTGCATCTACTGTCACTAATTGCTCAGTACTTAGCTTAAGACCGACTTTCTCAAATAGCTTGATAGCCGCTTCTTGTGACCGCTCTTTATCATTGGGCTCAGTGGTGCTGTAGCCATGAATGACAACTTCAGGTTCGCTTAGTAGTATTTCTTCGGGGCTAGCGATGAAGCTTACTTGCTTCATGTCAGCGAAGATGTTTTCCGTATGGCAGCCTTTGATTGCTTGGCTCAAAAAGCTCATGTCGCTTAGGCTAAAGAGTGGGTAGTCAGATATTAGAAAGAAGACTTTTTTAAGCTCTTGGTTTTTGTAGTCTTTGACTAGGCTTTGCCATTCGGCTTCGGTAGCATCAATTTTTTCTTCGGTGGCTGTGCGTTTTGTCAGGTCTGTCTGAACTCTTGCTAAAATCATGCGCCAGTCATCAAATAAGGCCTCTACTGAGTTAGGCATGGAGGCTATCACGTCAATGTTGTTGCTAGGAAGCAGTTCTGTGAGTTGCGTTTTGGAAGTGAAGTGCAGCAAAAGATCTGGCTGGTAGAGGAGTAGCAGCTCTTTATTAGGATTGAAGCCGGTGCCTATTGAGGGTAGACTTTTAGCTTCTTCAGGGTAGTTACTGGCATCATCTCTAGCAACTAATTGCTCCTCTAAGCCTAAATCATAAATCATCTCTGTCATATGAGGAGCCAGGCTAATGATACGTGGTGCGTCAGCAGCCAAGGCGCTGTTGTGGAAATAGATTAGATTTAACGCTAAGGCAACGGTGCCAACAAGGGTCTTAAAGTGCATGGACTTCCTAGTTGAGAAAGTCTGTTTTGTGGCACTTAATCACCACAAAACAGACTTCGGTAAAACATTAAGAATATTAAGAGTTCTTAGGTTGCCAGCTTAAATTAACAAATACATTGCTGCCTTGGCCTCGGTAGCCATGAACAGGTGCGTATTTTTTATCAAAGATATTATTCCAGTAGATTTGTGCTGAAAACTCTTTGCTTAACTGCACCTTGGCAGAAAGGTTAACGACACCATAGCCACCTAGACGAGTGTTGTTTTCTATATCGTCGTAGCGAGCGCTAATATGCATAAATTCGGCACCTACGTCAAAGCGATCATAGCTATGCTCAACACCTGCACGGTAAACCTGACGAGCACGACGCATCAATTGCTTATCGGTGATGTCATTTTTAGCGTCCAAAAAGTCCGCACCAGTGTACACGCGAGTGGTACCGAAACGCGTCGGATTAAACTGATGAGAAGCTGTTAAGCTAATACCACGGATAGTTGCTTTTTCAGTGTTGCTCGTTGTTGCGGGATAGGTGCTTGTGTCGTAGGTATTAATCAGGTTGCGATACTTGGTATAGAAAGCACGAATACTTGCAGCTGTATTGTCGTTTGCAAAGCTGATATGGGCTTCAATGTTGCGAGACTTTTCAGGTTTAAGGTCAGGATTGCCTTGGAAACCCCAGTTGAGTGGTGCATACATATCATAGAAGCTAGGTATTCTAAAACCTGTATTACCGGCCAAACCGATAGTTACTGTATCAGTGATATCAACATCATAAGCCAAGCTACCAGTGGTGTGAGAGCCATAGTCTGTGTAGTGATCGTGACGAATACTGGCTTGCACGTGATGACGGTCTAAGAAATGACCTTGATAAATTGCCCCAACGGAGTTGGTATTACGCTTAGTCTGGTCAAACTCTGTGGTCGAACCGATGCGTTCCTTATAGCCTTCATAAAACACAGAGACTACATGATCCGGTGTCAGTTGAAAGTCATTTTGCCAACTGAAGCTATTTTGATAAACGCTATTTACCGTATCACTCCACGGGCTAGAGTCATTCATTGATGTTTTACCAAAGCTAGTGCGTAGAGTACTAGACCACCAGTCAGTTATCTTGTTATTACTAGTGATGCCGTAGAGTTGTAGGCGGTTTTTAACATTAGCACCGACTGGATCGAACTCGCCTGCATCGTAATCGCCACTGATATAACTATTAAAAAAGTGCATGCCGATGCGTTGTTCGGGTGCCCAGGTCCAGCCCAAGTTTCCACTGAAGCTATGCTGTTCGTAGCTATCATCGTCGGGGTTATAATTAAAAACATTGTCCTCAGTGGTTGTATTGTGCCCATCCGAGCGCTCATACTGCACGTTTAAGCTGTAGTCAAAGGTACCATCAGCACCAGAAAATCCAGCCCCAGTGCGAACTGTACTATCACTGCCAAAACCAATATCAACATAGGGACTAAACTCTTTGATTGTGCCGGGAGCTAATTCCGTCACTAGGTTAACAGCCCCACCCATGGCGCTGGAGCCCCATAAACTACTCGCTGAACCGCGAATCACCTCAACACGCTGAAAAGCGCGAGGGTTTAAAGTACCCCAAGGAATGCTGTTGCCAGCTACTGGGTTGTTAATACGGATGCCGTTAAGCATGATTAGGTTTTGATCACCCCAAGCACCACGAATAGAGATACCGGAAACTGTTTGTGGACCGCCGTTGTCGTACATCTGGATGCCTGGCTCACGAGCTAGTGTGCGTAAAACATTAGGGTCATTGTTTTGGTGTAATTGAACATCATCAATCACTGTGATGTCGCCAATTGCACGACTAACCGGTTGAGGGCTACGAGAGGCGGTAACAACAACAGTAGGGAGTTTCTGTATGGCCGGTGGATTATTTTCTTGGGGAGAAGAGGCTGAGTTTTGTGCAATTGCTGTAGGTGCAATTGTAAAAGCGACGGCTAGGGCAGCCGTCAAGGAACAGACTTTAAACATGGAGGGTCCTGTGAATGTGCGTCCCCGCACATAGTTATAACAAAAATCAGGTAGATTGCAGGCTGGTCTCGGGCTTGAGTAACTAGATAGGAGGCAAGTTACACATTACCGTTGCGGGGGCAGCACAGTTTTGCTCAGTCCTATTGGAGTGGGTGGAGTGTGAGCATGCTGTTTCCCATTTAACTTACGCAACTAAGGAACGGTATTTCGATAGTCGTAAGCACCCATCAATCGTAGCTTTAGTGTAACAAAATTATTTGTATAAACTAGGGAAAGCCATTGATTCAATGAGGTAGATGTAGGAAAGTGGCGTTAAAAAGCAACAAAATGTATAGTTCATAACAAATTCAATGCTCTGTTTAAGGTGGCAGTGCAACTAGCTTCTTAAGCCTTGAAAGAAAGCAGTGTTAGGTTAATTAGCAATGCTTCTGAGTTATAATTAATTGTTCGAATTTGCTGATTTTATAAGGGTTTGTAGTGACTTATCCAACTTTGCCATATCCAATTTCTTCCTATACGCGTGGTGCAGAATTTGCACGTCGTCTTACTACCGATAAGATTCTAGTGCTAGACGGTGCGATGGGGACGATGATTCAAACTTACAAGCTCGGTGAGCAGGATTTCCGTGGCGAGCGTTTTGCTGATCATCACAAGGATTTGCGAGGTGATAATGAATTACTGTCTTTGGTCCGTCCTGATATTATTTCTGCAATTCATGAGCAGTATTTAGAGGCAGGTTCAGATGTTATCTGTACCAACACCTTCGGTGCTACAGTAGTGGCACAAGGTGACTATGAACTATATGATATTGCCTATGATTTAAATAAGGCTTCTGCTGAAATCGCACGTGCTGCCGCAGATAAGTACAGTACACCGGAGCAGCCGCGTTTTGTCGCTGGTGCTTTAGGTCCTCAGCCAAAAACGGCTTCTATTTCACCTGATGTTAATGACCCAGGTGCGCGTAATATCACCTTCGATCAGCTCAAAGAGGCGTATGCCGAGCAGTTGCACGGTTTGCTGGATGGTGGTATTGATATTGTTTTATTAGAAACGATTTTTGATACGCTTAATGCCAAAGCCGCTATTTTTGCGATTGAGTCAGTATTTGAGGAGCGTGGTGAGCGTCTTCCAGTGATGATATCTGGTACGGTAACTGATGCTTCCGGCCGTATTCTGTCAGGTCAAACGGTCGAAGCTTTCTGGAATTCAGTACGTCATGCTAGACCTATTACGATCGGTCTAAACTGCGCCTTGGGTGCTGCTTTGATGCGTCCTTATGTGGCAGAGCTGTCTAAGATCTGTGGCACCTTTGTTTGTGTCTATCCAAATGCTGGTTTACCTAATCCAATGTCAGAAACAGGATTTGATGAGACGCCAAACGTGACTTCTTCTTTACTACAAGAATTTGCAGAGGCAGGTTTTGTGAATGTAGTTGGTGGCTGTTGTGGTACGACGGCAGAGCATATTGCTGCTATTTGTCAGCGTGTTAAGGATTTGCCTGCTCGCAAGGTACCAGAGATTCCTATTAAAACTCGTTTGTCTGGTCTAGAGCCACTTAATATTGACGATGAGAGTCTTTTTATAAATGTTGGTGAACGTACTAACGTGACCGGTAGCAAGGCTTTTTTGCGTTTGATTCGTGATGAAAAATATGACGATGCCATACAGGTGGCTCGTCAGCAGGTTGAAAATGGCGCTCAAATTATTGATATCAATATGGATGAGGCCATGCTTGACTCTACGCAGTGCATGGTGCGATTCCTTAATCTAATCGCCTCTGAGCCTGATATTTCAAGAGTGCCAGTGATGATCGACTCTTCTAAGTGGGAGGTAATAGAGGCTGGTCTTAAATGTGTTCAGGGTAAGGCCGTGGTTAACTCTATCTCCATGAAAGAGGGTGTAGAGGAATTTAAAGAGCACGCTAAACTTTGTTTGCGTTATGGCGCCGCGGTTGTGGTTATGGCTTTTGATGAGCAGGGTCAGGCTGATAACTTACAACGCCGGATAGAAATTTGCGAGAGAGCCTACCGTATTCTGGTTGATGAGGTGGGATTCCCGCCTGAGGATATTATTTTTGACCCTAACGTTTTTGCCATTGCGACAGGTCTAGAGGAGCATAATCGTTATGCTCTAGACTTTATCGAAGGGGTTAAATGGATTCATGAGAACTTACCGTATGCGCGTATTTCTGGTGGTATTTCTAATGTGAGCTTTTCATTCCGTGGTAACGAGTTAATGCGCGAGGCGATTCACACGGTATTTTTATACTATGCGATCAAAGAAGGCCTCACAATGGGTATCGTTAACGCCGGTATGCTTGGCGTTTATGCTGATTTGGATAGGACTACCCGTGATTTAATTGAAGATGTGGTGTTCAATCGTCTTGAGCCGGTGGGCAAAACAGATCCAAAGGATGAGCGTACTAATACCGAGCGCTTAGTTGAGCACGCGGAGTCAGTGCGTGGTAATGTTGCTCGCAAGGAAGAGGACTTGGCTTGGCGTGACCAACCTGTGCGTCAACGTTTGATTCATGCGATGGTTCATGGTGTGACTAGCCACATTGTCGAGGATACAGAGGAAATTCGTCAGCAGATTGATGAAGCAGGTGGTCGACCAATTGAGGTGATTGAAGGTCCTCTGATGGATGGTATGAATGTCGTCGGTGACTTATTCGGTGATGGTAAGATGTTCTTGCCACAAGTTGTTAAGTCAGCCCGTGTGATGAAGGAAGCCGTGGCGCACCTAGTGCCCTATATTGAGGAAGAGAAACGTCAGATCGAGGCTGTCGGCGGTGATGTGCGAGCCAAGGGCAAGATCGTGATTGCAACGGTTAAAGGCGATGTGCATGATATTGGTAAAAATATTGTTGACGTGGTCTTGCAGTGTAATAACTTCGAAGTTATTAACATGGGCGTGATGGTGCCAGCTGCTGATATTTTAAACAAAGCCAAAGAGGTAAATGCTGATATCGTTGGACTTTCAGGTCTAATTACGCCGAGTCTAGAGGAAATGCAGTATGTTGCCAGCGAAATGCAGCGTGACCCGTATTTTGTTGAGCGTAAGACTCCTCTGATGATTGGTGGAGCGACCACTAGCCGTGTTCATACCGCGGTCAAGATTGCGCCAAAGTATGATGGACCGGTGATTTACGTTCCTGATGCTAGCCGTTCGGTCGGCGTCTGTACATCGTTGGTTTCAGATAATGTAGATAGCTTTGTTGAAAAGCTCTCTGAAGAATATGAAATGGTGCGTCAACGTCATGCGAATCGCAAAGCGAATCCTCTGATTTCACTTGAGGATGCCCGTGCGAACAAGGTTGCTATTGATTGGGCTAATTACACGCCACCTAAGCCTAAGTTTATCGGTCGCCGCGAGATTGCTAACTACGACTTAAATGAGATTGTTAAGTTCTTTGATTGGGGGCCATTTTTTAACTCCTGGGGTTTATTTGGTAAATACCCACAGATTCTTGAGGATGAGGTGGTAGGTAAAGAGGCTCAAGAGCTCTATGAGAATGCTAAAATTATGCTTAAGAAAATCCTCGACGGTCGTTGGTTAACAGCAAGTGGCGTGGTAGGTTTTTATCCTGCTAATACGGTTAATGATGAGGATATTGAGGTCTACACTGATGAGTCACGCAGCGAGGTGCTCCTCACTTGGCGTAATTTACGCTCTCAGGGCAAAAAACGATCTGGTATCTATAACAAGTGCTTAGCTGATTATATTGCACCTAAGGATAGCGGCGTTCCTGACTATATTGGTATGTTTGCTGTGACTGGTGGTCTTGGTGTTGAAAAGCATGTTGCGCGTTTTGAGTCCGAGGGTGATGATTACTCCTCTATTATGATTAAGGCGATTGCAGACCGATTTGCTGAGGGTTTTGCTGAGGCGTTGCATCATCGTGTTCGTACTGATTTATGGGGCTATGTGCCTACAGAAAGCTTAGACAGCCAAGCATTAATCGATGAAAAATATCAAGGTGTTCGTCCGGCACCAGGCTATCCCGCGTGTCCTGAGCATACTGTTAAAGCCGATATGTTTAAGGTACTTGAGCCTGAAAAAATCGGTATGCATATAACTGAAAGCTACGCAATGATTCCAGCTTCTAGCGTTTCAGGTTTTTACTTGAGTCATCCAGAATCATCTTATTTTAGTGTAGGCGGTATTGGTGAAGATCAGCTTCACGACTATACTGAGCGCAGTGGTATTTCTTTGGGGCAGGCTAAACGTCAGTTAAGTAGTGTATTAGAGTAGTTTGCGTTTTTTAGATGTTACGGGGGTGTAATGGCTCAAGCAGGTTCATTAAAACAAAAGGAATTAGGCGACTTCTTACGTCAAGCACGAGCTAAGGTTACTACCACCATGGCTGGCTTGCCCGATTATGGGCGCCGTCGTACGCCAGGTCTTCGCAGAGAGGAGGTGGCTCAATTAAGTGGTATCAGTGTGACTTGGTATACTTGGATTGAACAAGGCCGAAATCTTAAAGTATCTGCAGAGGTCTGGTCTGCGCTATCTGATGCACTTCATCTTAATAAGGTTGAGCGTGCCTATTTATTTCAGCTGGCTCAACAAAATGATCCGGATCATAAAAAAGCCTCTGCAGGTAGTTTGCCATTGGCGTTGGCAAACTCTGTTAATCAAATTAATACACCAGCCTATATCCTTGATAGGTATTGGAACATCCTTTATTTTAATCAGCAATTAGATGAGTTATTTGGTCATTGGCCAGGGCAGCAAGCACAGGGTCAAGCTAATTTATTGCGATTTATTTTTTTAGAGTCATGTAGTCGACAGATTATTGTCAATTGGAACGAACGCGCGCGGCGCTCCGTTGCTGAGTTTAGAGCGGATATTGCTTCTTTTATGGAAGAGACTGAGGTGCGTGACTTTATCGGTGAGTTTATAGCGAATAGCGATGAGTTTGCCCAGCTCTGGGGGCATAGAACAGTCGAAGCTCGTGAGGGTGGTTTGCGCAGTTTTTATCATCCGCAATGTGGTCATGTGGAGTTCGAGCAATTAACCTTTCGATTGGCGACGCATTTAGATTATAAGTTAGTTATTTTAAGTTAAAAAAATGTCAAAAAATTCTTTCACGCCCGCAAATACTGGTGGTTGGGGTGAGCTCCTGAGTGGGAAAAACGGTTTGCGGACTATTGCCTTATGTGGTGGAGTAGCCGTGCATGCAATTAATGTTTATATCGTAACGACGATTATGCCGTCAGTTGTAAGGGATATTGGTGGACTCAGCTACTATGCGTGGATTACCTCGATTTTTGTGGCTGCTTCTATTATTGGGTCAACCTTGTCGGTAAGACTAATTGAGCAACTTGGTTTACGTTCTGCCTATCTATTTGGTATCTTGATTTTTATTTTGGGTTCTATGTCGTCGGCATTAGCACCTTCAATGCCTTTTCTGCTTTGCGGTAGGGCTGTTCAAGGATTAGGTGGTGGGTTGATGCTAGGATTAAGCTACGCTTCTGTACGACTAGTGTTTCAGCCTCACTTGTGGTCGCGTGCTATGGCGCTTATCTCAACAATGTGGGGTGTTGCTACGCTGACAGGTCCAGCTATAGGTGGTCTTTTTGCGGAGCATGATGCTTGGCGAATGGCACTTTGGTCTACCGTACCGGTGGCTTTGATAGTGGCTTTTTTAGTGTTGACTCAAGTTCAGCAGCGTTCAGAGGCAAGTAAAATAGTTCAAAAAAGTAAGGTGCCTATCTTAAAAATTCTGTTGCTAAGCTTTTCGGTAATCGTTTTATCATTTGGTAGTTTAGGTGATTCTTGGGGGTTACGTCTTGCTTCGTTGGTAGGGGTGGTTCTAATTCTTTATGGCATTGCCAAAAGTGATTTAAAAAGTACCAACCCCTTATTGCCAACTGGAATATATTCCTTAAAGCATCCTGTGGGTGCGCTATTTTCAGGGGTGGTGCTGTTAAGTATGGGGGTTACCACAGAGGTATTTATCCCTTATTTTCTAGAAAATATTCATAATTTACGACCGTTAATCGCAGGTTATATGGCCGCAACGATGTCGGCTGGTTGGACCATGGGTTCATTATTGACCGCAGGTAGGTCAACTCCGACGATTAATAAATTGATGGTGTTTAGCCCAGTATTATCGGGAGTCAGCTTATTAGCACTTGCGCTATTAATATCGTGGCAGGGCTTAAGTTTAGAGTATGGTGCAGTGTGGTTGATGGTTATTCCTTTACTTGGAATTGGCATGGGTGTTGGTTTGTCATGGCCACATATTTTGTCCCGTATTTTGATTGCTGCTGATAAGGGTCAAGAAAACCAGACTAGTAGTGCCATTACCACAGTACAGTTATACGCAGTGTCGCTTGGCACAGCGTTAGGCGGTATGATAGTGGCAGCGAGCGGTTTTAATGAGGGTAGTTTAGCCGGAACTGAGTCGGCAGCGATGACGCTCTTAACCAGTTTTGCTGTGTTGCCCTTTGTTTTTGTTTTTATATCTAAAGCAGCGAGACAAGTCCTCGAAAAATCAACTAATTTGGATTAAGTAAGAAAATTTACAATTACTTAATATTGAATACTTCAAGCTTTGATAATATTAAACGAGTTGTTACTATTTAAAAATTACCGGAAGGGGTAATTTCAGCCCAATCTTTACTGGGAAATACTTATTATGCTAGGAGAAATCTTATGAAAGTTAAGGCAATGCGTTTAAGTGGTATGGTTATCGCGGCTACTCTGGTTGCTGGTTGTGCCACTCAGGGTGGACAAACTGCGGCAGGTACTGGTGTGGGTGCAGCGTTAGGGGCCGGTTTAGGTGCTCTTATTGGCGATAGCTCTAAAGCAGCAGCTATCGGTGCAGGTATTGGTGCTGTGGCGGGTGGTATTACAGGCTATAACTGGGATCGTTTGCGCGGTAATATTAACAATGCTGGTGGCCAGGAGCTAGGTATCACGACTACTCAAATGCCTGATGGTAGTCTTAAGGTTGTTATCCCTGAAAATGCTACTTTCGATACTGGTAAATATGATCTAAAGCCAGATTTATATCCTGTACTTAATCAAGTGGCCACTGAGATGAAAAATCACCCGCAGTTACGTATTAAGGCAGTTGGTCACACTGACAGCACGGGTTCAGTTTCTATCAATCAGCCATTATCTAACAATCGTGCTTCTGCTGTGACTAATTACTTAGCTAGCCAAGGCGTGGCACACTCTCATATGACTGTTGAAGGTCGGGCAGCGAATGATCCAATCGCTTCGAATGACACCGCAGAGGGTCGTCGTATGAATCGTCGTGTTGAGTTGTTTTTATATGCGGTTAAATAATCATTAATAGTTTTTTAGACTATCAGTGATTTAATGGGCAAGGCTATATGGCTTTGCCCTTTTGCTTTGCGCTGTAGACAACACCATCTTGGTGGTAAAACATAATTTGATGTGTTGCTTGTCCTTGTGAGTCAAAGCTGCGTTCGGCCATGAAAGAACTGCCATTTTTAAAGCAGAGGATGATACTGGAACATCGGGTTCCATATTCGGGACTGACAATAAAGGGACTGCTCAGAAGCTTTTCCATTCTATCGCTGATGCCGGTTTTGGGTAGTAGGTGGTCTGGGGCCTGTTGATTATTAGCCAGTTTTTTAAAAATATTGTTGCAAAATCCTTGTAATGTCGTGCTCTCAAGGTTGGCGAAGCCGGTACTGCTAATCGCATCTAAGTCGACGGTCTCTAGGCTTAAACCTAGTTCTTTGGTTTTAGGCCAGGCGGTGAATAAGTCGGCATTAGATAGGGTATAACTACCTGTTTGTAGCTCGTAAGGGGAGCACTTAGTGCTTTGTTGGTCATTGTTTAAGTAATAGAGCTTTTTAGTATCGCCAAAAATAAGATTAAAGCCGCTGTAGTCTTCTAGTGGGCCTTGCTCTTTGATGAACTGATTAAGCGTTGCAGGCTCGAAGCCATTATGCTGAGATTGCTGTATCAAGGCATTGCGCACCAAAGTGCCACGACTTTTAGCGTCACTGCGCATGCTATGCGGATCACGAATATTGGTAATTAGTGCGACACCGCCTTGTCGATTAAGTCCTAACCAAGTGCCACCTGCTGCTAGATCGCGTCCTGCAGTGATGCTTGGCAAGTCTTTCCAAACGCTAGCAAATGCAGTAGGACGAGCGTGAAACTCATCGCGGTTAGCGGCGATAAATAAAGCAGCTTCTTGTTCAGGCTGAAATCGAATATAGGCGATGCACATTGAATTACTAATTTCTAGCTTTTGGCCTCAAGTAGCATATTGTATATTTGATCCTTAAGGGCAAGCTTTTCTTTTTTCAACTGATCAATATCTAAGTCGGCATAGATGGCTGTAGCCGCATTTTTTTCCATGCGGATAATCTTGTGATCAAGCTCATTGTGCTGATTAAAGATTTTCTCAAAATGAGGGTTTTCTTGACGAAGTTTAACGATAAGATCTCGATACTCAGGAAACATAAATTTGTCCTTTATAAAGATGGAGAGACCTAAGATATAGTCTCAGGGTAGGGGAGAAGTACTAAAAAGTTAATTGTAAATTAATAGTACCTACCCTTATTATCGCTAAAAAAACTACTTAATAGTCGCTTCTTGTTCGTAATCTAAAATTTCTTGAATCGTATTATCTGGATTCATAATGGCTACTTTTGGTCGGTGTGTTTGGGCCTCTTCATTGTTTACAAAAACGTAAGACATGATGATAATTACATCTCCTTTTTGCACTAAGCGAGCGGCCGCACCATTTAAACAAATGACCCTACTACCGCGCTCACCCTCGATTACGTAAGTCTCTAAGCGTGCGCCGTTATTGTTATTGACGATAGCGACTTTTTCGTTGGCTAATATGCCGACTGCATCCATAATATCGCGGTCAATAGTCACTGAACCGATATAGTTTAAATCAGCCTCGGTCACCACGGCGCGGTGAATCTTGCTGTTCATCATGATACGCATCATAAATTTCTCTTGTAAATTAATTAGATAGAGCTAAGGTGTTGGCTGACTAGTTTTGTCATTTCAAACATATTAACCTGCTCTTTACCAAAAATTGGGCGTAATTTGTCATCGGCATTGATGTTACGGCGATTGCTTGGATCCTGTAAGTTATTAGCCTTGATGTAGTCCCATATCTTTTTAGTAACCTCTGTACGAGGTAATGGCTCTGAGCCAACAATGACGGCAAGCTCAGGGCTAGGTTGGACTGGTTTCATAAAAGCAGAGTTGCTTTTGTTAGTTGTTGTTTTGGTGGTCATGGAGTTTCTCTTAATATATATTGTTATCGCTTGCGTATGTTGGACCAAGGTTCAGTCTTTTACGCAAAGCGTGATATTGTAAAGTAATTATTACTTCATTTTTTTTAAATATGGTCGTAAAAGGCTAAAATAGCTGTAGTTTATGAGTTTAGTAGCTTTTATTAGGATAAATAATGCAAATTACAGAGGATAGAATTACCTTAGTGCGTCCGGATGATTGGCATCTGCATTTGAGAGATGAACAGGCATTGACGCATGTTGTGGCGGATACTGCCAAGCAGGTTAAGCGCGCTATTGTTATGCCCAACTTAGTAACGCCAGTCACTACGACGGCGCAAGCATTGGCTTATCGCCAACGTATTATGAATGCTTTGGCGAATACGGAGGCTGCTAAAGAAGATAGTCGCTTACTGGACTTTAACCCTCTGATGACCTTGTACTTGACTAATAATACTCTTATCGAGGAAATTATCAAGGCAAAGGAGTCGTCTTTAGTCTATGCGGTTAAATTATATCCTGCTGGTGCTACGACTAACTCAGATGCTGGTGTGACTGATTTATTGGGGCATTGTTCCGCAGTGCTTGAGCAAATGCAAAAGGTGGGCATGCCTTTGTTGGTGCATGGCGAGGTCACTGATCCTAGTATTGATGTCTTTGATCGTGAGGCTGTTTTTATTGATCGTGTGATGTTGCCATTACGTCAGTGTTTCCCAGAGTTAAAGGTAGTGTTTGAGCATATTACAACCAAAGAAGGAGCGCACTATGTGCGTGATGCTGAAGGGCCTGTAGCCGCTACCATTACGCCACAGCATCTTTTATATAATCGTAATGCTATTTTTACAGGTGGTTTGCAGCCACATTATTATTGTTTGCCTGTATTAAAGCGTGAGATTCATCGCGAGGCTTTGGTTCAGGCAGCTACTGGCGGTTCGAGTCGTTTCTTTATGGGGACTGATAGTGCACCACATGCTCGAACACTTAAGGAGCAGTCGTCAGGCTGTGCTGGTTGTTATTCGGGATTGCATGCGCTTGAACTGTACGCTCAAGCCTTTGAGATGGTCGGTAAATTAGATCAGTTAGAGGGCTTTACTAGTTTTCATGGTCCGGACTTCTATGGTTTACCAAGAAACACCGAGACCGTTACTTTAAAGCGTCAGCGCTTTACAGTGCCAAGTGCACTGCCTTTTGTTAATGGCGATACCTTAGTTCCGCTTGCTGCCGGTACTGAATTAAATTGGTCTTTTGCGGGTTAACAGTTTTTTGGAGTTTGTATGGCGATAGGTTCAGGAGAAAAAGCGTTAGTCAATTTACACCGTGCGGCGGAGGTTGATGCCTATATTTATGATAAGTTGCTTGCGCAAGATACCTTAATGGCTGAGATCTTAGTGCGTTCAAAGCCTCATCCTATTCCGCTGGTTCATGTGTCACCAGCGCAAGGTAAGTTTTTGAAGTTCTTAGTGCAAATGATGGGCGCTAAGCGCGTGCTGGAGGTCGGTACCTTAGCAGCCTATAGTACGATTTGGATGGCGCAGGCAATACCTGATGACGGTAAAATTATCACGTTAGACTTTGATGAAAAGCATGTTGCTCTTGCGCGTGGCAATATTGAGTTTGCCGGTATGAGTGAGAAGATTGAGGTGATTCAAGGCGCGGCAGTTGATAGTTTGAAGCAGTTAATTGCTGATAAGGTAGCGCCTTTTGACTTCTTCTTCCTTGATGCTGATAAAGGCAATAATCCAAGGTATTTGGAATTGTGTTTGCAGTTAGCTCGTCCGGGTAGTGTTATCGTTGGTGATAATGTGGTCCGTCGCGGTAAGCTACTTGATGAGGGCTCCAGAGCCGACAATATTAACGGCTTACAGGCGTTCTTTGAAATGATGAGTAACCATCCGCAGCTTGATGCCACTGCTTTACAGACAGTAGGCGGCAAAAGTTGGGATGGTTTCTCAATCGCTATAGTTAAGTAGAGGCTAGTTGGAGTCCTTATTTTCAAGGACTTCCCAGCGTTCAAAGAGCTTTTCTAGCTCCGCATTAAGTGATTCGAGCTCGTCTTGAATCACTTTTGCTTTATCGGAGCCATCGGCGTAGGTATCAGGGTGGCTTAGTTGTTCTGAAAGCTCTGTTTGTTTTGCCTCGAACTGAGCAATTTTTTCTGGAATTGCATCGAGTTCTTTTTGCTCCCATGGGCTGATACGATTGGACTTTGTGTTGCGTCGCTTTGGTTCTACCTCTGCCTCTGCCTTGCTTGTAGTAATGGTTGGAGCAGGTGATGTTTCAGGATCTGCTGTCGCTTCGCGTTGTGACTTTTTGAAATCCTTACTTTGCACTAACCAATCCTCATAACCACCAACATAGTCACGCCATGTGGCATTGCCCTCGTAAGCAATGGTTTGAGTAACAACATTATCTAGAAAGCTGCGATCGTGACTTACTAGTAACACAGTGCCTTTAAACTCGAGGATTAGTTCCTCTAAGAGTTCAAGGGTTTCAATATCTAGGTCGTTCGTTGGTTCATCCATTACAAGGATATTAGCAGGACGGGCAAAGAGTCGTGCCATTAACAAACGAGCTCGTTCACCACCAGATAACGTGCTGACTGGAGACTGTGCACGGGCAGGCGAAAATAAGAAATCGCCTAAATAGCTCATCACATGCATACGCTTATCGCCAATCTCTACCCATTCACTTCCTGGGTTAATTACCTCAGTGAGCTTGGCATTTTCATCTAATTGCTCACGCATTTGGTCAAAATAAGCAATGTTGAGATTGGTGCCGAGTTTAACCATACCTTCTTTTGGTTCTAAAAGTCCTAGAATGATTTTTAATAAAGTGGTTTTCCCAACACCGTTTGGGCCTATTAAACCAATACGGTCACCACGCAAAATAGTGGTACTGTAGTTCTTAATTACTTCCTTATCACCAAAGCGGTGAGAAATGTTTTCAAGCTCTGCGACGATTTTGCCTGAGCGATCGCCAGAATCGATGGCAAAGCTCACATTACCCTGACGTTCGCGGCGTGATTGACGCTCTACACGTAACGCTTTCAGGCGTCTAACGCGGCCTTCGTTGCGTGTTCGCCTGGCCTCAACACCTTTGCGAATCCACACTTCTTCCTGAGCAAGGAATTTATCAAAACGCTCTTGCTCCTTCGTTTCGGCTTCTAACCACTCGACCTTGTGCTCTTGCCAACGACTGAAATTACCAGGAAAACTGAATAATTGACCGCGATCCAACTCAATAATACGATTGGTGACATGGTCCAGAAAGCTACGATCGTGGGTAATAATGACGCAGTTGATGTTATTTTTTTTGATTTGCTGCTCAAGCCAAGCGATGCCCTCAAAGTCTAGGTGGTTGGTAGGCTCATCAAGGAGCAATAAGTCGGCGTTCTCGACAAAGGCCTGGGCTAGTGCGATACGCTTACGTGTGCCGCCTGAGAGGCCAGCAATTTTAGCGTCTGGATCTAAGCCTAGTTCATCGATAATGGCTTGCGCTCGGGCTGGCTTAGCCCAGTCTTCGGAAGCTAAATAGTCACCGCTAATTGTGTCTAAAATAGTGAGCTCTGGGTCAAGCTCCGGTTCTTGCTCGACGGTGATGACCTTAAGGCCGCCTTGGCGTTGGATCTCACCATCATCGGGCTCAGTTCGACCGTCTAGTAGGCGTAGCAGTGATGATTTGCCAGCGCCGTTACGGCCAATTAAACCAATACGTTCGCCATCGGAAATAATTAAGTCGGCCTTATCTAAAAGTGGATGGTGGCCATAGGCGAGGCTGGTTTTTAGAAGGGTTATAAGTGCAGGAGCAGACATATGAGATAACAAATTAATAGAAACTAGTACAACGAAGTATTATAGAGGAACTTAACTTTTTAGGCTAAAAACAAGGTGTTGTCGTGTATGTGATTAGTAGTGTGGTTGCTTAAGTCATGATTGCGATAAAGTTAAACAACTGTTTTAGAGTGCTTATCTTCGTATCTACATTTGTTTAATAGAGTATCGCCGTGAAAGGGGTGCTTTTTCAAGTATATGATAACCCTATACTTGACTGCGGTGGCTGCGCTATATCGTGTTTGCTGTGTGAATCAAAGCATAATGTTAAGAATGAGTAGTAATAATAGTATTGCTATTTTTTGGTTACGAATTAATTTTAAAAAAATACCAATTAGCCTAAAGAATGTATCTTCATGCGTTAAAATCCAATGCTTGGGGCGAGTTGGGCAATCGCGTGCTTAGGTACGAGGAAGGTCCGGACTCCATAGGACAGAGTAGCGGCTAACAGCCGTCCATGCTACAGGCATGAGGAATAGGGCCACAGAGACGAGACTGTTGGGTGGGCTTGCTAGTCAGGCTCCCTTATGGCTACTTCCATAGGGTGTAGATTTGTATTTGTGCAGTCTACGGCACAGCAGGGTGAAACGCGGTAACCTCTATTCGGAGCAACATCAAATAGGCATACGCACTGTGTATACAGCAAAGGGCGGTTCGTTCGAGTATGCGGGTAGATGGCAGGAGCTTATTAGCAATAATAAGCCTAGATGAATGATTGCCGGTGATTTATCACTTACAGAATCCGGCCTATAGACTCGTCCCAATATTTTCTCTAAGTAGCTACGAGAGTTTTGTAGTTACTTTCACTTGCCAGTACGGCTAAATCAAATTTTCTTCCTTTTTGCTGTAAATCTGAGCTTAATTCCCACTTTGCGGGGTTAAGTGGTATGTTTTTTTGCCTGTGCTACCACTAAGCTCCATTAAGTCCCGTAAGTAATTGAAATGTAAAAAAAAGAATGAGTGTGTGAGTACGTTTTTTTTACGTATAGAAGTATGTTTTTGCTTGAAATTTAATGGAAAATGTCATAAAGTGGTGTAAAAGGGTATAGAAGTGGTATAAAGTGGGATTTAAAGTTTAAAAGTGGGAAGGCAGTGATTTTTCAAGGTAACCATCCATTAACGATCGACGTGAAAGGACGGATGATGATTCCGGCCAGGTATCGCGACGTCTTATTGGATGGAGTTGGAGGTCAGCTAACCTTTACTTGTAACTTCGATGGTGGTTTATTGGTCTATCCTAGGCCCCAATGGGAAATAAAACTGGAAGAGATTATGAATCTACCTGCTAACCGTGCTTCTGTAAAAAGAACCCTTTTGGGTAACGCTTTTGACGTGGATATTGATAAAGCTGGACGTGTCTTAATTCCATCTCAGCTCCGTGATAGGGCAGGTTTGGGAAAAGATGTGGTGTTGGTCGGTATGGGTCGTCATTTTGATCTATGGGATTCCGCGAAGTATGAGGAATTAGTAACGATAGATTTAGAGGCCGGTCTGCCAGACGATCTCGGCGATTTTTCTCTATAAGAGCTAGAGATGAGTCAAGATTTCAGCCACACCACCGTTTTGCTTCATGCCACGGTCAACGCTTTAGTAGATCCAGGCTTCAATGCGAAGTCTAAAGTTGTGCATTCTCCACTGCCCGCACAGCAAAAAGACGGCGTATTTGTTGATGGGACTTTTGGTCGAGGTGGTCATAGCCGGTATTTGCTCAGCCACTTAAGCCCTAAGGCGCAGTTATTCGTTTTTGACAAGGATCCTGAGGCGATGAATGTAGCTTATGAGCTGCAAGCTGAGGATTCTAGAGTGGTTCCAGTGCACCAGGCATTCTCCTCTATGCCAGAAGTTTTGGCAGAGTATGGCGTCTCCAAGGTGCAAGGCATCATGATGGATTTAGGTGTGTCTTCACCGCAATTAGATGACGCTGCTCGCGGCTTTTCATTTATGCGCGATGGTCCCCTAGATATGAGGATGGATACCAGTCGTGGCATTACTGCCGCAGAGTGGTTGAATACCGCCTCATTCGATGAAATTAGAGGAGTGATAAAAGACTATGGCGAAGAACGGTATGCTTTCCAGATTGCAAAGAAGATTGTTGATAGCAGGCAATCCAACCCATTTCGTAGCACGCTCGAACTCGCTCAGCTCGTCGCTGGCGTCGTCAAGTCGCGCGAAAAGGGTCACCACCCGGCAACTCGCACCTTTCAAGCTGTACGGGTTTACATCAACCAAGAGCATGAGGAGCTTGCACGCAGCCTCGCGTCAGTTTTAAATGTGTTGGGGACTGGGGGACGCTTAGCAGTTATTAGCTTTCATTCACTGGAAGATAGGCCGGTGAAGCAAGCTATTGCTAAGGCCTCTACCCTTGACCCTGAGTTAGCGAAACTACCTTTACGTGATAGCGAGTTGCCACAGGCACGGTTAATTAGTCTTGGCAAGGTACAAGCCAGTTCTGAAGAAGTTCAGCGTAATCCTCGTTCGCGCTCAGCGATGTTAAGAGTTGCCGAGCGTACGGCTGCTGAATAATCTCATAGAGGTAGGTTTGGCATGTATAAGGTATTAGTTTTTGGTTTAATTGCTTTTTTTGTATATAGTGCAGTTGAGTTAGTCAGTGCGCGCTATGAACAGCGTCAGCAGTTTACGCAAATTGAACGAGCTAATCGGGTTGAGCGTGAATTAAACACTCAATGGAGTTTCTTGGAGTTAGAGCGAGCGAAGTTGACTAGCTCTATGAATATAAGAAATGAGATTGAGGGCAAATTAGATATGCATATTCCTGAGGTCGGTGAAATTATTTATATCCGAGAGTCAGAGCTTAGTCCTTTCATCGAAGCGGGTTCGAATTAGGTAGAAAAATGAGATTCAAGCAAGTCTTTCAGCATATTCAGCGGTCTAAGTCTCGGAATAAACGGGGTTATCAGGCTCAGCCTCGTTTTTTTAATGAGCCAGTGCTGGAAAATAAATTTCCTAAGTCACGTAGCCTGCTCGTGCTTGGGATTTTTGTGATTGGTTTTGTTATTGTTTTAGTTCAAGCTTTTTACCATCAAGTTTATAACAATGATTTCCTTCGTGCTGAGGGTGATAAACGCTTTGAGGTAAACCAAACTTTGCCTGCTAATCGTGGTCGTATTGAGGATCGTAACGGTGAGTTTTTAGCAACTAGTGTACCGGTACGAGCTGTATGGATTATCCCTGAAGAATTACAAAAAGCGACGCCTGAGCAGTTTGAGTTTCTATCACAATCCGTTGACCTTTCCGTCGCTAGTATTAAGGAGCGTATGGAAAATCATATGGGTAAAACCTTTGTCTACTTGAAGCGCCAAGTGGCAATGGATAGGGCAGATGCGCTTAAAGAACAAAAGTTACCTGGTGTTCATTTCTTGCCTGAGGTTAAGCGTTCTTATCCACAAGGTCCAATTACGGCGCATGTCGTTGGTTTTACTAATATTGAAAATAGTGGTATTGAAGGTGTCGAAAAACACTACGAAGCTCGTTTAAATGGTGTGGATGGTAGTCGTACAGTTTTGCGTGATCGTAAGGGGCGCGTGATTCAGGATACTTATGCGCAGCAGCCAGCCATAGACGGTGAAAACGTTCGTTTGACCATTGATAGTCAGATTCAGTATTTAAGCTATCAAGCATTGGAAAAGGCGGTGAAGCATCACGCTGCAGACTCAGGTGGTGCCGTGGTTATCGATACGCAAACCGGTGAGATTCTCAGTATGGTCAGCTATCCTAGTTATGATCCAAATGACCGTTTAGCGCGTAAGGGTGGTGTGTTAAGAAATCGTGCAGTTACTGATGTTTTTGAGCCTGGTTCTATTATTAAGCCTTTTGTGGCGGCATTAGCAATCGATTCTAAAGCTATTTCAGTTAATACAATGTTTGCTACTGGTAGTGGTAGTTATAGGTACCAAGGTCACACAATTACTGATGTTAGTCGTCATAACGGTACGTTAAATGTGGCAGGAATTCTTCGACGCTCCAGTAATATTGGTATGACGATGATCGCTGAGCGATTACGAGCTGAGCAGATGTGGACAGTATTTAAGGCGTTAGGTTTTGGTGAGGCACCGGAGATTGGTTTCCCTGGCATTGCGACCGGTACATTAAGGCCTTGGGGGCGTTGGCGTTTAATTGAAAAGGCCACTATGTCTTACGGTTATGGTGTGTCTACTTCACTATTGCAAGTAGCGCATGCTTATACCTCATTAGCACGTGACGGGGAAATGATTAACCTGTCATTGATGCAAGATAATAAACCTAAAAAAACACTACAAGTATTTAGCAAGGAAACTGCGCGTAATGTACGTCAAATGCTAGAGGAAGCGTCAGGTCCTCATGGATCAAAGATTCAAGCTCAAGTAGAAGGTTATCGCATTGGGGGTAAGTCGGGGACGGCGCGTAAAATCGTTAATGGAAAATATAGTCGTAGTGACTATCGTGGCTCTTTCGTCGCACTTGCACCTGTATCAAACCCACGTATTGTAGTTGCGGTTACTGTTGATAATCCGCGTAAGGCTGGTTATTACGGTACGTTAATTGCGGGTCCGGCTGCCGCCGAGATTATTGGTGGTACTTTAAGGCATATGAGTGTGCCGCCTGATATTAATACGGGGCCAACCTTAGAGGCAAAAAACACCAAAACTCAGGGGGGTTCCAATCGGAATTCACGTGGGTAGTTACTATGCCTAACGTTTAGGAAACTTTATGAAAAAACATAACAAAGAGGTTTTAGCCATTGTACAGTGGCTCCGTCAGCATGCAGAGCACGGGGCCGATCTCAAGCTTGATTCCAGAGACATCCGACCGGGGGATGTCTTTGTTGCATCTAAGGGGCAGCAAAGTGATGGCGCTAGGTTTATTTCTTCGGCAATTGATAATGGCGCAATAGCAGTCTTGATGGATGATGATTTAGAGAGTTTAAGTGACATCGTTGCTCCGATATTGCCAGTCAAGAACTTAAGAGCATTGTTGGGCGAGCTTGCCGATGAGTGGTACGATAGACCATCTGAGAGCGTTAAGGTTATTGCGATAACAGGCACCAATGGTAAAACATCATGTGCTAGTTGGGTCGCACAGGCTCTCAATCTGAATCATACCCCTTGTGCAACTATCGGTACTTTGGGTGTTATCTTACCGGATGGTACTAATTTAGGTGGCTGTTTGACAACGCCGGATGTGCTTAGTTTACATCGAGTGTTGGCCTATCTGAGAAAGCAAGAAATTTATACAGTCGCCATGGAAGCTTCTTCTATTGGTCTTGAGCAGGGGCGTATGGATGGCCTGCGTATCGCCATCGCCGGTTTTACTAACCTAAGTTTAGACCATTTGGATTATCACCAGAGTATGGAGGCTTATGAGGCTGCTAAAGCCTTGTTGTTTACTCGATCTGATCTGAAGTTGGCAGTTCTTAATGGTGATGATGATGCGAGTGTGCGTTTAGCCAAGCAGTCTGTTGCAGAACAGACTATTAGTTATTCGTTAGATATGACGTCTACGGCTGATATACGTGCCTTGCACTATACTTTCCATGATTATGGACTTTCATTTATGCTACGCACACCAAATGGTGAGACGCAGGTGATCAGTCGTTTAGTGGGTGAGCATAATATCTCTAATCTATTATTAACTGTTGGGATTTTAGAGGGTTTGGGTTGGAGTTTAACGCGAATTAGCCGTACCTTGAGTAATTTAGAGGCGGTTGCTGGGCGCTTGGAAACGGTTGTGCCGATTGTTAGTTCACAACATAAACCATTGGTTGTCGTTGACTATGCGCACACCCCAGATGCGTTGAAGCGTGCTCTGCTAGCGCTTAGACCTAATGCTGAGGCACGTGGTGGGCGTTTAGTTTGTGTGTTTGGCTGCGGTGGTAATCGTGACCGTACAAAGCGTCCAGTGATGTCGCAAATTGCTGAGGAATTAGCAGATGAAATTTACATTACCAGTGATAATCCTCGTAGCGAAAAGCCTGAGGCTATTTTAGAAGAGATTGTGGCGGGTTTGTCTGCGGCTAATATTGAGAAATTAGCGTTGGTTGAGAAGAGTCGTGACTACACAATTCTTTATTCAATTTTACGAGCGACACCAGAAGATGTGGTTTTAATTGCTGGTAAGGGGCATGAGGATTATCAAGAAATTAATGCTATGCGCCATTTTTTTGATGATAGACAGTGGGCAAGTCTTGCTTTGCTGATGCGTGAAGGGCTAAATATCAGTACTGATACGCGTGAGCTTAAATCTGGTCAGTTTTTTGTTGCCCTCAAAGGTGAGAATTTTGATGCCCACAGTCTGCTTGGGCAGGCACAAGAAAAAGGTGCAGTCGCTGCTCTAGTTTCTGAGCGCAATAATGAATTGGCATTACCTCAAGTGCAGGTGCATGATACGCTCGATGCGCTTATGACGATGGCTAAGGCCTGGCGAGCACAGTTTGATTTGCCGATTGTTGCGATAACCGGCAGTAATGGTAAAACGACAACTAAGGAAATGATTGCTTCGGTAATGGCTGCGGCTTTTGGTGATGATTATGTTGCGACCTTGGGTAATTTAAATAACCATATTGGTGTTCCTTTGAGTTTGTTGAGATTACGTACAAATCACCGTGTGGGAGTGTTTGAGTTAGGGATGAATCATCCTGGTGAAATTGCGGTTTTATCTGATCTATGCAGACCAACCGTGGCTGTTGTGACAAACGCGCAGCGTGAGCATCAGGAGTTTATGCATACCGTTGATGCGGTGGCTAAAGAAAATGCAACTGTATTTGCTTATTTAGCGGATGAGGGTGTGGCAGTTTATCCTGCGGCAACGGATTATACAGAACTTTGGGATGAGTTAAGTACAACGAAAAAATCACTACATTTCGCCTTGAATGAGCCCATCGCTGAAATTAATGCGGCAGCGATAGATCATCGAGCTGATGGAGTGGATTTCGTACTTACTATTAACGAGCAACAGTGTCGTGTTGCTTTGCAAGTGCCGGGTGAGCATAGTGTCAGTAATGCACTAGCAGCTGCGGGTGCTAGTTTTGCAGCAGGCTTAGAACTTGGGCATATCAAGCAAGGTTTAGAAAGTTTTTCAGCTGTATCAGGACGCTTACAATGCTATGTACTCGAAAGTGGGACGCGAGTGATTGATGATAGTTATAATGCTAATCCAGATTCTGTGCGTGCGGCAATTGATGTGTTAGGCGCTTTACCACAGCCAACTCTCTTGGTTTTAGGCGATATGGGTGAGGTCGGTTCTGAGGGACCGGAAGTGCATCGTGAGGTAGGTCAGTATGCTAAGCAGCAGGGCATTAGTCATTTACTCAGTTTTGGTGAGGCGAGTCAAGAAGCCAGTCAATCCTTCGGTGAAGGCGCTCAACATTGCGAACTAGTTGAACAGGTATTTGAGGCGATAGCATCATTAGATCTAGCAGCAATATTGGTCAAAGGGTCTCGTTCTATGCGTATGGAACGTGTAGTGCAGCATTTGTTATCACCACAGGAAAGTAAATAGTAAGCAACGGGGAAGCCACTCATGTTATATGAGCTGTTTAAGTATCTAAGTAAAGACTACAGTTTTTTTGCAGTATTTGATTATTTGACTATGCGTGCGTTGATGGCCAGCGCTACAGCATTGATTATTGGGTTGATTGCTGGGCCTAAGGTGATACGCAAGCTCTTGGAATTGAAGATTGGTCAAGCAGTGCGCCAGTATGGTTTAGAAAGCCATTTAGTCAAGGATGGTACACCAACCATGGGTGGTGTTTTGGTGCTAATCTCAATTGCTTTATCCACTTTGTTATGGGCTGATTTAAGTAATCGATTTGTTTGGGTTGTGCTTTTTGTAACCGTGGGTTTTGGTGCTATTGGTTGGTTTGATGATTATCGCAAGGTGGTTTATAGAAATCCTGAAGGTATGTCGTCAAGGGAAAAGTTTTTTTGGCAATCCACGATCGGTGCTATTGCCGCTCTTTATCTGACCTTTGCCGTTGCTGCACCTGAAAATGCAGATTTATGGCCCTTATTTAAAGAGTGGGTTATGAGTGGTTTTACCATGCCATTGCCGCGACAAGCTGACTTAATTGTGCCGTTTTTTAAGAGTGTGAGTTATCCGTTAGGGGTATTCGGTTTTGCGGTCTTGACTTGGTTAGTGATCGTTGGTGCGAGTAATGCGGTTAATTTAACTGACGGCTTAGATGGTTTGGCCATTATGCCAACTGTTATGGTGGGTGGCGCTTTAGGTATTTTTGCCTATGTAGTTGGTCGTGTCGACTATTCAGATTATTTGCTTTTTCCTTATATTCCTGGTGCTGGTGAAATGCTGATCTTATGTGCTGCCTTAGGTGGGGCCGGGTTGGCATTTTTATGGTTTAATGCCTATCCAGCACAGGTTTTTATGGGCGATGTAGGTGCTTTAGCGCTTGGTGGGATGCTTGGCTGTATAGCCGTGGTTGTGCGTCAAGAGATCGTGCTCTTTATTATGGGTGGTGTTTTTGTTGTAGAGACGCTATCCGTTATGTTGCAAGTTAGTTGGTTTAAATATACCAAAAAGCGTTATGGCGAAGGGCGTCGGATCTTATTAATGGCGCCATTACATCACCATTTTGAGAAAAAAGGTTGGAAGGAAACGCAGGTTGTTATTCGTTTCTGGATTATTACTATCATGTTGGTGTTGATAGGTCTTTCTACACTTAAATTACGTTAATTTTTATCTAAAAGGTCTTTTAAAGCGCGGCGATGATGCAACACAAAAGTTTGTCTCAATCACATGTATTAGTCTTAGGCTTGGGTGAGACTGGCTTAGCCAGTGCTTTGTGGTGTTTACGTGAAGGGGCAAAGTTGCGTGTTGCTGATACAAGGCAAGAACCACCTGGGTTAGCCGAGATTAAAGCAGCTGCTCAGGCTAGTTCAACTACCGAGTTGTCCTACGCTTTAGGAGACAATTGTTTAGGCGAACAGGCCTTGGAGGGGATTGATTCCCTTGTCCTTAGTCCAGGCCTTTCTCCAAACCAATCACCTGTTAAAGAGTTTCTCCAACAGGCAGAGCAACAAGGGATTGAGGTGATTGGCGAGGTTGAGTTATTTGCCAGAGCTTTAGCAGATTTAAAAGGGTCTCAAGGCTATGATTGTGATGTGATTGCAGTTACTGGCACTAATGGCAAAACGACAGTCACCATGATGGCTCGCGATATGTTGCTGGCGGCTGGTGTGCCCGCTATTGCTTGTGGCAATATTAGCCCAGCCGTGCTGACGGCATTGAGACAGGCGCTTGACGCTAATGAGCTGCCTGAAGTTTGGGTGCTTGAGTTATCAAGCTTTCAAATGGCCACGGTACAATCCCTTAGACCTAAGGCTGCGGTCGTATTAAATCTTAGCCAGGATCATTTAGATTGGCATCTAGGCTGGGAAGATTATGTGCAGCACAAAGCAAAGCTTCTAGAGCTAAGTGAGATAAAAATTATTGCTCGAGCTGAACCCGAAGTACTTAGCATGGTGACTACGGACGAGGCGCTAGATGTGGTGAGTTTTGCTGATGATGAGCCGTCACTTAACGGTGATCTAGGTTTTAAAACTGAAGGTGGTATGACTTGGTTGGCTGCGAGCGTTGATGAGGACAGTTTTGATGTGCCTCTTAGTGCTGCTGCACGCAAGAAAAAAGAGTTATTAAGTACGCGTGCTATTGGTCAATTAAAATTGTTAATGCCGCTGGAGGCTTTGCCAGTTAAGGGTGCTCATAATGCTCTGAATGCCTTAGCCGCCTTGGCTCTATGCAGAGCTATTCATATTAGTTGGGGTCCGTTGTTGCATGCTTTAAATCAATTTGAAGCAGCACCGCATCGAATGAATTTTGTACGCAACATAGGTGGTATAGACTTTATTAATGACAGTAAGGGGACAAACGTCGGTGCGACTTTGGCTGCTCTTAATGGTCTAGAGCAGCCTTTAGTAGTGATTTTGGGTGGTTTAGCTAAGGGGCAAGATTTTAGCCCTTTACAAAAGCCGTTAAAAGAAAAGGCTCGCGCGATTGTGTTGATTGGTCGTGATGCCAAGCAAATTAAGCAGGAACTAGGTAGTACCGGTGTGCCAATATCTCATGCGGAATCGATGGGTGACGCGGTTACTATGGCGATGAGTTTAGCCTCCGCTGGTGATGTCGTGTTAATGTCACCGGCTTGTGCCAGTATGGATATGTTTAATAACTATGTGCAGCGTGGCACAGCATTTGTTGAGGCGGTACAGGAATTAGCGCTTGAGTATGGGGAGATATAAATGAGCCTAAGCATGCGCGATCGTTTTGTTCATGATGGTGAGCAGGGTGTTAATGAGGTTTCGCCTACTCGTATTAAAATGCGTGATTATGACCTGTTATTCTTGTCGGTCGTGGGCGCTATTCTGATTTTAAGCCTAATTATGGTCTATTCCTCATCCATTGCGCTAACTGATGGGTCAAGCAGTCAACTCTTTAAATTTAATAGCTACTTGATCAAGCAGGTTATATTTATTGCATTTGGCTTTTTTGGCATGGTGGTTGTTTTTAATATCAATATGGATAAGTGGGAAGAAATTTCGCTATATTTTTTCATGATAGCAGCGTTTTTTTTGATTATTGTCTTATTTCCATTTATTGGCCACGAGGTAAATGGTGCCAGGCGTTGGATTCCTCTTTGGGTCGTAAATTTTCAGCCTAGCGAACTTATGAAAATGGCGATGGTTGTTTATGCCGCACGCTATACGGTAATTCACCGTGATGCAATTGCAAATCTCAAGTTTATGGAAGGCTTTGTCAAAGGGGTCTTGCCTGTCACTGCTTTAATGGTGTTCGCTGTAGGTTTGACTGTGGTGGAGCCCGATTTGGGCGCTGCTATGGTAATTGCCTGTATCTGTATTGGTATATTATTTTTAGGCGGTTTACACAGCTTTTATTTAGTCACAGTGATTATTGCTGGTGTCGCTTTTGTCAGTGTCGCGGTTTTTGGTAGTTCATGGCGTTTTAGGCGAATATTGGCTTTCTTAGACCCTTTTAGTGAGGAGCATGCACAGTCTACTGGTTATCAATTGGTGCATTCATTGATAGCGATCGGTCGCGGCGAGTGGAGTGGTGTCGGCTTAGGTTCCAGTATTGAAAAATTACACTATTTACCAGAGGCTCATACCGATTTTATTTTGGCTGTTATTGGTGAAGAATTAGGGTTTATCGGTATTACAACAGTTGTTGTACTGTATTTTATATTGGTGTTTAAATGTTTTAAAATTGGTCGTACTGCAATTGCCATGGACCGTTACTTTAGTGGTTTAGTTGCTCAGGGTGTGGGAATTTGGATTGGTTTTCAAGCGTTGTTTAATTTGTGCGTTTGTTTAGGTTTATTACCAACTAAGGGCTTAACGTTACCCATGATTAGCTATGGTGGTTCTGCTATGTTTATCACGTTGAGTGCGTTAGGCCTCGTGCTTAGAGTCGATTATGAAAACCGTCAGTTAATGCGTGGTTTACCAATTTCTGGTATGCCAACGCCAAGGTATATGTGATGAATGATAAAACTCGGATGGTTTTAGTAAATGACACTGACGCAGCAGTAGTGGCACCAACTATTTTGATTATGGCAGGTGGTACCGGTGGTCACATTATGCCTGGTTTAGCAGTTGCGGATGAGTTGCAACAACGTGGTTGGCATGTCTATTGGTTAGGTAATCCAGATCGTATGGAGGGTGATTTAGTACCGGCGCGTGGCTATCAACTATTACCGATGAGTTTTGCTGGACTGCGTGGTAAGGGTTTATTTGCTTTGTTAAAGTTGCCTTTCGCTTTGGCAGGTGCAATAGCAGAGGCTGGCAAGGCTTTTAAAAAGGTTAAACCTACTGTAGTTTTGGGAATGGGTGGTTATGCTGCATTTCCAGGTAGTGTCGTGGCTTTCTTTACTGCTAAACCTATTGTTTTACATGAGCAAAATGCCGTTGCTGGTACTGCGAATAAGGTCATTAGTAAGTTAGCTAAACGTGTGTTGATGGCTTTTCCCAAGGCCTTGTCAAAGGGTACAGTGGTCGGCAATCCCGTGCGTGCAGAATTGTTGAATCTACCAACGCCAACAGTGCGTTTTGTAGGACGAGATGGGCCGTTACGTTTATTAGTGGTTGGTGGTAGTTTAGGTGCGTTAGCGCTAAATAATTTAATTCCGCAAGCCATTGCTCAGTTGTCGTTAGAACAGCGACCACTAATTACACACCAATCAGGATCTACTCACCTTGAATTATTAAAAAATAATTATCAAGAGGTAGGAGTCGAAGCAAATTGTGTAGCTTTCATTGATAATATGGCAAATGCACTTGCAGAGGCTGATTTATTAATATGCCGCGCGGGAGCAATGACAGTGGCTGAGGTTGCTGCAGTCGGCGTGCCTGCATTGTTCATACCTCTGCCGGGAGCAATTGATGATCACCAAACGGCGAATGCCCGTTGGTTAGCTGATAGTGGTGCGGCAGAGGTGAAAGCACAGTCCGCGCTTAGTGCGCAGTGGTTAGCTGAGTGGTTGGTCTCTAAGGATCGTAAACAGTTATTAGAAATGGCAAATTCAGCCAGAGCGATGGCATTACCAGGTGCAACACATGCAATTGCGGATGTTTGTGAGCAATTAGCAAGAGAATAAAAATGAAGTATAGAATTAGAAATATCCATTTAGTAGGCATTGGCGGCTCAGGTATGAGTGGCATTGCTGAGGTGCTGATTAACCAAGGCTATCGAGTGAGTGGATCAGACTTAAACCAAACAGTAGTTACCAGACGTTTAGAGGACTTGGGCGCGCATATTTTTTACGAGCATGCGGCGGATAATGTTGATAAAGCGGAAGCTGATGTGGTGGTTACATCGACAGCCATTTCCGGTGGTAATCCTGAGGTACTTAAGGCAAGGGCTCAAGGTGTTCCTGTCGTATCACGAGCAATGATGTTAGCTGAATTGATGCGCTTAAAAATGGGTATTGCCGTGGCTGGTACGCATGGTAAAACTACCACGACTAGCTTAGTGAGTAGTATTTTAGCGGCTGCTAAGCTCGACCCTACTTTTGTGATTGGTGGTCGATTAAATTCAGCCGGCACCAATGCCTATCTAGGCAAGGGTGATTATATTGTCGTTGAGGCTGATGAGTCAGACGCCTCTTTCCTCAATTTGTTGCCTGTGATGGCTATTGTCACTAATATTGACGTTGACCATATGGACACTTATGGTCATGATATTGCTCGCCTACGCAGTGCATTTGTTGAGTTTACCCAGAATTTACCTTTTTATGGTACGGCGATTTTATGTGTTGATGATGATAATGTTAAGAAAATCATCCCATTTATTTCTCGTCCAATCGTGACTTATGGCATACAGGAAGAAGCAGACTATCGGGCTAGAGATATCCGTAGTGTCGGTCCGCAGATGCATTTCACTGTTGACAGGAGTTGTGGCCGTCGCCGTCAATGTGAGCCTTTAGACATCGTTTTAAATTTACCAGGTCATCACAATATTCTGAATGCATTAGCAGGGATTGCTTTAGCGACAGAGATTGGAGTAGAGGATAAGGCAATTGTTGAGGCACTTAACAATTTTACTGGTGTAGGTCGTCGTTTTAGCTTTATCGGTGAGATTGATATACTGAAAACTAATGGAGATGGCTCTTATACGTTGATTGACGACTATGGTCATCATCCTGTCGAGATGGAAGCAACGATTGCAGCGGCGCGAGGTGCTTGGCCTGATAAGCGATTAGTGTTGGCTTTCCAACCACATCGTTATACACGCACGCGTGATTGTTTTGAAGAGTTTGTGCGGGTGCTTGGTTTAGCTGATGAGGTGCTGCTAACTGAGGTCTATGCAGCCGGTGAGTTTCCACTTAGTTTTGCTAATGGTGAGGCACTTTATAAAGCGTTGCAACACGATGGTAAGGTTGAGCCTCAGTTTGTTCCAGATATAGAGGAGTTGCCGCAAGCACTTCATGCGTTTGCGCGCAATGGTGATATTGTTATAACAATGGGCGCTGGCTCAATTAGTAGAGTGCCAGCAAAAGTCTTGGAGATTGCAAATGGTTAGTACAGATTATAATTTCGGTAAGGTAGGTGTGCTATACGGCGGTGTATCGGCTGAGCGTGAGGTTTCTCTAAACTCTGGTGCGGGTGTACATGCTGCGTTACTCGAAAAGGGGGTAGATGCACATCTTTTTGATATGGGTGAACATAGCCTAAGTGATCTGGAGGCGGCGCAGTTTGATCGGGTATTTATGATTTTGCATGGTCGTTATGGTGAAGACGGGTGTATTCAAGGCGCGCTAGAGCTGTTGGGTATTCCTTATACTGGGCCAGGAGTGATGAGTTCCAGTCTCACCATGGATAAGATCATGACTAAGCGCCTATTTATTGAACAAGGCATTCCAACACCTCATTACCATGTGGTAAACAATGCTGAGGATTTACAAGAAGCAGTCGCTAAGCTAGGTTTACCGATGATCCTTAAGCCCCCTCATGAGGGCTCTACTATTGGTTTAACTAAAATAGAGACAGCCGAGCAGTTGGGGGAGGCTTTGAAGCAGGCCTCACAATACGATAAAGTGTTGTTGGCCGAGCAATGTATTATTGGTCGAGAATTGACTGTTGCTGTGTTAGGTCAGGGTGAGGGGGCGCACGCATTGCCGGCTATTGAGATTATTGCACCGGAAGGTAATTATGACTTTCATAATAAGTATCATTCGAATGATACGCAGTATATTTGCCCTGCAGACTTATCACCCGAGTTGACTAAAAAAATTCAGGATTTTTGTGTGCAGGCATATCGTACAGTGGGTTGCGAGGGTTGGTCACGTGTTGATGTGATGCTTAATACCAACAACGAGCCGTTTTTGTTGGAAATTAACACAGCGCCCGGTATGACCAGTCATTCGTTAGTGCCAATGGCAGCAAAGGCTGAGGGCATGTCTTATTCAGAGTTATGTGTAAATATTCTTGCTTCAGCTGATTTGAAAGTCGGCCGTAAGAGTTAATTTAAAGCCTAATTTTTAAGGTGTTGGCGTGATATTTTCGGATCCCCGCTTTATGAACCGCGTCGCCGGCTTTTTGGTGACGATAGGGGTACTAATTATCCTTGGCAAGGTAAGTCATCATGTGATGCATTTGCCGATGTTTAATATCAGCCGTATTATATTGGAGCCAAAGCAGGGTGACGTTTTGTCATATGCGTCGCCAGCCAGCATTCAGAATTCTTTAGATGGCCGGGTGCAGGGCAATTTCTTCAGTTTGGATTTGCTTGAGGTTCAGGATGTGTTGAGTACATCACCTTGGGTGCGTCATGTAGACATTACGCGCTTATGGCCGAATGGTTTATTGCTGCGTATTGAAGAGCATGAGCCTTTCGCTTTGTGGAATGAAGAGGCGTTGATTAATACTTGGGGTGAAAAGTATTTGGCTAATAGAGGTGAGGTTGATGGTGTTGATAAATTACCTCAGTTCTTTGGTCCAGATGGTTCTGAGGACCTAGTGGTACAGCGTTATGCTGAGTTGGTGCGGTGGTTGAGTCCAATTAATTTAAGGGTCAAGGAGGTAGGTCTAAATGATCGCTATTCTTGGCGTATTTTGTTGGATAATAATATGGTCGTCATCATAGGCCGTGACCCCGGTGCTGAAATAGCAAATCCCTACGATGGTGTAGGTGCAATTAGTTTTGCCGAGACGATTGAGCGATTTGTTCGCAGCTGGCCGGCATTGTTAAAACGAATTGATGGAAGGCAAATAGAACAAATCGATCTCCGCTATACTAGAGGTTTTGCAATAACCTTTGCGGATAATGAAAGTTCTGAGCAGCCCTGACTAATCCGAGATGCAATAAGTGAGTTAATTGAAAAATGAGTCGAGACCACAATAAGGATGTAATTGTCGCCCTAGATATAGGAACCAGTACCGTCGTGGCTATCGTGGCTGAGTGTCTGCCAGATGGTCGTTATGAGGTGATTGGTGTGGGCCAGGCACTTTCACGCGGTATGCGTAAGGGTGTAGTAGTCAATATTGAGCAAATTGTCGGCTCAATACAGCAGGCCTTAGAGGAGGCTTGCCTCATGGCTGATTTCCGTATTCGTGAGGTCTATACAGGAATTGGCGGTAGTCATATCAATAGTTTCAACTCTAGTGGTATGGTGGCTGTTGTTGACAAGGAAGTCAGTGCGACTGATGTACGTCGCGTTCTAGATACAGCCAAAGCAGTTAATATCGCCAACGATCATGAGATTCTTCATGTTATTACACAGCAATATACCTTAGATAAGCAGGAGGGTATCATCCAACCTGTTGGTATGGCTGGTATTCGCTTAGAAGTTCGGGTGCATATCATTACTGGTTTACAGAGTGCAACGCAAAACGTACTTAAGTGTATTCGTCGTTGTGGTCTTGAGGTTCGGGGTTTAGTATTTCAAGCCTTGGCTGCTAGCCAAGTGTGTTTGACTGCAGATGAAAAGGAATTAGGCGTCGCCCTCGTGGATATTGGCAGTGGGACGACGGATGTAGCTGTTTGGTATGGTGGAGCCTTGCGTCATACAGCCGTATTTCCACAAGGTGGTGACCAGATCACCAATGATATTGCAACCATGTTGCGTACTCCAACACCAGATGCTGAGGATATTAAGTTAAATTACGGTGTCGCCAAAGCTAGTTTAATAGACTCTGAGGAAACTTTTGAGGTTATTGGGATAGGTAATCGCGAGTCTCGCGAAATGGAGCGACATATTCTTGCTCAAGTTATTGAGCCTCGAGTCGAAGAGATTTTGATGGGAGTGATGACTACCTTAGCTGAGTCAGGCCATAAGGTAACCGGTTTAGTGTTAACCGGCGGTACAGCTTTATTGCCAGGTATTCAGGAGTTGGCAGAGGATATGTTCCAGGTGCCTGTACGTATTGGCGTACCAATTTATGATGGTAGCTTGTCTGACGTGGTTTGTGAGCCGAGGTTTGCAACCGCAATGGGTTTGTTAAGTTATTCACGTATGCAGCAATATACCCAGCATGGGGATATATCAAAAGAAGGTTTAATAAAACGTCTTTGGCGCTTTATTACCAATAGCTTATAGTTTAGAATATAGTTAGCAGTGGAGTAGGGTGGAGATTTCTCAAAGGCAGTGCGAATTTCGCATTGGCTCTTTCTTTGAGAGTATTTTCGTGTTTTCGATGTAGGAAAGTAGGAGTTTCTCGTAATGAGCATGGATTTAGGTTTCAAATTTGTTGACCAGGAGCAACCTGAAAACGGTACAGTCATCAAGGTCGTTGGCGTTGGTGGCGCTGGCGGCAACGCAGTCAATCATATGATTGCCAAGGGTCTTAAGGGGGTTGAGTTTATCAGTGCTAACACGGATGCTCAGTCGTTAGCCAGTTCTAAAGCAGATCAAGTGATCGCCTTAGGTAGCACCGGGTTAGGAGCCGGAGCTAAGCCTGAGCAAGGTCGTGCATCTGCAGAAGCGGCTCGTGAGCAAATTCGCAATGCATTAAGCGGTGCTCACATGGTGTTTATTACTGCCGGTATGGGAGGTGGTACTGGTACAGGAGCAAGTCCAGTTGTTGCTCAGATTGCTCGTGAATTAGGTATCTTAACTGTTGGCGTAGTAACCAAGCCTTTTGGCTATGAGGGTACTCGTCGTATGAAGGCAGCCGAAGAGGGTATTGCTAGCCTAACTGACAATGTCAATGCACTTATCGTTGTGCTTAATGATCGCTTAGAGGAGATGCTAGGTGAGGATGCTACGATGCAAGAGTGTTTTATTGAAGCGGATGATGTGCTTAACAATGCTTGTGCGGGTATTGCTGAAATTATTAACGTTGAGGGTAATATTAACGTTGACTTTGAGGACGTGAAGACCATCATGAGCGAGCAGGGCCAAGCGATGATGGGCACTGCTGTTGCATCAGGTGATGACCGTGCTAAGAGAGCAGCTGAAGAGGCAATTGCTTGTCCTCTGTTAGAAGGCGTGGACTTAAACGGTGCTCGTGGCGTATTAATTAATATTACTGCTAGTGGTGGTATTACTCAGCGTGAGGTTCGTACGATTAACGAGGTTATCACCGGTTATGCCGATAAGGATGCGGTTATCATTTCCGGTATTGCGCACGATGATAATATGGGTGATCAGATTCGTGTTACTGTGGTTGCTACAGGTCTCGGTCGAAAAAAGCCTGAGATTGTGGTTGACAATACAGAGCAACAGGAGCTCCGTACAGGTACTGATGATGCGACTGCAGCGGTAGGTGGCCTAAGAGGCACAGTTAGTGGTTTTAATCCGATTCGTACAGCACGCGGTCAACGTAGTGGTCATCTTAATGCGGGCTTCGGATTATCGAGTGCCGTAGCATCAGATTCTCCTGCTATTTCTCGTCGCTCACTTTCTGATGATGAGCGTAATGATAGCGATGTTCCTGCATTTTTACGTAAACAGGCTAATTAATATTCTGAGATTGACAGCAATGTGATACTTAAGAATTAAAGAGACTGGGAACTACTAAATACCAATACTGTCAAAAGTGTCAGTATTGGTATTTTTGTTACGAGTTTATTTCTATTATTTTACTTCAGTAAGTTATTGAGTTTAAAGGGCTTTTGTTTTCTGTTTCGAGTTAAAATAATAGAGTAAATTAAAATAAAATAAATTGATTAGATTTTTATAGAAGACTTGCCATGTTAAAACAAAGAACTATACAAAAGGCGGTAAAAACTATTGGCGTAGGTGTTCACTCAGGGCATCGTGTTGAGCTTACTTTGCGTCCTGCAGAGGCTAACACAGGGATTGTTTTTCATCGTATTGATACTCCGCAGGTGATTGATTTTCCTGCGCAAGCAGAAAAGGTCGGTAATACTCGTATGGCTTCCGTTCTTGTGAACGGAGATTATCGAGTGTCCACAGTCGAGCATTTAATGTCTGCTTTAGCCGGTTTAGGTATTGATAATATCCATGTAGATTTGACGGGCGAAGAAGTACCTATCATGGATGGTAGTGCAGGTACCTTTGTTTATTTGCTTCGATCGGCTGGTATTGAGGAGCAGGAAGCACCTAAGCGTTTTATTCGTGTTAAAAAGACAGTAGAAATTGTTGAGGGTGAGGGTGATAGTCTTAAGTGGGCACGCCTTGAGCCATATCCGGGCTTTTCGTTAGCATTTTCAATCGATTTTAAGCACCCTGCTATTGCATCCACGGCTAATTTTGCTGAGGTCGATTTTGCAAAAGACTCCTATGCCAAGGAGATCGCACGTGCCCGTACCTTCGGTTTTGCTCAAGAGGTCGAGCTATTGCGCTCTGCAGGATTGGGACGAGGTGGTAACCTTGATAATGTGATTGTACTTGATGAATATCGTATTCTTAACGAGGATGGTTTGCGTTATGAGGATGAGTTTGTGAAGCATAAGATTCTTGATGCGATAGGTGATCTATATCTTGCCGGTAAGCCTTTACTTGCTAAGTATATTGCTTGTAAATCGGGCCATGATCTAAATAATAAGTTGGTGCGTGCGCTATTGGCTCAGCCTGATGCTTATGAGATCGTGACCTACGATGCTGAACAGGCTAAAGCAGAGGCGTTTAATCGTGATTGGCAATTAGCATAGTTTACATATTGTGTACGGTTCTCCGGCTTTTATTATAAAACTTATAAAGTTAAGCCGGATTTCTTATAACCTTCAGTTCTACATTGTTTAGTTCTAAGCCGTGCTTATTCAGATGGCGTGTCATGCTCGGAGCCAATTGTTTAATTTTTGCTGCACAGGCATTATTTGCAACGGCTAATCTAAGAGTGCCATTGGTGTAATTGATAATTAAGCACTGCTTTGTCAATTCTTTGCCAAGCACTGTCACTAATAGTGGTTGTAGTTTAAGAATTGTACGGGCCCGATCCAAAACAGTTCCGGTGGTTTGCTCTTGTTCTAACCATTCCATTGCTGTTTGAAAACTCGGCGGTTTGCGATAGTTACGATGTGATTTCATATTGAGGAAATAGCGGTGGCTAAAAAATTTGTATCACCGAGACGAGCGAGACAGAAAACTCAAAAAGTTTGGTCTTTTAGTATTATAGTATTGTGCGTGTGTATAGCTCTAGTTCTCGGTGCTTTGTTGGAGCGCTACTTTGGCTATCATCAAAATGATAATAGTAGCGGTTCGTTAATGAACTCAAGTAGTGTACCTCAAAACCCAGCACAAAAGAATTTGATTGATCATAGTCTAGGTCAATTTGCCCAGCAATTGGCTGAGGCTAAGATTGTTTTAGAAAATATTACTCAGCTTACTGAACGGCTCAGTCGTAACCCGTCGCTTAATATTGACACTGCTGGTAATGCGTTTAGCCAACCAATTCTTAGTGATGACACTCAACCGATGGAAGACTTCGTCGATGAGGTAGGTTACTCTGGTGAAAAAATTGGTCGGGAGTTAGATTTATTAAAGCAAAATTTACACCAACAAGAAAATCGTCTTCGTGCTTTGGATGTCTTGATGCAAAGTCGTCAAATCGATTTGGATCGTGTACCTACAGGGATGCCAATCTCAATGCTGCAAGCACGTATGTCCTCGTCTTTTGGTTGGCGTCTACATCCCATTAGAAAAGTCTCAAGATTGCATGCTGGCTTAGATTTTGCTGCACCTAAGGGAACGCCTATATATGCCGCTAGTAATGGTGTAGTGAGTAGTGCAAGCTATGTTAATGGTTATGGCTATTTAATAGAAATTGAGCATGGGGCTGGTGTCACTACGGTTTATGCGCACAACAGTGAGAATCTCGTCAAGGCAGGTGATATTGTCAGCCGTCGACAAATGATTGCTCGAGTCGGGAATACTGGGAACTCGACTGGTGCCCATTTACATTTTGAGGTACGTCTTGATGGTGTGCCAATAGATCCTAAGCTGGTGTTGGGCAAGGATTTGTCTGATGTTCAAATACCTGCCGGCGGCTCTTTGCTAGATACATTGAAATTACTTAGTCAAGAGTGATCAATATTTTTCTCAAAATCTTGATAACGATGAAGTTGCCCTCATATTGAATGAGCGATGGGTTAAACTATTGAGCTATTGGTGCTTCACCGGTGTGACGCTTAGCCTTCAATAAATTTTTATAATATTCACTACACAGACGATATGATTTCAATTTTCAAAAAAATCATCGGTAGCCGTAATGATCGACTACTTAAGCAATATAAAAAAACAGTAGTAAAGATCAACAAACTTGAGCCAGAGATGCAGGCTTTAAGTGATGACGAGCTAGCAGCCAAAAGCGTAGAGTTTAAAGAGCGTTTAGCCGGTGGTCAAAGTTTAGATGATATTTTACCAGAGGCTTTTTCGGTAGTACGTGAAGCTTCTGTCCGCGTCTTGGGTATGCGTCATTTTGATGTACAAATGATCGGTGCATTAGCTTTACACCAAGGCAAAATCGCCGAGATGCGTACAGGTGAGGGTAAGACATTGATGTCTACCCTAGCTATTTACTTAAATGCATTAACGGGCAAGGGTGTACACGTTGTGACTGTCAACGAGTACCTTGCAGCGCGTGATGCACGAAATAATAGTCGTTTATTTGAGTTCTTAGGCTTAAGCGTTGGCGTAGTTGCCGCAAATCAGAGCAATCCGGATAAAATTGCCGCTTATGCAGCAGACGTGACCTACGGTACTAATAATGAGTTCGGTTTTGACTACTTACGTGACAATATGGAGTTTCGTGTTGAGGATCGTCGTCAACGTGGTCTGTACTTTGCGATAGTCGATGAGGTGGATTCGATTCTAATTGATGAGGCGCGTACGCCTTTAATCATTTCCGGCCAGGCAGATGACAATACTGAGCTTTATAAAGCAATGGATGTCGTACCGGCAATGATGAGTCGTATGGCGAGTGAGCCGCGTCCGGATGAGCCGGAGCCAGAGGGTGATTTTTGGGTCGACGAAAAGGCTCAACAAATTCACTTGTCGGAAGCTGGTCACGAAAAGGCAGAGCATGTCTTACGAGAACTGAAGGTACTTCCTGAAGGGCAGTCTTTATATGAGCCTCGTAACATTAGTTTGGTGCACCACTTAATGGTTGCTCTAAGAGCACATAACCTTTTCTTCCGTGATCAGCATTATGTGATTCAAGACGGCGAGGTAGTTATTGTTGATGAGTTTACCGGTCGCTTTATGCAGGGCCGTCGCTGGTCAGATGGGTTACATCAGGCTGTTGAAGCAAAAGAAAAAGTCAATATCCAAAATGAGAACCAGACCTTAGCTTCTATTACTTTCCAGAACTACTTCCGAATGTACGATAAGCTAGGGGGTATGACAGGTACAGCTGACACTGAAGCTTATGAGTTCCAACAGATTTACGGCTTAGAAACCGTTATTATTCCGACCAACTTGCCGATGGTGCGTAAGGATCAAAACGATCAAATCTTTAAAAATGATGAGCAAAAATTTGCTGCTATTATTAAGGATGTGCGTGATTGCTTTGAGCGCAAGCAGCCAGTGTTAGTAGGTACTACCAGTATTGAAAACTCCGAGCTTCTATCAGAGATGCTCAAAAAAGAAGGGTTGCCTCATCACGTGTTAAATGCAAAGCAGCACGCTCGTGAAGCGGAAATTGTTGCCGAAGCAGGTAAGCCAGGTGCTATTACGATCGCTACTAATATGGCTGGTCGTGGTACCGATATTGTTTTGGGTGGTAGTATTGAGAAAAATATTAATATGGTGATAGCTGATGACTCGCTTAATGCTGAACAAAAAGATGTTCGTATTAAGGAGATTCGTGAGGCGTGGAAGCCAGTTAATCAACAGGTTAAGGAGAGCGGTGGTTTACGTATCATCGGTACCGAGCGTCATGAGTCGCGCCGCATCGATAATCAGTTGCGCGGTCGTGCCGGTCGGCAGGGTGATCCTGGTTCTTCACGCTTTTATCTGGGTTTAGATGACTCCTTAATGCGTATTTTTGCAGGCGATCGTGTTCGTGCGATTATGGAACGCTTGGGTGTTGATGGTGAACCCATTGAAGCGAAAATGGTGACACGTTCTATTGAGTCCGCTCAACGCAAGGTTGAGAGTCGCAACTTCGATATCCGTAAGCAGTTACTTGAGTTTGATGACGTTGCCAATGAGCAGCGTAAGGTTATCTATGGACAGCGTAATGCAGTATTAGAGTCTGAATTCCTACAAGATGTGTTGACTAATCTTCGTCATGACGCGGTTGCAGAGTTGGTGCGCCAGTATATCCCTGAAGAGTCGATGGAGGAGCAGTGGGATATTTCTACGCTAGAAAATATTCTCGCTACGGATTGGCAGTTGCATGTACCATTATCTAAATGGGTAGAGGAAGATAGTAATTTAGATGATGAGGGTATTTTAGCGCGCATTATCGAAGAGGCAGATAAGCAGAACCAGGCAAAAGTCGACTTAGTTGGCGATGAGTCTTGGGCTCAGTTCGAGCGCTCTGTCTTACTAGAACGTATGGACACGAGTTGGCGTGAGCATTTGTCTGCTCTAGATCATTTGCGTCAGGGTATACATTTACGCGGTTATGCTCAAAAAGATCCTAAGCAAGAGTACAAGAAAGAGGCCTTTGCTTTATTTTCATTCATGCTTGATCGTATTCGGGATGAGGCGGTTAAGGTCTTGATGACAGTTCAAATTCAGGCGCCAGAGCAGGTTGCAGAATCACAAGCTCAACAGCATTTAGGTGGTGTACAAAATGTACAGTTCCATCACGCAGATGCTGATGATGTGCTCGGAGCTCAATCTGCTGCTTCTGGTGTCGAGATTGATGAGAATGGTGATGTATCAGGTGGTGGTATTACTGTTAAAAATATGATGCGTCATGTTGGCCGTAACGATCCTTGTCCTTGTGGTAGTGGCAAGAAGTACAAGCAATGTCACGGTAAAGTTAATTAATTTTAGCAAAGCGTTATTTGCAAAGAAAACGGCATCGTTTGTTTATCAGCGGTGCCGTTTTTGCTTTAAAGGTATTTTGTATTGCCTATACCAAGAAGATTGTTGCTAATCCTAAGAAAATAAAGAAACCCAATGAGTCAGTGGCAAAGGTTAGGAGTACTGAGGAGCCGAGAGCTGGGTCTTTGTTGAAGTGATCGCGAGTCATTGGAATGAGTACCCCTAGGGTTGCTCCCACCAGCATGTTTAGTACCATGGCTGTAGCCATGACTAAAGCGATTTTGATAGAACTAGAGAATAGCCAAGCAAAGGTCCCAGCAATTAGGCTACCTCCAAGACCTACGCAGAGCGTCACAAAAATCTCACGGCGCAATAGAGTTCTTGCGTTTTTTTGGTTAACACGACCTACAGCCAGAGCTCGAATTACCATCGTCATCGTTTGATTGCCAGAATTGCCTCCAATACCTGCCACAATTGACATTAAGAAGGCCAAAATTACGATGTGACTGACTGTTCCTTCAAAGCGAGAGGCTACGAGAGAGGCGATAGAGGCAGTCATTAGATTAATCAATAGCCACGGTGCTCGATTAGGAATAGCACGACGAACTGGTACAAAAATATCCTCTTCTTGTAAGCCTGCTTGAGAAAGTGCCTGCTCATTGGAGTCCTCACGGATAACATCGACAATATCAGTAATCGTGACACGACCAATCAATGTATTATTTTCATCGATAACTGGTGCAGAGGCTAAGTCATAGCGTTCAAAAGCAGACGCAGCCTTGTTATCCTTAGCATCTGCTTTAAGAGCAAGATAGTCAGTTAGCATAACGTCCTTGACTGATTTTTCAGGTTCATTAACTAATAAGGTCGTTAATGGTAAGACGCCTTTCAAACGATTTCTTCGGTTGACGACAAAAAGTTGATCTGTATGCTCAGGTAATTCACCTAGCATACGTAGATAACGGAGTACTACTTCAAGCGTGACGTCATGACGAACCCGGACAACTTCGAAGTCCATGATGGCACCGACAGTACCTTCTGGATAACCAAGCGCTGAACGTAACTGCTCACGCTCCTCATCAGTCAAGGTCTTTTGAAGTTCAACAACTACCTCAGGTGGTAGGTCAGGTACTAAGTCTGCTAGCTCATCGGCATCTAAGTCCTCTGTCGCTGCGATGATATCATCTTGATCCATCTCAGCGATAAGCTCTTCACGGATCCAGTCTTCAACTTCAAGAAGAATGTCACCGTCATGCTCGGCATGGGCGGCGTTCCAGACCTTGATACGAGCTTCGGATGGTAAGGACTCAAGAATAAAGGCAATATCTGCCGGATGGAGGTGGTTGATTAATTTACCCAGCTCCGCGGTATGCTTGCGCTCTAAAACTGTTTGAACTAATTCTGCACGATCAGAGCCACCTTCCTGTTGAGAGAGTACATTTTCAACCAAGCTTTGCTTTTTTAAAAGTGTTTTAATCTCTTCGATAATGGAGTCTTGGTTTTCATGATCAAGCCGCTTAGGTATGGTGACGACTAACGGATCGTCTAGTAAATTAATACGCTCAGTTGCTGCCTGGTTAGTGTCGAGGTCGAGTTGTTCTTGTTTTGTTATTTTATTGTCGTTATTTGAATTATTGTTAAGCATAGGAACAATAACCTTTTAATGTTTTTAAGTTGGAGGGAAGTCCTTTTAGAGTTGCTGTCTAATCATTTTCCCAAGGGATGTCATGATGTGTTTGTTTGAAGCGATAATATTGCCATCTCTAGGCCAAGGCTCTTTATTGTAGATGTCCTCTACGATACCGCCTGCTTCACGTACTAAAACGGTACCAGCGCACACATCATAAGGCGCTAGACCCATTTCCCAGTACCCATCAAAGCGACCACAAGCAACCCATGCTAAATCTAAGGCGGCTGCGCCGAGTCGACGAATCCCGCGAGTATTATGCATGGCCTGACTAAAGCCTCTCATATAGGCGTCTTCAAAAGAGAAGTCTCTAAAGGGGACGCCCGTAGCTAAGAGGGAGTCTTCAAGTCGCTTAGATGAGGATGTATTAACGCGCTGACCATTTAAAAAACAACCGTCTTGGTAAATTGCGCTAAACATCTCTTGACGATGAGGATCATACACTACACCAACAATGGGCGTATTAACAGCTAATGGCTCGGTCCCTGGAATTAATACCGTACCAGCACGTGCAACTAGGCCGATGGAAACGGCATAATGTGGTATTCCATGTAGAAAATTAGTCGTGCCATCTAAGGGGTCGATAAACCATGTAAACTTCGCTTGATCTAAGTCTAGGGAATGGCCACTTTCTTCCGCTACAATAGCAATGTCAGGAGTTTTCGCGCGCATGATCTGCAAAATTACCTGCTCTGCGTCTCTGTCAGCTTGTGAAACTAGGTCGTTAAGTGATTTATGGTCAATTGATAAATTACTACGATCCTTCGCGTAAATAGTCAGAACAGATGCCGCTTCTTTGGCTGCGGTAGTAGCTGTTTCTAGCGCATGGTAAAAGTCAACCTTAATATCTTGGTCTTGCATGAGTGTGTCCCTAAAGCGTTAAGAAGTATAGACTGCTTATGAAAAGAGTTTTTGCTGACTATCCACCTATTCAATGTATATGAAGCAGGATAATCCATGATTATACTACAAGGTATTTTTTAAATAATTATTAATAAAATACGCCACCAAAGACTTGAGGATTCAAGTTTTTTCAACTTTAGTCAACGTGTTTATGCTTAAAGAGTTTATTCTATACCCAGCAACTATTGAGACAAATAATCAGTGTTTGTTTATTTCGTCTGAGTTTAAAGTTTTAAGTCTATGTAGTCCATGGCTAGTGAGTTGGCAGCAACGCATAGAGAATGAATGGCCGAGAATTGCTGCGATGTTGCAAGATAAAAGTGTGATGCAGGTAATGCTTGAGGGGGAAGGAGCATTTGTTCTGTTGCCCCTGCTTTTATATCACAAGAGAGGCATAAGTCAGCATTTTTTATTTAGTGATAATATTGTTTTTTCTGCCAGTGATTGGGAGAAAGTTGCATGCTTTTATCGTGATTCGGGATTGGGTGATCAACGTTTTGATGCTATTTTTTCTGATCTTATTCAGCAGTGGCCTTTAGCTTTGCCTGGGGTCCACAGAATTGACTTTGTAGATGGTTGTGGTAGTTTGACGCTAGGGCTCGGAGATCCCGCTTATTTGCAACAGCAATGGCTTTGTTCTATTGATTTGTTCGTGCGTGATGAGCAAACTGAGTCTCTGGGGCAAAGGTCTTGGCCATGGGTCCTGCGTTACGCATCAGCTCAAAGTTATTTTCTAATGGAAAAAGCATATTTAGCGCAAGAGGGCTTTTCAATTGCTGCAAAAAAAAACGGCTTACAGATGATTGGTCATCAGGCATTTAGGCCGCATTTACAGAATCCGGGTAAGTCTAAAGTTAAAACAATGGCAATTATCGGTGGCGGTATTGCAGGAGCAGGTATTGCTTCAGTGATGCATAAGCGAGCATGGCAAGTGTCGGTGTTTGACCCGATGTTTGAAGAGTCCAATGCTTGCAAGCATAAGGGTCATTTGGTTGCGGCGATGACGCCATTTATTTCTGTTGATGATAATCATAAATCGCGCTTGAGTCGTACGGCTATGTTGCGTGCTTTGTATCATTGGCAAGATTTTCCAGATGATGTGGTGGTCTCACGTAACGGTAATCTGGAGGTTAATCGAGACAAGGGTTATGGTAAGGATATTACCCTAGCGGTAGATACTTTAAGTTTGCCCAAAGAATGGGTGCAACGATTAACTACCGCTGAAGTGTCAGAACGTTTAGGTTTTAAGCTTGATATGGGTGGCATCTTTTGGCCAATGGCACAGCTTATTAGTCCAGAGAGGTTGTTAGCGTATATTTATAAGAGCTTTCCTGTAGAGCAGCGAGCTCAATCAGTTGCTTATGTGCAAAAGCAGCGAGGTGCCGATACGTGGCTATTATTTGATGACAAAGATAGGTTGTTGGGTGAGTTTGAGCAGGTAGTTATTGCTAATGCGGCTGATTCTCTGCTTATATTAGAAAAAAGCGCATTATTACAACGATATAATGCTCTTGGAGAGTCCAAACCTGCAATGCCGAAGATTGAAGAGACGATGCACTGGATGGGTGGTGAAGTAATGCATATTGAGGCAAGTAGATTGAAACATGTACCGCAGGTTGCTTTAGGTGGTCAGGGCTATTTCTTGCCCCCCACGGCTGACGGTGTATGCGTTTTGGGTAGTACTTATCGGCATGGAGATAGTAATCCTGGAGTGACCTTAGAAGGGCAAGAAGTCATTAAAAACAAAATACCAGTGGCTTTAAATGAACTACTTTCGCCGCAGTGTTTGGAAGAAGGTTGGTCTGGTGGTAGAGCGGTAGTACAGGGGCGTTTGCCGGTGATTTGTGAGTTGGACTATGCCAAGGGTATATGGTTAGCAGTAGCGTATGGCTCACATGGCTTGACTTGGAGTAGCTTTGCAGGTGACATTATCGGCGCTGCGCTAGATGGTGAGCCTATCCCTCTAGAAAAGGAGTTGATTAAGGCAATAGGGCTTCGCTAAATTAGGGCGTAACCAAGTGACAATTTTGTGACGATTAACTAAGAAAAAAAAGCACGCTATTTTAATCCTAAATATGATTAAAAATCAATTTGGGTTTAAATATAGTGAAAAAAAAGTCATAATGGTAGTTTATATGTGGACAATTATCCCTATAAAAATGACATAAGTCCAAATTTATCCAAGTTAATAAAAGAGAGTTGTGTGATTCAATTTGAAGAGTTAGCCCTAGTTAGCAAGCAAGGCCATAGCGTAGAGTTTTCGACCGGTTTTAAGGATTATGTACTACGTATAGAGGCTCAAGCACCCGGTGTCTTTAGATTTTGCTGCGGCTCCCAAAAAAGTTTATCCCTACCTGAGTCTAATGAACGAGCTAAAACGAGACAGGAACTCTCAGTTGTTCCTAATGATCAGCCGGCAGAGTTAGTTGTTGTAGAGCAAAATGGTTCTTGGCTCTTGGCACAAAAAGGCTGTGCCTTATTAATGTCTGTTAAGCCATTTTCTTTAAAGTTATTAAAACCGACAGTTAGCGAGAGCGAAGCAGTACCAGAGGATGGCGAGGAGCAAGAGGTTAGTCTTGAGCAGGTTGCGATAGAGGCTTTTGCTAATGCTGAGGTTATACTTCAAACATCAAGTGACTATGAAGAGCCTTGGGTCTTTGATGAGTCTTGGGTGTTAATGCTTGATTTGCCGGAAGGGCAAGCCGTTTATGGTTTGGGGCTGACTGAGCAGAACTTTAATCGTCGTAGTGAGGAGTTGGTTTCTGACTTAGTAGAATATAAATTTGCGCCTCTTGCTTGGTCTACTCACGGTTGGGGGCTGTATTTAGACGGCTTAGACCGTAGTATCCACAGTGTCGCAGTGGCGGATGATGAATCTAGTTATCAACTCCGTACGGACAATAAGGTTTTTGACTTGTATTTATTCAGTGGTGAGCCTTTAGCTATTTTTGATCAATACACGGCTTTAACGGGCCGTGGTGGTCAGCCTTTACTAGGGGCTATGGGGGTTGGTTTGCAGCAATTGGATGGGCAAGGTGACGAGGAGTTTTTAGTCTTTGCCAATCAATTGCGTGATCATGAAATTTCTATTAATAGCTTGGAGTATGCTTGGCCAGGTCTAGTGATGATCGATAGCGATCGTTTAAATTTGGATTGGAACACCGAGCGTTTAGAGGCCAATACGCGTTCTTATTTTGACCTTTTAAAGGACAATCACTGGCATGCGATGGTGCCAACTTTCCCAGCTGTTCTTGTCGGTACGCATCTCTTTGAAGAGCTTCAGGACCGTGGTTGGATGATTATGGATGCTGAGGGTGATGCATTACGCTTTACTGGCTCTAAACATACTGCTGGTCAGGATTATGGCTTACTCGATCTCACTTACAAGGACGCATATAATTTCTGGCGTGATAAGCATCAGCAATTGCTTGAGCATGGGCAGTCTTTAAAAACCACTACCTCCATATTTGAGTTACCTGATGAGGCTAGTGGTCGTCATAGCGAGGAGGGAGCCGTACTCAGGGCGCTATACCCTACGCTGTTGGAGCAAGCGTTATACGATGGTATTTCAGCTGCTACAACACCACCTGAGGGGGTCGTGCTTCATGACCAAATTAATGTCGCTAGCCAGCGTCGACCGTATCTCGAATTGGAGTCGTTTGCCAGCTCTTGGGAAGGCTTGAATCAGTTGTATCGTACCTTAATTAGTGCGCAAAATAGTTGTGTGCCTTTTGTTAAGCATAGTATTGGTCGTGCCGGTGATGAGCCGATGGAGGCTGATTTATTCTTGCGTTGGTTGGCACTCTCAACCTTTAGCGGCAATTTCTCTTTCCATGCGAAGATAGAGCAGTTGCCGATTTACTATGATGAGGATACACAAAGGATTGCCAAGCAATGGTTGTCTTTGCGATATCGTTTGATCCCATATGTGCTCGGTATTGTTGAAGAAGGTGTACGAGGCGGTCAACCAATCCAGAGTTCTATGCCTTTGGCTTTTCCTAATGACGCTATAGCGGCCGAGTTCGACCGGCAGTTTTTATTTGGACCTGCCGTGTTGATTGCACCAATTCTAGAAGAGAGTGGCAGTACGATTGTTTATTTGCCTGCTAATGAGGCTTGGTGGGATCTAAATACTGGTGAGCGTTATGAAGGCGGTCAGGTGTTGGAGTATAGCTGCGGTCTTGATACTGTCCCTGCCTTTGGTCGTGAGGGCCATATGTTGGCGATGGGGCCTACGATCGCGCATCTTGGTGAGATGAACTCCGCTCGTTTGTTAGATGAAATTTGGTTGTTCGGTATGCCTATCCACAACCCTGTGGTAATGCGCAATAAAATCCGTGTTATGCAGATGCAGGGCTCAAGCTATATTAAGGGCTTGGAGGGTCTAAAAATCCTATCTACTGATGAGTTAGAGGTGAAGCGTCGAGGTGCTGAGGTTAGGATTTCGCCGGTCAGATAGCTATGAGTGGCCACAATATATTCCTTGGTATTGCTCTACTAGTTTTATCAACATGGGCATTATCAACTCAAGAGGCAAGCGGCAAGTGGTTAATGCAAATGAGCTTGCCTCTTTTTTGCCTAGTGTTTTTTAGATATGCGGTGCATGTGGTGTTGGTATTGGCTATTACTTTGCCCAAAAAAGGTTTAGTTGTTTTTCAAAGTAAAAGTTATAAAAGGCAAATCATCCGTGGCCTCACGACGATGCTTATTACATTAGCTGTTTTTAAAGCGTTATCGTATTTACCTCAAGCTGAGGCAACAGCCATTTACTTTTTAGCACCTTTAGTAGTGCTTTGTGCGGCACCCTGGTTTTTGGGTGAGCCTGCGCATTTGCACCGTTGGGTTGCTGCTATAGTCGGTTTTCTTGGGGTGCTTATTATTGTGCGTCCTGGGGCTGGTTTAGACCCAGTAGGTGTGGCTTATGCTTTACTGGCTGCAGTAATGATTGCGGTGCAGTATATGTACACTAAAAAGCTGGCTGCTGATGACTCTCAGACTACCTTACTCTGGACTGGGATTGTCGGTTTGTTTGGTGGAGTTGTTTTAGTGCCTTTTCAGTGGCATGAAAGTCTCGCTGTGCTAGGAAGTTTTAGATTGTGGGAATGGTTTGTTGTCATCAATGTGGGTGTGTTTGGCGCATTGGGGCATTTATTGCAAATAAAGGCCTATCAGCATGCACCGGCTTCTTTACTGGCACCGTTTAGTTATTTTCAGATTATTGCGGCTGCTGCACTAGGTTTTGTAATTTGGGGGCAGTTCCCTGATGTTTGGGCGTGGGTAGGTATTTTAATTGTTTGTGGCAGTGGTATTGCAGTAACAGTAGTTGAGTGGCGCCACACTCAAAAAGTTTTGAATGTTATGGAAAAAATAATTGAAGAAAAATAGCTTTTTTGTTGTTTTGTTGTTTAAAAAGACACATAAATATACTTTTAAACAACAAATGATAAATAGGTGTTGACAGGTCTTATGAATTAAGTCATAATTTTAATCTTTCAAGGGCTGGTAGCTCAGTCGGTAGAGCAGCGGACTTTTAATCCGTTGGTCGCGAGTTCGAATCTCGCCCAGCCCACCATAATTAAGCTACGATATATATCGTAGCTTTTTTATTGCCCGTCATATAGAGGTCATCATATAGCGTAGTATGAATTTATTGGCCACGTTGCGGTGTCAGCATGCCCATACTTATTAAACTGCATTATGTATAGCTACCTATAGCAACTATTTGATACGCTCAGTTACATAAGTCTATCTCACTTTCATCAAACATACTGCCTATGTTACTTTATTGCTAAGTAATTTCTATTTCTATAAAAGAGAGCAGTATAGTGCGAGAGTTTTTCAATATAACTTCACCAAAACCGCCCAGAACAACTGATGTTAGGGCTTGGTTTAATCCATTTCTTTTATTTCTTTGCGCCATTCTATTGCTGTGCTCAGTAGGTACGGTGCATGCTGTTACAGCTACGTCTACTGAGGCGGCGACTGGTGCTGCTGTGACTACGACAGCATCTCCTGCACAGCTAGCAGATCTGTTAGAAAATGAACAAACTCGTCAACAACTAATTGAACAATTACGAGGTCAGGTAACTGAAGACCCGTTGACAGTTGCCGCGACAGAAGATGCCGAGGCAGCTGACTCCCTACCCAGACGAGTAGCGGATACGACACAGGTTTTTCTAACAAAAGTGATTGATGACTTGGATTCTGCAGCAGAAACCCTTGGTTCTATTGTTAGTGGCAAAGAGGTTGAGGACACCAGGATGGATGGGTGGCAGACAGTACTATGGAAGTTTTTCTTAGTCATGTTCGTTACGGCCATCGCCTTTATTTTGACTCGCTTAATAGCATCTCGATTTTTTTTAGGAATTGAACACTGGGCCACTCACGTTCAAAAATCGACTCAAAAGCATCAACGTCACGCTAAAGAGTTTGTGTTATTGCGCAAACTAGTAGCTATTTTTGGTGCTTTCGCTATTGATGTTGTGGCTATCGCTTTGGCCGCTATGGTGGGCTATGGTGTAGTCATTTCTCTTAATGAGGCGAATGGTGAGATAGGGGTACTTGAGTCTCTTTTCGTCAATGCTTTCGTTGTGGTTGAATTTTCACGGGCGCTAGTACGTTTGATCTTTGCTCCTCGTTACCCGCATTTGAGACTGTTTATGATGTCTGATGAGATTGCTCGATATTGGAATAAGTGGCTAAGCACGTTGGTTACCACTGTTGGGTATGGCATGCTTGTAGTTGTACCGGTAGTGAGCCTCTTATTTAGTACCTCATTAGGGAATATCATTCATTTATTGATTATGTTTGGTGTTTTTATTTATGCTGTCAGAGGTATTTTGAAGCACCGAGTTGAGGTGCATGATAGTTTTGTTCGACGAGCGAATCAGTCAACTGTGGCATTTTTTGGTACCTTAATGCGTTTGTTTGCCAAAGTATGGTATGTCTTAGCAATTATCTACTTTACCGTGCTCTTGGTCGTCAGTCAAATAGACCCAGTTAATGCCTTGCCCTTTATGGCGCATGCGACTATGCAAAGTGTCGTGGCTATTGTGATAGGCTTATTTTTATCGACGATACTGACTGCGGTGCTTAGTAGACGAATTCACTTGTCTGATGAGCTGCGATCGAAGCTACCTATGCTTGAGGAGCGTATTAACTCATATGTGCCAGCTATGCTCAAGGGCTTGCGTATTCTGACGCTTGGGGTAGTGTTATTAGTTATTCTTGATGCATGGCATGCGTTTGATTTGTCTATGTGGCTCAGCTCAACATCCGGTAAGGCAACAATCAATATGGTCGTCAATGTTGGCATAGTTTTATTGATTGCGGCGTTGAGTTGGAGTGTGACTGCTAGTCTTATTGAGGGGCGTCTCAGTGGGACTGGTGAGCATGCACCCAGTGCACGTGAAAAAACATTGCTGTCCATTCTGAGAAATGCTGTGTTGATTGTTATTGTCACTATGGCAATCTTAGTGGTGCTGTCAGAGGTTGGTATTAATATTGCTCCGCTACTTGCTGGTGCGGGAGTGGTAGGTTTAGCGATTGGTTTTGGTGCACAAAAGTTGGTGCAAGATATTATCACCGGTGTGTTTATTCAGCTTGAAAATGGGATGAATGTTAATGATGTCGTTGAGGCTGGTGGTGTTTTTGGCACGGTTGAAAAAATGACTATCCGTTCAGTGGGTATACGTACCGTGGATGGTGGTTATCACCTTATTCCATTCTCATCAGTTGATGTGGTAGTAAATCATATGCGTGATTTTTCTTATCACATGGGTGAGTACACAATTGCACATCGTGAAAATGTCGACTATGCGATTGAGCATTTAAAATATGCATTTGCTGAGCTGATGGAAGATGAGGTGCTTGCTCCTGAAATTCTTGAGGAAATTACTATTCCAGGTGTTACCGCTCTTAGTGATAAAGGCGTAACGATTAGGGTCTTAATTAAAACGACACCTGGTATGCAGTGGGCTGTCCAGCGTGGTTATAATCGCTTGGTTAAAAAGCATTTCAATGCTGCTAATATTGAGTTGCCGTATCCGCATACCGTGGTGTATTTTGGTCAGGATAGAAATGGCAACGCGCCAGCAGCTAACGTGAATTTTAGTAGAGCAGAGAGTCAAAGACAAGCATCCATGCGAAGAGGGAATGCACCTTCAGCCGGACATACGCCTAGTTATTTGACACCAGCAGTTCAAGGCTCGACAGATGTATTGGGCAATGAGTTGGAGTTGGTGGTATCTGATAACGAGGAGGATCAAGAGAAGGGTATTTGAGCGATGTGAAGTAATTGAATTTTAATTTATAAAATCAAAATGTAGAACGGAAAATAAAGGTTCATTGCTTCTATTTTAGAAGTAGTGTATTAGCGTTTCAGCCATTTATCATATATGACATATTCGTTACTATAAATATATCGACGAGGGCAGAGGAGGTTGCTTAAGTAAATTCTCCTCCTCAAGTCGACAAAATATATTAAATGAATTAAAGGATAAACTTTATGAAACGTACTCAAATATCTGCTATCGCAATTGTTTTTTCAACTCTTTTGGCTACTCAAGCAATAGCTGCTGATAATGCACCACTAACACGAGAGCAAGTTAAAGCGGAGCTAGTTCAAGCCGTTAATAGCGGTGATGTTGTCGTGACTGAAAGCGGTCTTCTTGCTAAGGATGTTTTTTCAAGCAATTTCCCTATGCCACAGGTAGAGTCATTAACTCGTGAGCAAGTTCGTGCAGAACTAGCTGATGCGATTGAAAATGGTTTGTTTGAACAACATATTTCTGCTTAAAATAGATTTTTTCTGTAAAAAAGCCACTTACATTTTTTTGTAAGTGGCTTTTCTTATTGCGCTCTAATACGAATTAGAAGTCAACGGTTAGACCTGCAGTGATGCGACGGCCATCCAGAACTACACCATAGGTATCATTAGTGATTTTCTTATTGGCAATATTATATAAACCAGCTTTAACACGGACGTTCTTTTTGACTTGGTAAGTTACTCCTGCATCAAACAGAGCGTAGCTAGGAGTGCCAGTAGACATACTTGTGCGACTTAGATAGTCAGAGGTTTTACCCCGAAAAGTACCTTGAGTCCATAGATTAAGTTTGTCAGTAGCATCCCAGTCTAGTTGAATGTTTGCCATATGATGCGGTTGCTTGTTAAGAGGTTCACCTTTAAATTCACCAGATTTTTGTTCTGAGCGAGTATAAGTATAGTTGGCACTTAGGCGTAGACTAGGTGTTAGGTCGTAACCAAAAGTGGCCTCAAAGCCTTGCATCATTGCTTTACTGATGTTTCTGTTGGTGCTTAGGAAAAAGTAGGTGTTCCCACCATAAGGGCATGCCCAAGTTGCGGTGTCATTACGATCTCCTCCAGGGCTTTCACAATAACGGTCTTCAGAAATCTTGTCCTTATATTGTGTATGGAAGAGCATCAGACTTGTATCTAAACCTGAATTTGCATCACTAAAGGCGAAGCCTAATTCGTAGTTGACACTAGTTTCAGGTTTTAAGTCAGGGTTGCCGATGATTAATGCGCGAGAGTGTGGTGCAGGAGAGCCACCACCGCCAGTAGTACTACCGAAGCCTGCAGTCGCTTGTGAGAGAGACGGTTGCATATAGCCGGTGGATATTCCCCCTTTGATTGTTAATTTTGGTGAGTACTGATATACACCATAAATACGTGGTGATAGGTGTCCACCAAAGAGTTCATCTCGGTTATATCGTAAGCCTGTCGTTAATGTGAAGTCATCAAGCAAGGCCCACTCAGCCTCGGCAAATATAGCACCAATCCAACGATCTACATTGCTAACTGCTCCAGGTACTCCAGCAGAAAGGAAGCCATTAGTTTCGTTCGTATAGTCTTCAAACTTATAGTGCCCACCAAATGTCAACATATGACGACCAGCTAATAGATAATTAGCTTGTGTATTAAAGGTTGTGGTTTTTTCTTGTTTCTTTAGATCTTGTACTTTTTCTGATAGATCGTGTTGCAGATAGGTATTAGTTGTCAGGTTGCCATATCTACCATCATGAGTTAGTGTGTAGATATTCTTTTTGTATTCATAGGTGTTACCCTCATTCACTCGCCCATTAGAGTTAACAAAGGGAATGCTTTTGCCCGGCGTAGTTGTTGTCTTTTGGTTAGCGCTTTGGATGCCTAATGAGAAGGTATTAAAGTCATCGGGTGTGAAAATTAACTCTGCACCCCCTTGACGGCGTTTTGTTTCTGGCCAACTAGCACCACTATCTGCCCCGCTGTTAACCTGATATTCACTTTCGTCAGCGGCGCTGTAACCGCCATTGATTCGTAGGCCTAGTCTATCTTTGATTAATGGACCACCCATAAATAAGCTCGTACTATGATGGTCTTTGCTGATATCGTTAATAGACTTGGTGTATTCGGTTGATACGGTTCCACTCCATACATCTGACACTTTTCTGGTAATAATATTAATTAAACCACCCATAGCTTCGGAACCGTACAGTGACGACATTGGCCCACGGATTACTTCAACACGATCAATCATGGAGAGAGGCGGTAAGCCAATTTGTTTGCCGCTGTCAGCACCATTCGTATTGACTGAACGTCCAGCAGAGACTGGTCGCCCATCTACTAGATACATGGTGTATTTTTTGTCCATACCACGGATGCTGATGTCTTGATGGCCTGCGCCACCGGTAACAAAAATACCAGGTACGTCTTTAACTACATCTACAATGTCTTTATAGGATTTTTTTTCTAACTCTTCGCGTGTTACTACTGAGATGCTAGCCGGAGCATCCTTGATTTGCTGTGCAAAACCTGAAGCACTTACGACGATGGTGCCAAGTTCAGTCACAGGTTGCTCTGAGGCATCAATTTCCTGTGTTTCATTAGTTGTTTCGAGACTTTGGGCGTAGGTAGATGTAGCTGCTGTGCTAGCTAGGGCGATGGCCAAAGCGACATGGTTTAATTTAACATGGGGTAGCATTTTAGAGTTCTCTATATTTAAAAAAATAAAATAAAATAAAACTAAATTATAATAATAATGAGAATTAGTATTATTAACTATGAGAGCTAGGATATATTAAAGAGAAATATGTTGCAATAATTTAGTAATTGTTTAGTAATAATTAAACAAAGATTCAGTTGAGTTTATTGACTTTTTATTGAAAATAAAGACCATTGAAAAATGGTCAGTGGCCTTTATTTTATTACGGAGACTTACTTTCTAACGGCAGTACCGCATTCAGGTACTAGAGTAAGCGGTACAGCCTGTTCATCAAGCCATGCCTGTAATTCTGAATGAAAGGTGACTGTCTCTGCATCAGCGCGAAGAGGATGGATGTAGTCATCCCACATGAGCATATTTAGTGATTGTAGTAGTAGACCTGGTTCATTTTTGAAAATATCAATTTGGCGTAATTCAGCAAATGATTTAGGTCCGCTTGCTAAAGCGTTAATGAGTGGTGTAAAAATTTCTGCTGGTCCGGTGATGTTACCCATTGGTGTTTCAAATAGTACCTCACCCGCTTTAGGCAAGTTGATAACTGCCTTGTAGACAACATTACTAATGCGTCGCTCATAGTCCGACTCACTAAGCGCTTGTGGTTGCTTCTGGAAAATATCTACACGTTGATTTTGATGCCTGGCTTGATCGCGTAATGTTTCTTGCATCGCTTTGGGTTGAGTATTGGAGATTAATGCTTGTAAATTGCCAGGGATGGAGACAGTATCCATATTTTCATAGCAGTTAGCGCTACCAATATAGCTGACACCTGTTTGTGCCAAAATACGGTGCACGTCTGCTGAGTGCTGCGGACGCCAGTAATCTGTTAGAAAGTCATGGGCTAGATAAGAAGGATTAATGTCCTCTAAAGCGGTTAGTTCTTTTTCAAGTTCTGGATTATCGATAAATAATCCAGCGCCGTTGTTGGCTAAGTAGCGCAATAGGGCAAGCCCTTCTTTAATGCTTTCGACAGAGCCTTTATCAGGGCTATGTAGCGATACCTCGTGCAGTACTTTTTGAATATTAATTAAGCGTGCAGCACCGGGATAGCACATATACTGTAGATATAGTAGTCCTTGAGGCTTTAAGAGCGCATGGGTGGTTTGCAATATACCCATTTGTGCTTTAGGCGGTAGCCAAGACCATACGCCGTGCGTGACAATGACATCAAAGGGTTGTTTGTACTTATCAGCAAAGTCATCAAAGGAAGCGAGGATAAATTCAACATTTTTGAGGCCAGCTTTGCGAGCAACTGTATCAGCAGCTGCAATATGCTCTGCATTAAAATCCACCCCAACAAAGTGACCCTTAGGATTACAGGCAGCAGCAACTAATAGGTTAATGCCGGTCGCACAACCAAGTTCAAGATAGCGGTAGGGTGAGCTAAAGTCAGGGCCGCTACAGCCAAGAGTATTAGCAATATAATTAAGCCAACTGACCTGCATTTCTTTGTAGAAGTGTAAGGGGTAGCTTGTGTCGATAACGTAGCCGTCTTGACGAATCATAAGTACTCCAGAAAATGATGGAATGATTTTATCGTTTTTTAAAAGCAAAAAACCGCCGGCAGTGATACCGACGGTTTTTATGTTATGCCTTAAGCGTTAGAAACGCGCAGTTAAGCCTGCGTAGTAGCCGCGGCCATTGCCGTCACCATAGTCGTCGTCAGTCTTAGCGACATTGTTGGTAAGATTTCTAACGCCAGCACGTAATGTGACGTTTTTGTTAACGTTGAAGTTCATACCAACGTCTAGGGTAGTATTACTTTCAACAAAGTTGTTAGTAGCGTTCTGGGCAAGCGGTTCGTACAACTGCTTACCAATGTACTGTACTGCAAGGAAAGTAGAGAGCTTCTCAGTTGCCTGCCAGTCTAAGGTGGCATTGGCAGTCCACTTAGGGACCATGGTTAGACGGTCACCAGTGGTTTTGTTTTTACTCTCGATCATATAAGTGGCATTACCGCTTAGGGTTAAGCTATCAATAATTGGGAGCTTAAAGGTAGCTTCAATACCCTCAGTAGCACCTTTTTCAATATTGTATTGCTGGGTATACCAAACACCATTGAATTTGCCTAACACACCGTTTTGCATCATATTGTCAATGTCGCTCTTGAACCAAGTAATACCGGCAGCATAGCCTTGAGGGTGCTCATAGCCAAGACCAAACTCATAGTTCACGCTTTCTTCAGGCTTAAGATCAGGGTTGCCTACCATGACACAACCACCACCAGAGTAACCTAGTGCGATTAGTGAGTTACAACCCATCCCCATAGATGAGGTACCAGATGTTAGTGAACGTTCTTTTAAGTTAGGTGCGCGGTAGCCCTTAGATACACCTCCTCGGAGGGTCCAAGAGTCAGTTGGGTGATAAACCATATAAGCACGTGGACTGACGTTAAAATCATAACCGTCAGATTTGTCACCGCGGATACCTAAGGTTAATGTCAAGTTGTCGCGTAAGAAGATTTGATCCTCTAGGAAAATAGACCATGCCCAGCCATCAGGATTAGGTTCTACTGGAACAGGTGTGCCGCCAGCCTCTAGAATAAAGGTAGCGATATTACCGATATTACTTGGGTTAGATACTTCTTCTTTTTTGTACTGTAAACCGGCGGTTACGAATTGATCAATGCCAAAGGTAGTGAGTGGCATATCGACTTTAAGATCGGCCACGTACTCTTTAGATTCAGCACCACTCCATGCAGAATCTGCATTATCATTTTCATTTTTGTAGCGATTCATGTAAAGATCAAACTTGGTATTTACATCACCGAAACGACCATCATAACCAACGCCTAAGTTGTAGTTTTTCATGGTGCCTAGAGCAAATTCTTCACTTATGAGCTCTTCATCTTCTGCCAGATTGTTAGCTAAGTTATCAGACTTTTGCTCTCCGTACTTACCCTCTAAGTAGAATGAGTGATTTGGGTTGGCTTCCCAAGTCAATTTACCATTGAGTGATTGGTTTTTAGTACCTGAGTTACCATCTGCAGAACTATCCGCTTCACGCTTAGTGTGACTACCACCTAAACGGATACCTAGACCATCGACAATAGGGCCACTCACTGAGAAACTATTGATATAGGTGTCCCCCTTGCTACCGGAGTCAGGTATTTCCAGAGTACTACTAACAGAGCCAGTCCAAATTGGAGATACTTTTTTCGTGATGATGTTAACAACACCGCCCATGGCATCAGAACCATAGAGAGTAGACATGGCACCACGCACAACTTCAATGCGTTCGATATCTTCTGGTGATAAACCGCCTAAATCCTGAGCGAGGGTATCAGGACGGTGGCCTAGTAAGGAAGAGTTACCAATGCGCTTACCGTCAATTAGCACGAGAGTGTATTTATCAGGTAAACCACGGAATTTGATTTTAGAACCTGCACCGACTGAGGTATAACCGCCGCTGACGCCTGGTAAACGGCCTAATGCATCAGCAATCGTAGAAGCTGGTCTGTCCAATAACTCTTGGTTAGTAATGACACTCACACTGGCAGGAGCGTCATTAACATTAACACCAACACCTGATGCAGTGACAAAGATATTATCTAACTCGACAACTTCTTGGTTTGCATCATTAGATATATCAAGGCTTTGAGCGTAAGCTGAAGTGGCTGCTGTACTTGCGAGGGTAATTGCCAGCGCGACACGATTTAATTTAAAGTTGGGGGACATTTAAAAATCTCTTAAAAATAACAAATAAAAGCTAATAGAAATGATAATGAATATCATTAAATTGCGTGTAAGCATATCGCACAAAAAAACATATTGCAACATTTGAGTAATAATGATTATCAATCATGCTTTAGTTTTGTGGTTTTTTTACCGTAAAATTTATTAGAACGATATCTTTTTTCTATTGACTTAAATATCTGCCTAAGCTGACACTAACGCATTACGTAAAAATCTGGCAGCGACAGCTAATTCTCCACTACATAGGCCGATGGGACCGATTTGATTAAGGGCTAGTAGATCAGCCGACGCACCATGCAACCAAACGCCACCGGCTACCGCTTCGTCAGCTGATAGACCTTGGGCTAATAGACTAATAATCATGCCACTCAATACATCGCCACTTCCTGCGGTAGCAAGTCCAGGATTCCCGCTTTGATTAATGACGAGTTCTTCATCGGGGGTGGCAATAATTGTTTGGTGGCCTTTTAGTACAACCCGACTAAAATACTTTTCAGAGAGTTCAAGTGCGGATTCTTCTCTGTTGGTTTGTATTTCATCGGTGCTGCAGGCTAATAAACGGGCTGCTTCTGTTGGGTGAGGTGTGAGAATAGAGGGGATTGCTCTTGCTAATAGCAGCTCAGCAAGCTCAGGGTGAATACTGAGTATGTTTAAGGCATCAGCGTCAAGTAATAAGGGCTTTTGAACTTCCTGTTGCAAGAGAATTTTTAATATTTCGTAAGAGGGTGTGGAGGCACCCATGCCACAGCCTGCAGCCCAGTGAGTAATGTCTGTACGCTGAAGTAGGTTATGAGCAGTCGTCAACATTAACTCAGGTCGATCATTAATATAAGGTATCGGTAGCTGGTCTTGGCAAAAGCCAAGCCATAGCTTGCCGCAGCCATTGAGTAGGGCAGCAGTCCCGGCTAGTACAATGGCACCACTCATGCCTTGGCTGCTGCCGATGATACCGACGGTGCCGAAGCTGCCTTTATGACTATCTAATGCACGCTCTAGTAGGAGGCTAGGGAAGTTCTGATGGCAATGGCTAAGCCACTCTTCAAATAAGTTATCGCTTATTTCATAACGGTTCATTATCAGAACTCCCTAAATATAAATCATATAGCACATAAACCAGGCCCCTCTAGACGGCTACGTCCACCACTCATCGGGATAACTCGTATTTGGGTACTGATTCTTTCTTTTAAGGCGATCACATGAGAAATAATGCCGATGGTTTTACCGCTTAGTTGTAAGTTAGATAAAGAGCTCAAGGCAATGTCTAAACTGTCCTCATCTAAGGTACCAAAGCCCTCATCTAAAAATAGTGATTGTAGCTGCATATTACCGGATACAATTTGTGATAGCCCTAGCGCTAAGGCTAAACTGACAATAAAGCTTTCACCGCCGGAGAGGTTCTTAATCGAACGAATTTCACCGCCTTGATAGTGGTCCTCTACTGTTAGTTCTAATTTACTATTGATAGTCTTCTCTATACGTAGTGAGTAGCGATCACTCATTTGCTTTAACTGTACGTTGGCATAGTGCAGGACGAGCTCAAAGGTTAAGTTTTGGGCAAAGTTACGATATTTTTTACCATCCGCTGAGCCGATCAGATCATGCAGCATGCGCCAACGGTTGGTCTCTTTTTCTTGGATGCCGATGAGTTTATTTTGTTCAGCTACTCGTGCAGCCGCCTCAAGGTGTGTATTAAGCCTTTCTTGGTCTCTACCCTTGAACGCATTAAGTTTGGCCTTTTCTGCTTCGAGCGATTCGAGCTCTGAGCGACAGAGATTCAACGCTTTAGGTACTTCAGGTTGCTGTTGAGCTAGGCTTTGTAAATTGTCTTCGACGTGTTGTAGTTGCTCTGTGAGCGTACTCTGACGCTCTGCTAACCGGCGCTGTCTTCGATCCAAATTAAGTCGCTCATCCTCATCAATACAAGCGGCCAAGAAGCTGTTCTCACTATCAAATTGTTGCTTTTCAAGTTGTAGGTTAAATTGAGGTTCAATTGTATTTAATTGAACCTCAAATGCAGCAACGTTTTCTTGAATGCTTTTGAGGTGTTGGCTTAGTCTGATATGGGCACTATCAGCTTCTTGTCGTGCTTTGTTTTTTTCTTCAAACAACGCTTCCAGCTCTTTAAGTTTACGATTGAGTTTTTCTTCTTCCTTATTTGGATCCTTGCAAGCAAACAGCGTTTGACGAGATTCAATTGAGGTTTTGAGCAGATGTTGTCGTTTTTGAGTCTCATCTTGCAACGTCTGAGCGTCTTCTTGATACGATTTGATTTGCGCTTTAAGGTTACTGATGTTGGCTTTTAAACCTTCAAAGCCAACACTCATTTTGTTACTCCAATGCTGAGCCTTTTCTCTCACATTGCGTTCTTTTTCGAGTCGCTTGATTTGCTCTAGTTGGCGTTGCGCTTGGGTTTTAAAAGCAGCAGGTGAGATTTGTTGCTTATCTAGTACATTTTTTAAATCAGTGGTGGTTTCAATTGCAAGGCTCGAGCCAAAGGTATTCACCAATAGTTCGTGCTTAGCTTCAATTCTGCTTAATAAATTAGCTAGTTCTGTCGCATCCTCAGTAAGTTGTTTCTCAGTTGCCTTGGCGCCGGCGTCGAGATGAGCAACCTGTCGAGCATTGTCATTTAGCATCATTAAAACTGCTTTTTCAGTTTTTTTACTTTCTTCTAAGTCGTGTTCTGAAATGTTGGGTGAATTAAACTCGCCCTTGAGTAATGGATGCTCTAATGCGCCACAAAGGGGGCATGGGCTACCATCCTCCAAATCATGACGGTGCTCTTCAAGTGATTTAATCGCCGCTGCTAGTTTGTATTCAGCCTCATGCTGCGCCACTTTAGCTTCATGGATTCTGAGCTCTTGCTCTAATTTAGAGCGTTTGACAATGAGCTGATTAATTTCATCGTGGTATTGCTTAATTGTCGCTTGGTGCTTGTTCAGTCTTGAGTTTTTGTCACAGTAGCGCTGAGTTTCATCAGCGATAGCTTCTAAATCGCGTAGATTATTCTTTGAGCTATCAATTAGCTGAGTGAGCTTATTAATTTCATGTGTGTCTTTGAGAACTGTAAAGAGCTTATCAATTTCCTCTGAGCTAGCGTATTGTTCTAGTGAGCGTTGGGTTAGACTCCCTAAACTATAGCCTTGAACGAGAATACGTTGGCTGAGTTGCTTCACTAGTTCTGTTATTTCTCCATGACGAGTGCGGTGGTTTGCAAGCTCTTCTGAGCTATTGCTTAAGCGCTGAGTGAGGTTCTTTAAACGTTCGGTTTCTTGCGTTTGTAGCTTTTTCTCTTGAGCAATAGTTGCGTCCAATTCACGTACTTGATTAAAGGTGGTTCTTTGGTCCTCTAGTAATTGACTAGCTTTGTTTTTATGGCTCGCTACCTCGATTAACTCAGACTCTTTGAGCTTGAGAGTTTTAGTCGCTGTGGCTAATTGAGGAGTGAATTTAGTCAGTGCTTCTTGATTGCTTTTAAGGTTGCTCCGTAAGCCGTTAAGTTCGGTATGGAGTTTAATCAAGGGTAAGGTTCTATTGGCCAATATCAATGCTTGTGCTTGCGGAGCAAAGTCTTGCACAGCCTGTCGGCATTGAGTTAGTTCAACATTGAGTTTTTCTTGAGAACGCTGGGCCTGCAGTGAGTCCTCCCACCATTTGATGAGTATAGCAGTTTCTTTTTGTTGCTCATTAATGGTACTGAGTTGCTGTTCAAGAACGGTGAGAGAGTTTGTTAGTTGATCAACTTCCTCGGCTTTTAATAGGTTAATGCCATTAACTGCAATCGTTAGCTCAGTTAATTTTTTCTCTTCTTTATTTTTGATTTCGTGTACTTTAATCGAAATGTCGCTATAAATCTCAGTGCCGGTAATTTGCTCAAGAATTGGTGAGCGCTCTTCTTCTTTCGCGTTTAAGAAGTCGGCAAAACGACCTTGAGCCAGTAAAACGGTACGAGTAAAGCGTTGAAAATCTAGTCCAGTGACTTGAGTGACTAGTTGATTTATCTCACTAAGACGGCTTGAGAGTAGTTTTCCTGAATTGACATCAAATAGCTCACGCTTAACCTGCTGTAACTTACCGTCAGGACGATTGTGTGCTTTGCGTTGGCTCCAATGAGCGCTATAAACACCGCTGCTTGTTTGAAATTTAAGCTCGGTGAAGCACTCTCCATGTTGCTTCGACATAATCTCATTTTGTGATTGAGAAATTATCTCTAATCTTGGTGTACAGCCGAAGAGCGCTAGGCAAATAGCATCTAAGAGAGTGGTTTTGCCAGCACCAGTAGGGCCGGAGATGGCAAAAATACCATTTTGCTCATACTCAGGATGAGTAAAGTCAATTAACCATTCTCCTTCAAGAGAGTTGAGGTTTTTAAAACGTAGCTCTAATAATTTCATAGCGTTTCTGTTGTGTTTTCTTGTTCTTGATTTAGTCTAAATAATGCTTCTTGATAAGTTTTTATTAACTCACCTCGTTGTTCCTCAGGAATATTTTGGCGCTCAAGTAGGCGCTTAAATACCTCTTCAACGGTTAATTCCTTGAGGTTTTCGATCGCACCGTCACTTTGGAGGTGCTGACCGTGGCGTTGGTGGTTAATCAGTTTTAAAATTTCTATCTCGGAGTCTTGGATACAATCCATCAACATAGCGCGTAGGTTGGGTTGTAGCTCTTCACTGTCAAAAGTGACCTCTAGCCAAATAGACTCATTGAGAGCTTTTAACGCTTTCAGTTGGGAGAGTAAGGAGTTTAGATTACCGGAGATTTTGTCCAGTCGTTGGAACCTAGGCACTTCGAGCTCTTTCACCTCAGCCTCATGACGTTCATTAAAGTCGATGACCAAGACAATTTTAGGGCGCGTTATTTCAGCAAAGCACATTGCTAAAGGGCTGCCGCTATATCGAATGTGATTGAATCCGCCAACCTTTTGGTTTTGATGGATGTGGCCTAAGGCTACATAGTTAAAGTCAGGGCTAAACAAATCAGTTTTTAACTGCCCTAAAGTACCAACATATAAATCACGTACGCCGTCACCTTCATTGGTGAGACCGCCGGTCATAAATAAATGGCCTGTCGCTACCATCGGTACATTGTATTGGGTTGCCAAGGTGTTGGCATGCTCAGCCACGGCTTGATAATGCAGCTGGTGAGCTTCAATAATGCGTTGGTCTTTATCCTCTAAACTTTCAAGCGGGATATAGCGACGGATATCTCTATCGCTTAAATAGGGTACTGCGCAGACGATTAACCCCACCTCGCCTTGGTTGTTTTGAAGTACCAATACCTCGTCGTTGACATCTTCACAGGCCTGACCAACGACGTGGACATTCAAGCTTTTTAAAATAGCACCAGGTGCATTTAAAAAGCTTGCGGAGTCGTGATTACCACCAATTACTACGATATGCTGACAAGATGGTTTGGTAGCAGCTTTCGCTAAAAAGTTGTAATACTGATCCTGAGCGGTGACACTAGGTGTGGTTGTGTCAAACACATCACCGGCGATAATCAGTACCTCGATTTGTTGCTCCTCAATGGTTTGCAACATCCAGTCGAGAAATTGAGAAAATTCCGGATATCGTCTTTTGCCAAGGAGGGAACGGCCTAGATGCCAGTCAGAAGTGTGTAAAATGCGCATGGTAACTACTAATTTTGATGCTGTTAAGCTTATTGATGATTCAATTTATATTAAAGCAAAATATACTAACTGTAAGTGAAAGCGTTAGTTTTTAAGAAATGGCTAAAGTGATAATTCATTGGGAGTCTTAAAAATGACTAAATCAAGCGATGAGCGTCTTGTTAAAAACGCCGAGTTAGCGGAGAAGCTATCCGCTCTTCATGAGCAAAAGACTGTGATGATAGCAAGTCTTAATGCCGATAATTCACCTTTGATTAGTTATGCACCTTTTGTCGAAAAAGAGGGGGCGTTTTATATATTTATTAGCTATTTGGCAGAGCATACGCCGAACCTCATTGAACGCCCGCAAGCCTCGATTATGTTGACGGCTGATGAATCAACTACCGCTAATCTCTTTGTTAGGGGGCGTGTGCGTTATGAGGTTGAATGCACAGTGACTGAGCGTGACAACACGCTTTTTGATGAGGTGCTTGTTGACTTAGAGCAAAGGCAAGGCAAAATGGTGTCCTTGTTGAGAACCTTAGGGGATTTTTACTTAATTCGCCTTCAGCCGACCGTGGGTAGTTTAGTGGTGGGTGCTGGTGCGGCTTATCGCTTTAAGCCAGGGCAGAAGGTTTTTGAACAGGTTAGTGGTAGATAATCAGCTAAAATAGCAGCAAAGGAGATTTTGATGAAAAAAGTTGTTTTTTTTGTGTTGGCAGCGGCCTCACTGAGCGCTTGTGTGCAATTACCAATTTATGAGCCAATGACTGAGACCGAGATGAGTAGTTATACTTGTCGTGATATTTGGAAGGAGTCTGAGCGACTAACTCGCGTTATTAATAACGTTCGCGCTGACAATCTTAAGAGTGCACCGGAAGGACGTGATGCTCAGGTGGTGGATGCGGCTCAGCATCGCTTAGACCAAGTGCAAGAGCTCAGTGTACAAAAAATGTGTACTTACGGTTAGTTAGGGTCTCTTCGGTAGTTTTTAGCATTTTAGCTTTATTTATTTGGTTCGGTTAATGATTAAGTTTAAATTACTCGCTGTGCTTACCACAGCCTTTGTTTTAGGTGCATGTACAACCCAAGCTGGCGATGCGGTAGATAGCAACGGTTGTGCGATTTCTAATCAGCGTATTATTCAAAGCAATGCGCAGGTAGGTCCGGGTTCCGGTAACTTTTTAAACCGTAACCGTATAGATAGAGAGGCAGATTATGAGCGCGAGCGCGCTCGCCGTCTTAACTGCGGAGAGTTTTAACTCGCTGCAGCAATATCATCTCTGCTTGGCGAGGACTTGCTCAACACCTTTGTTGGCAAGCTCGTCAGCGCGTTCATTACCGGCGTCACCGCTATGACCTTTCACCCAAAACCATTGGATGTCGTGGCGTTTAGTCTGCTCAAGTAATGCTAACCACAGGTCTTTGTTTTTGACAGGCTGGTTCGCTGAGTTTTTCCAGTTCTTTTTGAGCCAACCAGGCATCCATTCGGTCAAGCCTTTTTTGACATACTGTGAGTCAACATAAATCTCAATAGGCCAGCTCTCTTTAAAAAACTCCAAGGCCTTGAGAACGGCAGTCATCTCCATACGATTATTGGTCGTTTCAAGCTCTCCACCAAATAGCTCATGCTCTCGTCCAGCTAGTGTGGCATCTTTGTACTTCATATAGACACCCCAACCACCGGGGCCTGGATTGCCTTTGCAGGCACCATCAGTCCAGACTTTTATTATGCTTTTGTTTGACATTACATCCTCTACTCAATGTTGTTTTTTGTGGCGACCGCAGCTGGTCTTAAGCTGCTTTTTTTCTGCATTTTGTGAATGACTGGACCAACTAGGCTAGGGTTTGTATGACGCTTTATGGCAGAGAGATAAAATATTGCACCAGCAAAGGGCCACCAACGATTACCTGCCTTATTCATAAAAGCAAACTGCTCTAATCGCTTTTTATTCATACAGGCTGGCTCATAGCAAGCGAGTTGACCTCGGTCAATTTCAAAGGACAGTAATTGTAGCCAATCCTTAGTTTTTTGTAGTGAAATTTGCTTGCGATTGGGAATAGGCAGGTAGGGATAGCGCGAGAGCTTGTTACGCAGTCCCCAAAGACTATAAGGATTGAAACCATAAATAATGATACGACCCTCATGAGCCAGTACACGCTCAACCTCTCTCAGAATATGGTGTGGGTTATTATGCCAATCAAGAGTAAAGGGTAACACGACTAAATCAACTGACTCGTCGTCATAGTTGAGGTATTGAGAGGTAAGAAGTTGCTCTTTTGCAAAGGGCTGGGGGATGTCATTATTATGATGATAGATATGCTCCAGTTCTTTTTGATAGGGCAAATCACTGCTTTGCTTGGGCTTATTTGCTTCATCTGTGACAATATCCTTGGCGTCAAGATTGGCTAAGTCGTCTTGAGTTAGAATAACTTTGGTCCGAATCCGGTTACTACGCAGTAAATCACATGACTGTAGGCCAAGTTGTAGGGCAGTATAGCCAAACACATTGACCACTAAGTCATCCGCTTTTTCTAGCATCCAGTGACAGGCGAGCTCCCCCAGAGGGGTTGTTAGCCATTCGTCGAGTGATATTTGGCGTTGTGTGATGTTTGGTTTGCTCGTCATCAAATTCAATTTTCAGGAGGATTTATGAATACCGAAATTTATCCAATATCCGCGTTCAATGATAATTATATCTGGATTATTCGCCAGGGGGACAATGTAGTGGTGGTTGATCCAGGTCAAGCTGAACCGGTGATTAGTCATTTAGAATCAAAAGAGTTAAATTTAAAGGCTATTTTAATTACACATCACCACGATGACCATACTGGTGGGGTGCAATCCCTAGTGCGACAATACGGTGCGATTGTTTATGGACCAGCTTTTGAAACAAGGCCGATTCCATGTTTAAACGAGGGGTTGATAGAAGGCGATTCGGTCCAGATTGATGGTATAGATGCTGAGTTTAAGGTGTTAGAGGTACCGGGACATACAATGGGTCATATTGCTTATACCGCTGTTTTTAATAATGATCATTTCGCTTTGTTCTGTGGTGACACTTTATTTTCTTGCGGTAGTGGTCGAATATTTGAAGGGGATTCTAGCTTAATGCTGCAAAGTATTGATAAATTTGGAAGATTGTCGCACAATACTCATGTCTATTGTGCTCATGAATACACATTAAGTAATATCGACTGGGCTTTGAGTGTTGAACCTAATAACCAAGCCCTACATGAGTGGTCACGTCAAGCGCGTGAGCTTAGGGCGCAAAATTTACCGACATTACCGACAACAATCGCGCAAGAGCAAGCAACTAATCCTTTTATGCGCGTGCGAGAGCGGTCAGTCATTGAAGCTGTTCAGTCTTATGTAGGGGCTGAGTTACATGAAACTGAGGCGGTTTTTGGTGCGTTAAGAGAATGGAAAAATAACGCATAGCTAAATATTGTTACTAATGCGCTACAGGCTCGCTTTTTAACTTATAATGCTAAGCAATTTTTCCCTTCATCTCTTGAATCAATTTTAAAAGCAAGGTCTTATGATTACGAGATTTTTTATCTGCGCTTTGTTAGCGACTACTGCGATTGTTAGCGGTTGCTCTTCTACAGGCGGAAGTCTTCAAAATGATAGCGCTAGATTATCTAAGCATTATGATGATGTTTGGGACCGTATTCGTGCGGGCTACGCGATGCCAGATTTAAAGGATAGTCGGGTTGATTACTGGGTTGATTATTATACCAAGCGCCCGGGCTCAGTACAGACGATGGCTAATCGTTCTAGTAAATACATACACTATGTGACGACTGAATTGCAAAAGCGTGGTATGCCTACAGAATTAGCATTATTGCCATTTGTTGAGAGTGCGTATAATACCACTGCGTTGTCCCGTGTCAAAGCCTCGGGGCTTTGGCAGTTTATGCCAGCTACTGGCACTGACTTTAAGTTGGCTCAGAACTGGTGGTTAGATGAGCGTCGAGACCCTGTGGACTCTACGCATGCAGCGATTAACTACCTAGCATATTTATATAATTTTCAAGACAATGACTGGCATTTGGCTTTAGCCTCATATAACTGGGGTCAGGGCTCGGTTAAGCGTGCTCGTGAGCGCAATGCCAAGAATGGCTTAGGGACTGATTATTTGTCATTGAAAATGCCAAAAGAAACGCGTGACTATGTACCAAAACTTTTAGCATTTAAGCGTATTATCAGTAACCCAGCTAAATACGGTATTACTTTACCTAATGTCCCTGACCAGCCGTATTTTGAAATAGTCTCCAAAACAGTCGATATTGATCTAGACGTAGCCGCTAAATTAGCTGGTATGTCTTTAACTGAATTCAAAGAGATGAATCCACAGTTTCATCGTCCGGTTATTTTGGCCGAGCATCAACAAAGTATTATTATTCCCAAGGCCAATGTCGCCTCATATAAGAAAAATTTAGCGAATTATAAGGGTAACTTATCCTCTTACACTGGCTATACACCGAGTTCAGGTGAGTCTTTAGCTAGTATTGCCCAACGTCATGGCGTTGATTTAGCGTTGCTTAAGCAGCTCAATGGCTACAATGGCAGACAAAGTGTTGCTATTAGTGGCAGAACACTGATGTTGCCGAGAGGTAATGGTATTTCACCAAGTGCCTCACCGTCTGGTATCAGAGCGACGCCACCTGCGCCTATTCGACCGCAAGCTGCACCTGCCGCTGCTCCTGATATGATGCTGGCCTTGATTGAGCGAACTCAAACTAATCAAGTAGCGCCAGCAGCCGTTCAGCGTCCTACGCCTGTCGCAGCACCTAAAGCGTCAGCATTGGCTAGCAATACATCCAGAGCGGTGAGTGCTGGCACTGATCCGCTAGCTGATTTGATTCGTGCTGATGGCTCGGTAGAAACAGCGGTTCCTGCATTAGCATCAAACCATGCTAATATGCCGAGTGCACTTGCTAGTCCTAATCCACAGAGTAATATGGCTATAGCCGCTTCGAGTCAGTCAGCTGCCTTACCTAGTGTGGGTACTGGTCCTGCATTGGCAGCTAATGTACAAACGAGCGGTGCGGTGGTACAGCGAGTGACCTGGGATGATAGCTTAGGTACAACGGGTGTTACAGCTCGTCCAGCTAATTATCAGCCTCAAGCTAGTGCGGTATCCAGTACTTATCGCAATCCAGCAACGCACCAAGTTGTCAAGGGTGAAACGCTTTACAGCTTGGCGCGACGCTATAATACTAACGTCAATGATCTTGCCGCGTTGAATAATATCGCAGCAGATGGTTTGCAGATTGGTATGGTGTTAAGATTGCCGCATTCAGGTGCTGAAGGATAAAATCACTTTTATTATTAGTGAAAAATTTGTATTGCCTAAGCCATTAAGGTGGTTTGGGCATTCCTCATTTAGAAAAAGAAGTTATAATTAATCATTTTAAATTAAGTTGTTACGGAAAAATTCATGGGTATTTTAGCGAATAAACGAATTGTTTTGACCGGTTTGATTTCAAATCGTTCCATTGCCTACGGTATCGCCAAAGCTTGTCATGAGCAGGGTGCTGAATTGGCCTTTACTTTTGCTGGCGAGCGTTTTGAAGAGCGTGTCAAAGAGTTCGCTGAAGAATTTGGCACTAATATTGTTGTGCCCTGTGATGTGTCTTCTGACGAAAGCATCGAAAATTGTGTAAAGCAAATTGCTGAGCACTGGGGTGACGGTATTGATGCTGTTATTCACTCTATTGGCTTTGCTCCGCGTGAATCTATCGCCGGCAACTTCCTCGATGGCTACAATCGTGAAAACTTCCGTCAAGCACACGACATTTCAGCCTATAGCTTTGCCGCTATGGCCAAGGAGTTTTTGCCTTTGGTAGAAAAACGCAAAGGTAACTTCTTAACCTTAACCTACTTAGGTGCTGAGAGAGCGATTACCCACTACAATATGATGGGCTTGGCTAAAGCTTCTCTAGAAGCGAGCGTACGCTACTTAGCTAAAGCTGTCGGTGACAAGGGTGTTCGTGTTAACGGTATTTCTGCTGGTCCTATCAAAACACTTGCAGCAGCAGGTATTAAGGACTTTAACTATATTTTCAATTTCGTTGCTGAGCATGCACCACTTAAGCGCGGTGTAGATATTGAGGATGTGGGTAAGTCTGCTGCTTTCTTAGTGTCTGATCTCGCATCAGGTATTACTGGCGAAATCCTTCACGTAGATGCAGGTTTTAATGCAGTCGTTTCAGGTCTGTAGTTAAGTTTTGCTTAAGAAAAGCCTAGGTTGATATTGTCACTTAGGCTTTTTTGTTTTTAGGGTGTTGTGTTTTCAAGATGCGTCAAATTGTTTTAGATACGGAAACCACGGGTATAGATGCCAATAATGGCGATCGTGTGATTGAGATTGGTTGTGTTGAGTTAGTAAATCGTGAGCCTACGGGCAATAATTTGCATATTTATTTCAATCCACAGCGAGATTCTGATCCCGGTGCTTTGGCAGTTCACGGCTTAACAACAGAGTTTTTAAGCCAGTTCAATACCTTTGATCAGCATGCGCAAGAAGTTGCTGACTATTTAATGGGTGCTGAGTTACTGATCCACAACGCGGCCTTTGACGTGGGCTTTTTAGATGCTGAGTTTGCGCGTTGTAAAATGGCGCCGATCAATGATATTGCAGGTAAAGTGACCGATACCTTAGCGTTAGCTCGCTCCAAATTTCCTGGACAGCGAAATAGCTTAGATGCACTTTGTGATCGTTTAAAGATCTCTAATGAGCATCGCGTATTGCACGGTGCTTTGCTGGATGCTGAGTTGCTAGCAGATGTCTGGATTGCACTGACACGCGAGCAGTACGGCTTACTAGATGCTTTTCAAGAAGATGAGCAAGCATCTAAGTCGTCGACAAGCGACGCTGCTGCGGGGTTTATCAATACGGTTAATTTAGCTGTTATTAAAGCGGATGAGGATGAGCTGAGTGAGCATCAAGCCTATGTTGAGGTGCTTGATAAAGCCATTGGTGACAAGTCCTTGTGGCATCGTTTTAAGTAAGGACGATATATTTTTAAGTCAGAATGCGTTACTTATTTGTTCAAGAATAAAGTAAATAAGCAAAAAATAGTTAATTTGTTATTTATTTAATTGTTTAGATGTTTATAATAGGGTTATAGACTAAGTTTTTTTAATAGGTTTTATGTCATGAGTCAAGCGTCATTTACACAGCTTAACGACGAGTACGCGGTAGCGGCTCAGCTTAGTGTTGAGGATATACATGCGGCTAGCCAGGCTGGCTTTCGATCGTTATTGATTAATCGTCCTGATGGTGAGGGTGGTCCTCAGCAGCCAACTTCAGCAGAGATGATTAAGGTGGCAGAGAGTTTAGGGCTCACGGCTGTTTATTTACCTATTATTAGCGGTGGTCCTACTGAGGGTGATATTGAGGAGTTTACCGTTGTCATTGAGGATTTGCCTAAGCCTGTATTAGCCTACTGTCGTAGTGGGAATCGTAGCGCAACTGTTTATGCCCTAGCGGCAGCAAGAGAGTCTTAACAAGGAGATAATTATGTACAAGAAGATTTTATTACCGATCGACGGATCTG